>NZ_CP058409.1:2105665-2427248 GCF_015239775.1 Trichlorobacter lovleyi
CGCGTAGTTGCGATCACGGGTCACACCAGGCATATCATCCACGATAGCCCTGCGCTCGCCTACAATCCGGTTAAACAGGGTTGATTTGCCCACATTTGGACGGCCTACTATGGCTACTATTGATTTCATGTATAAGCCTCTTTCAAAATGTCACGAGGAAGGCCGGATATAAGGCGCACGGAGCGCAGCGATTGAGACATACCATGTAAGGTAGGCGAAAGAGCGAGCACCGCGCAACGCAGTAGACGGCCTCCGCAGTAGTTTTGAAAGAGGCTCACTCGTATCCTAACTCCCGCAGCATGGCGGTCCGCTCGGTCCAGCGTTCCTGCACCTGCACAAACAACTCCAGATAGACCTTGGTTCCCAGCAGGCGTTCGATATCACGACGGGCCTGCTCACCTATTTTTTTGAGCATGACCCCTTTTTTGCCAATGATGATTCCTTTGTGGGAATCCCGTTCCACCATGATGGTGGCGTTGATTGCCACCAGCCCGTTCTCCCGCTCGGCAAACGCCTCCACCACCACGGCTGTGCCATAGGGCACCTCGCGGTTGGTCAGGCGGAAGACCTTTTCACGGATCAGCTCTGCCACAATAAACTTTTCCGGCAGATCCGTCAGGATATCATCCGGGAAGAGCGCCTCACCCTCCGGCAGGTGTTCCCGCACCAGGTCCACCAGACGCTCAATATTACTGCCGCTTTGGGCGGAGATCGGGATGATCTCCGGAAAGTCATACAGGTGGGTATAGCTCTCAATCACGGTAAACAGCTTTTCTTTAGGGGTGACCTGATCGATCTTGTTCAAGACCAGATAGATCGGCGCTCCGGCCTTTCCACAGATATCCTTGATGAATGCATCTTCAATCTTCTGGGTGGCATCCACCACCAGCAGCATCAGGTCAATCCCGGTCACCGCCGTCATGGCAGCATCCACCATGGCCCGGTTGATCCGGGTACGGGCAGTATGGATACCAGGGGTATCCACAAACACGATCTGGCTGGTCTCATCGGACAGGATGCCACGGATCACGTTGCGGGTGGTCTGGGGCTTGTCCGAGACCGCCACGATCTTCTCACCGAGAATCCGGTTCAACAGGGTGGACTTGCCCACATTGGGACGACCGATAATCGAGACAAATCCTGCTTTGTACGTTGAAGTATCCATACGTTAGAGAGCCTCTTGCAAAATGTTGTGAGGAAGCCGAGATGCACGGCGCAAGCGAATGAGGAAGTGAGACGTACTATCCAGGTACGTTGAGCTTCCGAGTGAGTGGCAACAAAGCAGATTGGCTCCGCAGCGGTTTTGCATGAGGCTCAGTTCTTTCCGCCCCAGGTATCACGCAGGGTCACCACACGGTTAAAGACCGGTTTGCCCGGCTGTGAATCCTTCTGATCAGCGCAGAAATAGCCCAGACGCTCAAACTGGAAGCTCTGGCCAGGTGCTGCATCCAGCAGCGACACTTCAACCCGACACTGCGGCAAAGTCTGTAGGGAGTCAGGATTCAGGAACTGCTTGTAGTCTGCCCCACCCCGGTCAGGGTTGGCATCACTGAATAGCCGATCAAACAGACGGGCTTCCACAGTTGCAGCATGGGGAGCTGACAGCCAGTGGATCACCCCTTTGATCTTACGGCCATCCGAGGTCATCGGCCCGTTGGTTGAGCCGGGATCATAGTCGGCATGCAGCTCAACCACCCTGCCCTGCTCATCCTTGATCATACCGGTACACTTGACCACATAGGCATACTTCAGTTTAACTTCGCCACCAACCGTCAGGCGATGGAATCCCTTGGACGGGTTCTCCATAAAGTCATCCGCATCAATCAGGATCTCGCGTGAAAAAGGCAGCTTGCGTGTACCTAGTTCAGGCTGTGATGGATGATTGGCCACCTCAAACTCGTCCACCTGTCCTTCCGGATAGTTGTCGATGATCAGCTTGATCGGATGCAGCACGGCCATGGCCCGCAGGGCAGTATCGTTCAGATCGTTTCTGACACACTCCTCCAGCAGCTCATAGCCGATCCAGGCATCACTACGCCCCACCCCGATCCGGTCACAGAAGGTACGGATCGCTGCCGGAGTGAAGCCGCGACGTTTCAAGCCCATGATGGTGGGCATGCGGGGATCATCCCAGCCATTCACCAGGCCGGTCTGCACCAGTTCCTGCAGTTTGCGTTTGCTCATCACGGTGTAGGAGAGGTTCAGGCGGGCAAACTCGTACTGCCGCGGCTTGGCAGGCACCGGCAGGTTGTCCAGAAACCACTCGTACAACGGACGATGTGATTCAAACTCCAGGGTGCAGATGGAGTGGGTAATCTCTTCAATGGCATCGGACTGGCCATGGGTAAAGTCATACATCGGGTAGATGCACCAGGCATCCCCCACATGGGGGTGGCTGGTATGCAGAATCCGGTACATGACCGGGTCACGCAGGTTCATATTGGGAGAGGCCATGTCGATCTTGGCCCGCAGCACCTTGGCACCGTCGCTAAACTCACCGGCCCGCATCCTGCGGAACAGGTCCAGGTTTTCCTCCACACTGCGGCTGCGGAACGGAGATTCCTTACCTGGCTCCGTCAATGTGCCGCGATACTCCTTCATCTGTTCCGGGGTCAGGTCATCCACATAGGCCTTACCCTGCTGAATCAGGTACTCGGCCCACTGGTAGAGCTGTTCAAAATAGTCCGAGGCGTGATAGAGATGCTCGCCCCAGTCAAATCCCAGCCAGCGCACGCTCTCCTTGATCGACTCAATATACTCGGTCTCTTCCTTGACCGGATTGGTGTCATCAAAGCGCAGGTGACACTGGCCGCCAAAGTCGCGGGCCAGACCAAAGTTGAGACAGATCGACTTGGCATGGCCGATATGCAGGTAGCCGTTGGGCTCAGGTGGAAAACGGGTCACCACGGTCTGATGCTTGCCACTGGTAAGGTCGTCACTGACAATGGTGCGCAGAAAGTTTGCTGTTGGGGTAACGGTTTCAGTGCTCATGCATAACCTCTCAATACTTATAACAACTCGCCCAGCAGGGAGTTGGCATATCCTTCCAGAATCTTCACATCCACCAGCCTGCCGATCAGGGCCGGAGAACCTGCCAGATTAACGATCCGTCCACTGTCGCAACGGCCACTGACCTGCCCATGCCGCTTGGCCAGCCCCTCCACCAGCACCTGCTGGGTCGATCCGACATAGGCCTCGTTGTGGATACGGGAGTGCACCGCCTGCAGCTTCTGCAGGCGATCCAGCCGCGCCAGCTTAACCTCTTTGGCCAGGTCGTCACTCAGCTCAGCAGCCTTGGTGCCGGGCCGGGGTGAATAGACAAAGGAAAACAGGTCAAAGTAGCGCACCTCTTCCATCAACGAG
This sequence comes from Trichlorobacter lovleyi, assembly GCF_015239775.1. Classification (NCBI taxonomy): domain Bacteria; kingdom Pseudomonadati; phylum Thermodesulfobacteriota; class Desulfuromonadia; order Geobacterales; family Geobacteraceae; genus Trichlorobacter; species Trichlorobacter lovleyi. Next base: position 2,109,029 of record NZ_CP058409.1, read on the forward strand.
AGGGTCTCTTCAAACTCCGCCTCAGTCTCACCGGGAAATCCGACAATCATGTCACCGGTCAGTTTGATGCCGGGCCGGGCCTGACGCAGCTTGGCAATCGTCTCCAGATAATGTTCGCGGCTGTACCCCCGGTTCATCGCCTTCAGGATCCGGTTGTTGCCGGCCTGGGCCGGCAGGTGCAGGGAACCGCACAGCTTGGGCAGATCAGCAAAGCAGGCAATCAGGTCGTCAGACATATCCTTGGGGTGGGAGGTCACAAACCTGACCCGGTCTATACCGGACACTGCCGCCACAGCCCTGACAAGCTCGGCAAAGGAGGGCTGCTGCTCTCCCCGCAAGCCGTAGGAGTTGACGTTCTGTCCCAGCAGAACAACTTCGCGCACTCCCTGTTCAGCCAGATCCTGCACCTCCTGCAGGATCTCGGCAAAGCGGCGGCTGATCTCCCTGCCCCGTACATAGGGGACAATGCAGTAGGAGCAGAAGTTATCACAGCCCTGCATCACGGTGACAAAGGCGGAGACCCGTTTGCGTCCTTCAATCGGTGGAAACAGGTCAAGCCGTTCGCTGCTGTCCAGAAAATCGGTCTCAGCCCGTCGCCTGCCGGCTTCAGCATCTTTTACCATCTCCGGCACCAGATGCAGGTTATGGGTGCCAAACACCAGATCAACCCAGGGAAATTTCTGCAGCAGCTCCGCCCCCATCTGCTGGGCAACGCAACCGGCCACCCCGATCAGGGTGCCGGGCTTTTTACGCTTCAGGTTCTTCAGGTTGGCGATATTCTGGAGCAGACACTCCTCTGCCCCGGCCCGCACGGTACAGGTATTGAACAGGATCAGAGCGGCCTCATGCCTGCGGGTTGTCTGGGTATAGCCCAGTGGCTGCAGCATGGTCACAATCCGCTCAGAATCGTTGACATTCATCTGACAGCCAACCGTATCAATGTAGAGTTTTTTCTGGTTCATAGAATCGTTTTTTATAGTGTTTTTGGGGCATTCCGTCAATACAAAGCTGGTTGACACAACTAGTTTTTGTGGCGCAGCCAGCCTAGGCCTGCTATAGTACACCACTTATTCAGATTCCATTTCAAGGCGCTCTCTTCGTTGGCTCGTCTTCGGTTCCTCGATGTACTATGTTGTACACCTGTGTCACCGAACTCCTCGCCGCCTTGATATCATCCTTGAACTGGAATCTGAATTATTATTCAACAAGGATGTATTAACCATGAAGATAGCTGACAAACTTGCAACCGGTTGCCGTTTTGTCTCGGTGGAATACTTCCCCCCCAAGGAGCGCCAGGACTGGCCTGCCTTTTTCAAGGTGGTAGAACGTCTGGCCAGCCTGAACCCGCTGTTTGCCTCGGTCACCTATGGCGCCGGCGGCAGCAATCAGGACGCAACCCTTGAGATTGTGACCCATATGCAGCAGCAGCTGGGGCTGGAGACCATGGCCCACCTAACCTGCGTGGGTGCCCAGGCAGACCGCTTGAACCGTTTTCTTGACGACCTGTCAAAGGCCGGTATCCGGAACATCCTGGCCCTGCGTGGTGACCCTCCCCTGGAAACACCGGTGGAGCAGCTGACTGAGTCACCTTTTCATTTTGCCTCTGATCTGGTCTCCTTTGTGGGCCAGTCCCATCCGGAGATGGGGGTTGCAGTGGCAGCCTACCCGGAGACCCACCCTGAGGCTATCAGCCCCGAGGCGGATCTGGGCTACCTCAAGCTGAAGATGGATCTGGGGGGAGCCTTTGCGGTTACCCAGCTCTTTTTCGACAATCAACTCTACTTTGATTTTGTAAAGCGCGCCCAGGGGCGGGGTATCACCAAGCTGATCATCCCCGGTATCCTGCCGGTGTTGAACCTGAAGATGATCGAGCGGATCAAGCAGCTCTCCGGCGCCTTTATCCCGCCTGACTTCATGGCAGCCCTGGAGGCTGCTGACCAGCGTGGCGGCGCAGCAGAGGTACGCAAAGTGGGGGTAGCCCATGCCCGCAAACAGGCCGAAGAGCTGCTGGCTAGCGGCGTGCAGGGGGTACACCTCTACACCTTTAACAAGGCCGAAGCCATACTTGAACTGACCGAAGGACTCTTGCCATGATCAACAATCCCGTACTGCAGGCCCTTTCCCAGCGTATCCTGATCCTTGACGGCGCCATGGGCACCCAGTTGCAGGCCCGTAACCTGACCGCTGCTGATTTTGGCGGAGAAGCGTATGAAGGCTGTAATGAGATGCTGGTCTTAACCCGTCCTGGTGTGATTGAGGATGTGCATAAGGCCTATCTGGAGGCTGGCGCTGATATTGTGGAGACCTGTTCCTTTGGCTCCACCGATATCGTGCTGGCTGAGTATGGCCTAGCCGACAAGGTCTTTGAATTGAACAAGGCTGCGGCCCTGGTGGCACGCAAGGCCTGCGACGCTTACAGTACCCCTGACAAGCCGCGCTTTGTGGCCGGTTCCATGGGTCCTACCACCCGTACCATCTCGGTCACCGGTGGAGTAACCTTTGAACAATTGGTCAGCGCCTTCAGGGATCAGACCATCGGCCTATTGGCTGGCGGGGTTGATCTGCTGCTGCTGGAGACTGCCCAGGACACCCTCAACCTCAAGGCTGCCGCTGAAGGTATCCGGCTGGCCTTTGAACAGACCGGACAGCGGGTACCGCTGATGGTCTCCGGCACCATTGAACCGACCGGCACCATGCTGGCCGGCCAGAATGTGGAGGCGCTCTACGCCTCCCTGACCCACCTTGAAGAAAATCTGGGACTGATCAGTATCGGCCTAAACTGCGCCACCGGTCCTGAGTTCATGACTGACCACCTGCGGGCCCTGTCCGAGCTGGCCACCTGCCATATCTCGGTCTACCCCAATGCCGGTCTGCCGGATGAGAACGGCCACTATGCCGAATCTCCCGACTCTCTGGCCCAGAAGCTGTCCCGCTTTGTGGACCAGGGCTGGCTGAACATCATTGGCGGCTGCTGCGGCACCTCGCCGGCCCATATTGCTGCCATTGCAGGCATGGCCCAGGGCAGACAGCCCCGTAAACCGGTTACAACCCGCCGCAGGCTGGTATCCGGCATTGAACCGCTGTTTATTGAAGAGGATAACCGGCCGATACTGGTGGGAGAGCGGACCAATGTGATCGGTTCCCGCAAGTTCAAGAACATGATCGTGGCCGGTCAGTTTGAAGAGGCGGCCGAGATTGCCCGGGCCCAGGTCAAGACCGGTGCCCAGGTAATTGATATCTGCGTGGCCAATCCGGACCGTGATGAGCTGGCCGACATGGAGCAGATGCTGCTCTACCTGCCCAAGAAGGTACGGGCGCCGATCATGATCGACTCCACCGATGCAAACGTAACTGAACTGGCACTGCAGCGGTTACAGGGCAAATGCGTGATCAACTCCATCAACCTGGAGGATGGCGAAGAACGCTTTGCCAAGGTAGCGCCGCTGCTCAGGCACTACGGCGGTGCCGTGGTGGTGGGCTGTATTGATGAAGATCCCGCAAACGGCATGGCCGTTACCCGCCAGCGCAAGCTGGAGGTAGCCCGGCGCTCCTATGACCTGTTGGTCAACAAGTACGGTCTGCGGCCTGAAGACCTGATCTTTGATCCCCTGGTCTTTCCGGTGGGCAGTGGTGATGACAACTACATCGGTTCTGCCGTGGAGACCATTGAAGGGGTGCGCTTGATCAGCGAGACCTTCCCCCAGTGCAGCACCATTCTGGGGATCTCCAACGTCTCCTTCGGCCTGCCCGCAGCGGGCCGCGAGGTGCTGAATGCAGTGTTCCTGTACCACTGCGTCAAGGCCGGTCTGGGCTATGCCATTGTCAACACCGAAAAACTGGAGCGCTACGCCTCCATACCTGAAGAAGAACGCAAGCTGGCTGAAGACCTGATCTTCTGGCGCGGGACAGATCCGGTGGCGGCCTTTGCTGCTGCCTTTCGGGACAAGAAACCGGTCTCCCATGCCCCGGCAGCGGAACTGCCGTTGGATCAGCGCTTGCCGCTCTACATCATTGAAGGCAGCAAGGATGGCCTGACCGCTGATCTGGATGCTGCCCTGAGCCGGGGCGACAAACCGCTGGAGATCATCAACGGCCCCCTGATGGCCGGCATGGCTGAGGTGGGCAGGCTGTTCAACGACAACCAGTTGATTGTGGCCGAGGTGCTGCAGTCTGCCGAGGCGATGAAGGCAGCGGTCTCCCACCTGGAACCGCACCTGTCAAAGGATGAGACCTCCAGCAAAGGCAAGATGCTGTTGGCCACGGTCAAGGGTGATGTGCATGACATCGGTAAAAACCTGGTAGAAATCATCCTCTCCAACAACGGCTTTGAGGTGATCAACCTGGGGATCAAGGTCGGACCTGAAGAGTTGATTGCCGCAGCCAAGCGTGAAAAACCTGATTTCATCGGTCTGTCCGGCCTGTTGGTCAAGAGTGCCCTGCAGATGATTGTCACTGCCGCAGACCTGAAGGCAGCCGGCATTGATGCGCCGCTGCTGGTGGGGGGTGCTGCCCTGTCCCGCGCCTTTGCCGACACCCGGATTACACCTGAGTATAGCGGCCCGGTGTTGTATGCCAAGGATGCCATGGCCGGCCTGGAACTGGCTAACCAACTGGTTGATCCTGCACTGCGTCAGCAGTTGATGCTTGACCTGGCCCGCCAACAGGAGGCCAGCGCCAAAATTGCAGCAGCCAAGGCCGCAGGCCAATCAACCGTTGCAACCGGCTCAACACACTCAGCTATCAGCTGCAATGCTCCCATCCCGGCGGCTCCGGACCTTGAACAACATATCCTGCGGGATATCCCGGTTGGCCAGATCATCCCCTACCTGAATCGTCAGATGCTCTATACCAAGCATCTGGGCCTGACCGGGTCGGTGGACAAACTGCTGGCCGGCCAGGATGAAAAGGCGACCAGGCTGCACCTGACGGTAGAGGCGATGCTGGAGCGGGTACTACAGGAAGGTCTGATCAAGCCCCAGGCCATCTACCGTTTCTACCAAGCCAACGGAGATGGCAATGAACTGATCCTGTTCAATGCAGATGGCAGCGAGGCAACCCGCTTCAGCCTGCCCCGCCAGAAGAGCGGCGAACAGCTCTGCGTGGCAGACTTTGTCCGGCCGCTGGCTGGCAACGAGAAGGACAGCATGGCCCTGTTTGCCGTCACCTGCGGTCAGGGGGTACGGGAACTGTCTGAGCAGTGGAAGGCTGATGGGGATTACCTCAACTCCCACCTGCTGCAGGCTCTGGCCCTTGAAATGGCCGAGGCCACCGCAGAATACCTGCACAAGCGGATCCGCACCTCCTGGGGGATCGTGGATGACCAGGCCCTGACCATGAAGCAGCTCTTTAATGCCGACTACCAGGGCATCCGGGTCTCCTTCGGCTATCCGGCCTGCCCGGAACTGGCTGATCAGAGAAAACTGTTTACATTGCTGAAGCCCGAGCAGATCGGCATTAACCTGACGGAAGGGGATATGATGGACCCCGAGGCCTCGGTCTCGGCCTTGGTGTTCCATCACCCGGAAGCCAAATATTTTGATGTCAGCAGGTAGTCACCCCTTGAAATCAAGCATCTTGATGCTTACGTTTCAGTCACCTCAATCAACTTAGAAGGAGAAGAACCGGCATGTCCAAGGCAACAAAGCAGTTCCAGACCGAAGTTAAGCAGCTACTTGACCTGGTTATCCACTCACTCTACTCCAACCGCGACATCTTCCTGCGGGAGCTGATCTCCAACGCATCCGACGCCATTGACAAGGCCCGTTTTGAGGCCCAGTCCAATGAGTCTCTGCTGGAAGGCAACAGCGACTGGAAGATCAAGCTAATCCCCGATAAGGACAACGGCACCCTGACCATCCGCGACAACGGCATCGGCATGTCCATGGCCGAGGTGGAAGAAAACATCGGCACCATTGCCAAGTCCGGCACCAAATCATTCGTGCAGGCCATGAAGGATGCGGCAGCAGCCCAGCAGCCGGAACTGATCGGCCAGTTCGGGGTTGGCTTCTATGCCTCCTTCATGGTAGCGGACAAAGTTGTTCTCACCACCCGCCGAGCCGGTGATGCAGCCCACGCTACCTGCTGGGAATCAACCGGTGACGGTTCCTATACCATTGAAGACTGCAGCAAGGCAGAGCGCGGCACCGAGATCGTGCTACACCTGAAGGAGGAGTTCAAGGAGTATCTGGACGAGTGGAAGATCCGCTCAATCGTCAAGAAATACTCCGACTTTATCCAGTATCCGGTCTGCATGGATATCACCCGCACCGAGACCCCCAAAGGGGTGGATGGTGAGGAGATCGAAGGGGCCGGTACCATCGAGAAGATTGAGGAACAGACCCTTAACTCCATGAAGGCGATCTGGGCCCGTCCCAAGAGCGAGGTGACCGAAGAGGAATACACAGAGTTCTACAAGCATGTCTCCCATGACTTTGAAGACCCGTTCAAGACCATCCACTTTGCTGCCGAAGGCACCAGCGAGTTCAAAGCGTTGCTCTACCTGCCGGCCAAGAAGCCGTTTGACCTGTTCATGGCCGAGCGCAAGCGCGGCATCCAGTTGTATGTCAAGCGGGTCTTCATCACCGAGAAGTGTGATGCCCTGCTGCCGGATTACCTGCGCTTTGTCCGCGGCGTGGTGGACTCATCTGACCTGCCGCTGAACGTCTCCCGTGAGATCCTGCAGGAGGATGTGCAGATCAAGCGGATTCAGAAGAGCCTGGTCAACAAGATCCTCTCCACCCTGGCCGAGCTGAAGGAAAAGGAATATGACCAGTACCTGACCTTCTGGAAGGAGTTTGGCCCGGTCTTGAAGGAAGGGCTGCACTTTGACTATGCCAACAAGGAAAAGCTGCAGGAGTTGATGCTGTTCCAGAGCACCCGCTCCGGTGAAGGCGAGTATGTCTCCCTCAAGCAGTATGTTGAGCGGATGCCGGAGGCCCAGAAAGAGATCTACTACATCACCGGTGAGGACAAGGCCAGCCTTGAGCAATCTCCGCTCTTGGAGGCGTTCAACGCCAAGGGTTTTGAGGTACTGTTCCTGACTGACCCGGTTGATGAATGGGTGGTACAGTCGCTGCACGAGTACCAGGAGAAGAAACTGAAGGCCGTTGACCGGGGTGATGTGGACCTGGACAGCGAAGAAGAGAAGAAGGAAAAGGAGAAGAAGCAGGAAGAGGCCAAGAAGGAGTTCGGCTCCCTGCTGGAACTGATCAAGAACCGCCTTGAAAGCAAGATCAAGGAAGTACGTTTCTCAAACCGCCTGACCGACAGCGCCTGCTGCCTGGTGGCTGATGACTTTGGCATGAACGCCAACATGGAGCGGATCATGAAGGCCATGAACCAGGCTGTGCCTGAGTCCAAGCGGGTGCTGGAGCTGAACCCAGATCACCCGATTGTGAAGGTAATGGGCGACATGTACAAGCAAAGTGCCGATGATGCCCGCCTGCTGGATTACGCCGACCTGCTCTATGACCAGGCATTGCTGACCGAGGGCACACCGATCAAAGACCCGCTCAAGTTTACCAAGCTGGTCAGTGAACTGATGGTAAAAGCAGCTCAATAAGCTGTTTCATACGCTCGTTACACAAAAAGGACAGGCAACATGCCTGTCCTTTTTGTGTGGCAATTGTTCACGCGGACCTAAACAGAAACCGTCACAATTTTAGGAATAAAATTTTGATCCAGTTCCGCCATTCTCGACTTACCCAAAGACTCAAGCTGCTTTTTCACCGACTCAGCCTGTCTGATCAGCTCTGCAACATCGATCCACAGGCAGGTTTGCGGCAGCTTACGTAAATAGCCCACACCGCCATCGAGCAAACTGACTGCACCGCTGAAGTTACCATTACGCCAGTGGTGCAGGGCTATGGCAAGTTGGATAATCCCCTGATACAGATTACGCACCTCGCCCGTTGCCGGAATCCAGAGCAGCTCAAGGGTTTCATGGCATTCATACCACTGGGCAGCATTAAACTGCCGAATCCCCAGCAACAACTGCCCTGACGGGCTATCCTGGCATGTTTTTGTCGACTCCGGACCGGTCGGCACCTACCCCTCCCCATCACCACCATACAAAAAGGGCATCGTACCAACCGGTACCATGCCCCTCTTGCAGATACGTTACAAAGAACTGTTAAACTAGCGCGCCTTATCCATCTGGCTCTTCAGCAGGTCGCCCAGGTTTGAGGTTGCCTCACCCTGACCACCACCGAGATAGGACTCAAACTCGGCCTTCTCAGCTGCTGCTGCCAGTGATTTCACAGAGAGGGAAATCCGGCGCTCGCGAGAATCAGCGTTCAGCACAACTGCCTCGATGGAATCACCAACATTGGCGAAGTCTTTGGCAGAAGGAACTTTTTCACGGGAAAGCTCGGAAACGTGGATCAGGCCTTCAATCCCCTCTTCGATCTCAACAAACACACCGAAGTCGGTGGTAGAGGCGACCTTGCCAACCAGACGGGTGCCCGGCGCATACTTTTGCGGTACCAGTGACCATGGGTCCGGAGTCAGTTGCTTGATGCCCAGGGAGACACGCTCATTCTGGGGATCAACCTTGAGTACAACGGCCTGAACCAGATCACCCTTGCTGTACACATCGCCAGGATGCTTGACCCGCTTGGTCCAGGAGATATCTGAAACGTGTACCAGACCGTCGATACCTTCTTCAATACCGATGAACATACCGAAGTCGGTCATGTTCTTGATCTGGCCCTCCAGCTTGGTACCAACCGGATAGCGCTCAGCAATGGACTGCCAGGGGTTATCGTTAACCTGCTTGAGGCCCAGAGAGATCTTACGGTTCTGCAGGTCCACACCCAGCACAACCACATCCACCTGATCGCCAACGTTCAGCATGTCAGCGGCCTTACGAACCCGCTTGGTCCAGGACATCTCGGATACGTGCACCAGACCTTCGATGCCTGATTCAAGCTCAATAAATGCGCCGTAATCCATCAGACTGACAACCTTGCCGGATACACGGGTGCCTTCCGGGAAACGGTTGGCAATATCCTGCCACGGATCTGGCAGGGTCTGCTTGATGCCAACGGAAACCTTACCCTTTTCACGGTCAAACTTGAGGATCTTGACGTTCACTTCCTGGCCTGGTTTCAGCACATCAGCAGGCTTGCCAACCCGTCCCCAGGAGATGTCAGTCACGTGCAGCAGGCCGTCTACGCCGCCCAGATCGACAAAGGCACCGTACTCGGTCAGGTTCTTGACCACGCCCTGCATGATCTGTCCTTCAGACAGTTTCTCAAGGGTTGCCTTGCGGGATTCAGCACGCTCTTCCTCAAGCAGTGCACGACGGGACAGAACGATGTTGCCACGCTTCTGGTTCAGACTGATCACCTTGAACTGGCCGGCTACACCGATATAGGCATCGCCATTGCCGGAAGGACGGGTGTCAACCTGCGAAGCAGGCAGAAATGCATTGATACCGCCGATGGCAACGGTGAAACCGCCATTGGTCTTGGCAATAATGGTACCTTCAAGTACAGCACCCTCGCCGCCAGCTTCATGGATGGTTTCCCAGGCTGCCATCTGATCAGCACGCTTTTTGGAAAACTTGTTACCGCCATCACGGCTGGATACAACCTTGACTTTATCACCGACAGAAACCGATACATTGCCTTCAGCATCCCTGAATTCACTGATGGGAACAAAACCTTCAGATTTACGGCCAACATCCACCAATACCGTATCAGGATCTACACGAACAACGGTCCCCTCAAGTATTTTATCCCGCTCAGGCCGCTCCTGCTCTTTCAGGCTGGCGCTGAACAGTTCTGCAAATTCGTTGCTTTGGTGCTCAACGTCCATATCATCGGTATCTACGTTGAGTCGTTTCACTTCAGTCATGTGACCAATACCCCCTGGTTAATTTTCGCCGTCCGGCTACCGCCGACCGATAGCTGACGCGAGTTGACTACTTTTACACACTTTTACTATTTATTCAATGTGAATTCTTTACCTGATCAAGACGATTCATGACTTCATCAATGATCCATTTCGGGGTAGAGGCGCCAGCGGTCACACCCACCGTGTCAACCCCTTGAAACCATGAACAATCTATCTCTGCAGCCGTTTCAATATGGTAGGTCCTGGGCTGAATCTCTGTACAGATTTCAGCCAGGCGGCGGGTATTGGCACTGTTGAAGCCGCCGATTACAATCATACAGTCGACCTGCTGGGCCAGCTCTGTGGCTTCCTGTTGCCGCACTGCCGTTGCATCACAGATGGTGTTGTAAACCCGTACCTCACCACCACGGCGCAGGCATTCAGTCACCACGCTCTTCAGGTTGTCAAAGGACTGGGTGGTCTGAGCCACGACCCCCATTTTACCCATCTTGGGCAACTGCTTGACCTGGTCGCCGGAAGCCACCACATAGACCTTTTCCTTGCCATAGGAAACAATACCCTGCACCTCAGGATGGTCTGCATCCCCCACCACCAACACGTCATAGCCTGCCTCGGACAGATACTGCACATGCTCCTGTGCCTTTTTCACGAAAGGACAGGTGGCATCCACCACCTCCAGCTGCTTCTGGTGCGCCTCGTCCATCTCGCTTGCCAGCACCCCGTGGGAACGGATAATAACGGTACCGTTACTGACACCGGAGAGGTCCTTGACCACCCCGACGCCCATTTCTTCCAGCTTGTTGACAACCTGCGGGGAATGGATAATCGGCCCCAGGGTAAAGGTCTTCTGATCCTTGCCGGCAGCCTCAAAGGCCATTTGGGTGGCTCGCTTGACACCGAAGCAGAATCCGGCCCGTTTTGCCAGGATTACCTTCATAGTTCGGCTTCCTTTCCTGCTGTTCGCTCACGATAGACCTGCTCCATCAGGGCAATCACCTCGTCAATGGTCAGGCCGGTGGAGTCAATCGGGATGGCGTCCTCTGCCTGACGCAAAGGGGCAAGTTCCCGTTCCGAATCCTGCTGATCACGCTGGGCAACGTTATCAATCGTTTCCTGCAGGGTGGTCTGCACCCCCTTGGCCTGCAATTCCAGAAACCGGCGACGCCCCCGTTCTTCTGCAGATGCCGAGAGAAAGAACTTTATTTCAGCATCGGGAAATACCACCGTACCGATATCACGGCCATCAAGTACAACCCCTCCCTTGGCCCCCATTTTGCGTTGCAGACTCATCATCGCCTCACGCACCGGGGCAAGGGCTGATATCTTTGAGGTAAGCATCGAAATTTCAGGGGTACGGATCTCACTGGTAACATCCTGACCATTTGCCAGTACCCGGGTAGATCCGTTATGAAGCTGTAGCTCAACTTCGGCACGATCGCTAAACGATTTAACCGCCTGTTGATCATCGTAATTCAGTCCGGCCTCGCGGGCCAGCCAGGCCATTGCCCGGTACATGGCTCCGGTATCGATCTCCAGATACCCCAGCCGTTTTGACAATGCCCTGCTGATAGTGCTTTTACCTGCACCGGAAGGCCCATCAACGGCAATGACAACACCACGCTCACGTCTCATCGTACTGACACCCTGTCCAGCAGCTCATAAAAGCCGGGAAACGAGGTGGCTACGCAGGCAACATCATCAATCTCTACATTGTGTCTACACACCAGCGCCGCCACCGACAGTGACATGGCGATCCGGTGATCTCCACAACTGGTCACGGTACCACCTGCCAGCGATTCAACGCCCTGGATGACCATACCATCTTCCGTTTCATCAATCTGCCCTGCCCCGACAGCCCGCAGATTGCTTGCCATGGCTGCAATCCGGTCCGTCTCCTTGACTCGCAACTCCTTGGCATCCCTGATAACGGTGACACCTTCAGCCACTGCAGCGGCCACGGAGATGGCAGGGAATTCATCAATGGCACGGGGTACAACATCTCCCCCGATCTCGATCCCTTTCAGACGCGATGAACGCACCAGCAGGTCAGCCACCGGCTCACCGGAAACCTCGCGCTGGTCCTGCAGGATAATATCTCCACCCATTGCCTGCAGGATATCAATCACACCGGTACGGGTCGGATTAACCCCGACATTGCGGATCAACAGTTCTGAACCGGGTACAATTAGCGCTGCCACCAGAAAGAAGGCGGCAGAAGAGATGTCACCCGGCACGCAGATTTCCTGCCCCTGCAACTCCCTGCCACCACGCACGGTCACACCATGACTGGACCTGTCCAGATCAGCTCCAAAGAATGTGAACATCCGTTCAGAGTGGTCACGGGAGAGTGACGGCTCAGTCACCCTGGTTTCCCCGCTGGCATATAAACCAGCAAGCATAAGCGCTGATTTCACCTGGGCACTGGCAATTGGGGATTGGTAGTCAATACCGGACAAGCTGCCACCGCTAATGGCCAGAGGGGCGAGTGTGCCGCCTCCACGCCCTGCAATCCGAGCTCCCATGCGGGCCAACGGCTCCACTACCCGCTTCATCGGACGCTTACGCAGATACTGATCTCCGGTAAGCACCGAGAAGAAGCCCTGACCTGCCAAGAGACCGGTCATCAGGCGGATAGTCGTACCCGAGTTCCCGCAGTCAAGCACATCTCCAGGCTCTTGCAAACCATGCAGTCCAACACCATGCACGACAATGGTCTGACCATCATCCTCGATCGGAACCCCCATGGCCCGAAACGCCTTCATGGTGGAGAAATTGTCTTCACCCCGCAAAAAATTCGTGATGCGGCTGGTGCCCTGCGCCAGGGCGCCCAACATAATCGAACGGTGGGAAATGGACTTGTCACCAGGAATTGCAAGCTCGCCCCGCACAGCTTGGGCCGGTGAGACGCTAATTGGTTGCGCTTGTTCGTGCATGGTCACCTCAGGGTGGTGTTCCCTTAACATGTCAGATTATATTTCATCTCTCAGGCGCTTTGATGTGGTGAAATAGTTTTCAAGCCAGGCACCATCGCCACTTGCAACCTTTTCTCGCAAGGCAGCAAATTCACTCTGATAGCGATCAAGCATTGCAAGTAGCGGCAATCTGTTCATCAGGGCGATATCCCGCCACATGGAAGGATCAGACGAAGCTATCCGGGTAAAATCGCGAAAACCACCGGCAGAGAAGGCCAGAATATTCTCCTCTTCTTCTGCAGAGCCGTTTACGGCATGCACCAGGGCATAGGCAACCATATGGGGCAGATGGGACACTGCAGCAAAGACCCGGTCATGGGTCAACGGCTCCATGCATTCAACCCTGCTGCCTGCTGCCTCCCAAAGCCGCTGTACCAGATCCAGGGCCTGTTGATCGGTGCGACTGGTGGGGGTCAAGATACAGCGACGTCCCTGATACAGCGTGGCGAACGAGGCCTTTGCACCGGAATGCTCGGTACCGGCGATAGGATGTCCCCCGACAAAAAAACAGCCGGCAGGCATCAGCTGTTCGCAGGCAGAAACCAGCTCATCCTTGACACTGCCACCATCAGTCACCACGCAGCCTGCCGGGAGAAACGGAGCACAACCCGACACAGCAGCCGTCATTGCCCGAACCGGCACAGCCAGAAACACCAGATCAGCAGAGCCGACAGCCTCAGCATAATCAGCAGCAATCTCGTCAACCACCCCGAGCTGCAGTGCCTCAGCCAGGTTCGTAGAATCCAGATCAAAGCCGATCACTCTCTTAACAACACCGGCCTGTTTCAACGCGCGACTGAAGGAACCGCCAATCAGTCCCACTCCGATTACGGCGAGTGTATTGATCACAGGCTGAGTCATCGCGCCTTCGGATAGGAACCGAGTATTTTCAGGAACTGGCAAAAGCTCTTCAATTCATCAATTGCTTCGCTAACCGGCGCTTCCGAAACATGGCCGGACATATCAAGAAAGAAGATATATTCCCAGGCCTTGGTTTTAACCGGCCGGGATTCAATTTTGGAAAGGTTGACGCCGCGCCGGGCAAACGGTTCAAGCATCCGGTAGAGGATGCCGGGTTCATCCCTGACCGAAAACATGATTGAAGTCTTATCGTTACCGGTTGGCTCAGCAGGCTTGCGCGAGATCACCAAAAAACGGGTGACATTATTGACCTGGTCTTCAATTCTGCTGCGCACCATCTTGAGATCATACATCGATGCAGCCAATTCACTGGCTATGGCTGCAGCGGTATAGTCCTCACTGACAATCTGTGCAGCAACGGCAGTTGAGGCCACATCCACCAATGGCACATTGGGCAGATTTTCTTCCAGCCAGTGCCGGCACTGAGCAATCGGCTGCGGATGGGAATACACCTTGCGGATATCCTCCAGCCGGCCAGTACGCGAGAGGAGATCATGGTGAATATCAAGGATGATTTCAGAAATAATCTGGAGGTTGCTGTCCACGAACATATCAAGGGTATGGGTAACAACACCCTCAGTAGAGTTTTCCACCGGTACGACACCATAGAGTGCCTTACCTTTTTCAACCTCCTCAAAAACAGCAGGTATTGATTTTTGAGGTTCAAGCTGGGCAGACAGACCAAACTGCTGCATGGTGGCCAGATGGCTGAAGGTTGCCTTTGGTCCCATGTAAGCCACCTTCAAAGGAGACTCCAGAGACAAACAGGCAGACATGATCTCACGGAAAATGCTGTGCAAGGCCTCTTCCGGCAGGGGGCCCTGATTCATGCGGGCAACCCGCTCATGCACTTCCCTCTCACGACTGGGCACGTGGAAATCACGGTCCTGGCCAGCCTTAAGCCTGCCAACATCAGAGGCTACTCTGGCACGCTGATTCAGCAACTCAACCAGTCGGCTGTCGATCTGGTCTATCTCGCCACGCAACTGCTCAAGACTTTGATTCTTTGGCATGGGGACTCTTCCGAAACCTGCAGGGTATATACATTTTGGGACCGCTACCTTAGTGGATAGACCGTCAAAAGGCAACATTTTTTGCCCTGCAACAGCTAACGGCAGCCCACTTGTGTGGCGCTGCCGTTACACGTCAATCTGCTACTGTTTAGCAAACTTAAAAATCAGTAGGCATACAGCACCGACATGTTTGCCTGTTCAGTTGCATTTGTTACCTTTTCAGCCTGAACTTCAAGCCGATACACGTAGGGTATGTGTTGAGGAGTAATTACAGAAAGAGATTCTGCTACTCCAGCCCCCTCAAGTTCCAGACCACTGACATCAGTATTACCAAAAACAGTATCAACAATTTTGGAATAAATGGCATAAGGCTGCCCCCCGGTTGCAGAAGGCAGCCTAAAGGTAAAGTCAGCGCCAGATTTAGCTGAAACAGTACTACTACAGGCCGAACCCCACTGGGATGTTTCCTTGGTGAGTTTGTCGTTTAAACAAGAATCAGTTGCAAGCACAGAAAGGTTAATGCTTGTTCCATAGGTTGTCTCCAAAAACGTTTTAGGAGAGGCAATATTTTTTAGCACCTGTGGCACAAGCTCTTTCATGACAATGTCAGTGCCCCCATAGGATGCTTCCAGAGCTGTTTTATAGCGTTTCAACGTACCTGTACGCTGAATATTCTGGGTTATCATGTACATTACAGACATCACAATTGCCAGTGAAATCAAGGTCATTAGCAATGACGTAACAAGCGCTACTCCCTCTTCCTGTTGCATAAACTGCTTCATGGCCACTCCTCGTCTAACGAGCATCATTGATTTGACATGAGGTTTTTAGGACGGACCACTAACCGATAAATCTTCCAGCGATAATTCCGCATATCAGAGGTAAATGTATAGGTCTTGGTGATGCCATCTGTTGCAGCATCACCAAGCACAATTGAACTGCTTGGGCTCTGATAATTTGCATCACGTCGCCCTACCTGAGCCAGCAGGTACACTTTCACAACTTTCAGGCTATTGCGTAGTTTTTCAGGGTTGCCCAAAGCATCTGTCACACGTGTTTGCATTGCAGATGCAGAGGGAGTTGCTGAAGACTGAACTGTAATGGCACCACCGGTACCAATTGGGGTAGAGTAGGTATCAATCACACCATCCTGCCCTTCATTACCTTGACCGTCATCAAGATCCCAGCCAAAAATGACCTGCATATCAGCAACACAGTCAAGTAATGGAATGTAGGTTAATTTTGCATAAGCAGCAGAATTGGCATGGACCACTGCACCTTTATACAAAATCCCGGTATTTGCATGACAAAAAGAAGGAATTTTACCAGCTGTTGTTGGGCGGGCAACAAAATAATCAGTGCGGTTAAAAGGCATTCCCAGGGGATCATCGGCTTTAATACCATAAAGGTAATAGACTTCTTCTTTTAGTGTCGGGTTGAATACAGGATCAGCAAAACCGTCCGCATAATATCGAGCCCAGTAAATAGAAGGATCAGAGGAGGTTATCATCTGGTTTGAGTAGCCAGAGCTGGTGTAGGTCTTTTTTAGCACAATCACCCGTGAGGCGTCTGCGCTGGGACCGTCAATCAGGTTTCCGGTTTGCCAGATCCTGGGTTTAAGCTTACCGGTTGTTGCACTACTATAGGGCATGTAGGTCCATCTTTTTGCTGTTTCATTCATACCCAGTGTAGAACCTTTTAAGGCAAGGTAGTCGGTGCCAAGCACGATATTAGTAGCCTCGTCACCGGTAGCCCCGGCAACCGCCCCCAGATTGTCCCCAGCCACCACTGCGCGCGGCACACCGCTTGTTGTTGATCCGGTACAATCATTATAGTTGCTGGCAGGTGCATAACCGGCTTCAATGCAGGATATTGGCGATAAATACGAAAACGGCAAACCATAGCCTGCCTGTTGCAGATCATGGCGAAACATCTCAAGACCGACCACACCCTCAATGTTGCTTTCTTCTGACTTGGTGATTTTGGTCATCTGCGTCAAGATAGTTTTAAATGAGTCCGCAGTAATCATGATGACGACAACAAACACCGCCATGACTACAATCATCTCAACTAATGTAAAACCCTTACGGGAGTTTAGCATGACTGCCTCCAATGCACTCTACTGGTACTGTGACACAACTGATGATATAGAATGCACATAGCGTTGCCCTTTGTATTTCCAAATCAGCTGCATATCAATATTGGTGGATTGAGACGTAAGCGCGGTACTGGTCTTGATCACAGAATAATTCCTAAATGCACCATTAACCATACGTGGCACAACGGCAGAACGGGTATTAGTTGAAATAGCTTCAAACTTCTTGGCTTTTTCAAGATTAATCTGTTCATCACCAACCATCAACGCCTCTTGACGCAGCTGGTTGGTCATATTGTTGGAAATTGCGTAGTTGACAGTCTGCAATAACCCCAACATGCCAACCATCAAAATCACAATGGCAACCAGAAACTCGATCAGTGTAAAGCCGCCATTATTGATATTCACAGTTATTGCCATTGATCCTCCCCATATTTACCCTCGCCGTATGAACACCAATACAGTTATACGCAGGGCTACCCAAACCAGGTCCAACAGCTATAGTAACTAACGACGTCGTGTAGCCTCGATCATCAAAAGTCAGCGTAAAATTACTGAAAGCTGAATAGGTTCCTGTTGAAAATTGCTGAATCTGGTATTTAAGCGGTCGCCTGAAAACCTCAGTACCAGCAGCGTCAAACTCACTACTGTAGCGACGAAAAGTGTAAGAGGTGGGATTAAGAATCACCCTATGCTGTTGTTTAGTCGATATTGCCCTGCTACGTACATCTGTCAGATCTGTCAGCATCTCTTTAACCTGAGCTTCAATATTATACTTTACCTGCCAATCATTGAAGTTCAAGGTCACTACGGCCAACATGATTGAAATCAAAGCAATAACGACTATCAACTCTGTCAGAGAAAAACCACGGTTACTCATGGGGTACCTCGCCCCCCTGCCGCTAAATACTAGCGGTAGGGAGAATGCAGTTAACTACTTTTCTTGGATATGGATAATTTTTTTAACAGGCTTTGGGTTAGTCAGTAATGACAAGCCTTGCGCCTTGGGCGGAACCCCCTGGATGGCACCTGAACGCCTGTTCTCCTTGTCAGTAAATCCTGCCGACATGGACACCTCTGCAAATGCACCAGTTGATACTTGCACCATGATTTTACCCTTCATGGTATTTGGCGCTGGAGCACCACCAGTTGCATAATTTAGTGCCCAGATATACGAATTGCCTCCATATCCGCAGACATCGGATGTCGGGCGGAAGGTGGTGTAGAATACCGTGCCACTCGTCGAAGCAACCGGGTCAGTGATAACCCGCTCGGAAGAGTAACCATCCCCCAAGGAGTCATCATCAAGATTGATGTACCAACCTTTTTTACTTGCTGCCAGTGTAGCTGACGGCGATGTAGTCTGATCATCCAGGTCTGTCGCAGCTACTGTTGTTGTACAGCTCGGTAGAATCTTATTGGTCGCAGCATCATAACAAGGATCTTGCACTGCATACAACCGCCTAGAGCTGCCCGAGTCATCTATTTCGGTTGAGTTCTTGTAGAAATAACGACCGGTACCGAAATACAGCCATAATTTTCCGTTAGCCCTGTCCTGAAGTTTTGCCACAGCTGCAGATACCGGCCCTATACCGCTAATCACGGAACTCCAGGTCCAGGGTTTGCTACCATCATTAGGGTCAACGCTCTCATTAGTAGCCAGACGAATCACCCCACCCTTTGACCAGTGTGTTGCGTCTACCTTTTGCACATACCCGAAATATGCTGCATCATCCTTGTAGAAACCGTCTTTAAAGGAGTATGAACGATCATTGTCAACCGCAGCATTGGAGGCTGAACCTGCAAAGGCATCAGTCAGCGTCGTGGTAATAGTCTTGACTAATGCACCGGTTGCCAAATCAACAACAAAGAGCCTTAGGGGCTGATCTGAACGTCCAAGAAACTGGTTATTGACAGTATCTATAGTGCCGGTCGGGCCAGAGGCAAAGACAGCAAACCAGCGTCCGTTCTTATTTTTATCACCGACCCTCATGATAACCGGCCCTGCCGTAGCATGCCCCAGATTGTTTGCTGCAGTTGTGTTTCCAGGAAACTCCCACAGGTATTTGGGTTGCATTGGATCTGTTACGTCAAGCGCAAAATACGATGAATAGCCAAATCCTCTGGTATTGGGAGCTGCTGTACTGTCAGTAGGATCAACAATGGGGGTTTTAATACAATCCGTACCGCCACCTGCACAACTTCCTGCACGACTCCTGCTGGCGCCACCCAACCCGCTTCCACCTATCAGGACCGTCTTCCAGCTGGTATTAGCGACATCAAGATTCTGGGTACCGGAATTATATTGTGTCTGTTTAGGACACTCCCAGTAATTGGTTGAGCAGCCTGGATAAGCCACCGTGTCATAGGTAGTCGGCTTGTTGATTGAGACATCCACGATCAACGGCGTCCCATCCACATAAAACAGGTGGGGATAGGCCGTGTCTGCCAAGTATTTTAGATAGGGCAAAACCTGCCGGGGAATAAAAGCCCATTCCTCCTTTCCAATAGCATCTGCAGCATCCGCCCTTATATTCGCATTGGCGCCAATAGTTGTACCAGAGGCAACTTTTGTATAGTCGTTGAGTTTTGCCTTGTCTGCCTTGCAACTGGTGCTGTTTGAATCCGACTCCAGATTCCGGCAAGGGTCAGTAAGTTCTTTCAGCACCCCAAGTCTGAAGGCATGCAACATACCGTCATTGGCACCAACATAGGCCATACCACGATTACCGTAATCATTTGATTTTGTGAATTTTTCATACGAACTATCGGCATAGCCAACCGGTGGATTCTGACTATACGCATTCAATCCCACGTTCCCCTGAACCTTTGGGGTGGAACTGATAATATCACCCAGCCGCCAAGTACCTGCAGTGCCAGCAATAGTTGCAGCCCGGGAGCGATAGCCCGATTGATCAGTACCCTTTATGAAGTTAATGATCTTTTCTGCTTCTGTAGCATTCGCTGCCTGCAGATAGGTAAGCACGGTAGAATCTGTCTTTAAAGCAGTTGCAAATTCTGCCAGATGGGTTGCTTCACTTGCAGCGTTAAGTACTGAATCAAGAGTAGAGTCTGTTGACCCGCCAATACGGGTATAGATTTTACGTGCATCAGTCGTTAGATTGCGTGCCCAGAGCATACGACCGGCACGCCAGAGACTCTTGACGTTGGTGGTGTCATCAGGGTTGAAAGAACCGAGGTCTGCCAGGACAGTACCATCGCCCTTGGTATCCCTTAAAAGTCGAACGAGCGTTTGACTACTTGAACTGTCGAAGTAAAACTGGGCAACATAATCTTCCAGCAGATTAAGCTTGTTGTTGGCAACGGTATCCACCCTGATGGAGGTAAAATTAAGGTAGGGGTCAAGGTAGTACCACATGTTCTGAAGCTCTCCAACCCAGGTTGCTTCAGAGCCCGCATCGAAGGTTTTTTTGGGGTAGAACACTGCCTGTAACAGGCTGGCTCCGCTACCCTCACTATTATTGAGGATTGAAGCTGCCGTACCGGAAGAAACACGAGACAAAATATCGTTAAACGCTTGACTAAGGGCTGTTACCAGTTGCTGCCCCTGTTGGGCCTCAAAATACGTATCTGGAATGCCATCACCGTTTTTATCCCATTCAGAACACTTTGAGTTAGGTGATGCCGTACCACAGGTGCTGTCAGTATATGGTTTTCCGTTATTATCGAGGTCTTCATAGCCACCATACTTGGCAGTCCGCTTCAAAAGTTCACGCCCAACAGATGAATCATCAAAGGCAAACACCGTATAGATGGTCAGGTTTTGCTTACCGTCAATATTACTTTTACCAACAGAAGCTGTTCTTAAGTCAGTGTTATGGGCATAATAAGCAACCCCTTCCAGGTAATAGGTACCTTCCGAGCTATTGGCAGCGGTTGCCTTCTGGCTCGTGATCCCTTCGTTGGCTGCAATACTGTCCATCCAGGTCTGCACGTTGAAACTATAAGGATCTGTTACCTTTGAGACAGAACCGTCGCCGTTAAAGGCGCTACTTGGCAGATTCTGATCTTTTGTTGATTCACCATCAGTTACAATCATGACAAAGTTTCTCTGGCATGATTGGGTCACCGGGTCGCTGCTACTGTAATCAACTGAAGAATTATAGGCGCTGGGACGGGCCTCAAAATAGCGCACCGCCTCATACAATGATTCTGCCAGCGGTGTCCAGGAGGATGGATTAGTGGTTTCAATCTGGTAGGTAATAGTCTCTTTTGTAGAGCCTACGTTTGAGGCAATGTAACCACCGTCCTCATCACCACTGTTTGCATCTTCATAGTAGGTGCCGTCTGTGTTAAAGAACATTGTGCCGATCCGGATACGGTCGGCATACTGAGTGACCAGACCATCGGTTGGTGGCTGGGTCCCGTACAACACCTTTATATTATAGCTCTGGGTATACGAGGAACAGCTGCTTGAACTGCAAACCTTGAGCAGCGGACCGTCCATAACCTTGTAATAGACGCCGGAATACAATTTGTAATAGTCGCGACTGGTGTCAGCCAAACCTACCAGATAATTGTTGGTTGAGGTGGTAACGCGAGGGTTCACCGGATTGCTATTGCTGCCCTGTACCACCCTGCCACCAACCAGAACCTTGCGCACAACATCAACCCGTCGCATGGTCAGCCAGTTCAGCATATTGCCGGACCAGAAATTAGTTTTATCCAGCGTCTTGGTTGTGTCGAGCTCAAAATAGCCGCTGCTGTTATATTTGTACATCTTGGTGTTGTCAAAATAGCCATAATACAGCGTGCTGGAATTATAACTGGCATCAGAGCCGGAACCGGTCGAATTCCCTTTGCCTGCGGTCTTGTAGGCGAACTCTTCCATACTGCCGGAGTTGTCAACAACCAGAAGCAGGTTGGGTTTTACGCCAGTACCGGCAACAAAAGGCGGCACTTGGGCATATTCGATAACATTAGGAGGTGTCAGATTCTGCACGGTGGTAAATTTTAGAAGATAGGCACTTGACATACTGTTTCCAGCCAAGTCTTTGACACCCGTCGACACCGTGACAGTGTAATCGGTTGCATAGTTCAGCGAACCGCTACTAAGGGTCAGGGTAACTGTACGGTCACCATCAAATGAAGGTGCTGCCCAGCTGCCTCCGGACACCGTGAAGTTGGCAGCAGTAATGCTGGATGTCAGTATCGGTTCATTAAACACAATCTGAAGGGTGGGAGTAACGGAAACCCCTGTTGCACCTGTTACCGGATTTGTTGACAGCACCTGCGGCGGTGTGCTGTCGGGATTCACGGTGGTAAAACTCCAGCTATAATTACTCACCATGGTATTACCGTTCACATCTTTAACCGTATTGTGGACAGTGACGGTATAGGTGGTACCGGGGCTTAGGTTGGCTGAAGGCTGGAAAGTAGCCTCTTTGGTATCATAGCTGATGGTACCGGTTACTGCAGGAGAAAGAGTGATACTGGCAGCCGGAGATTCGACAGTAGTGGCATCCATATCTTCACTGAACAAGGCAGAAATAGACGAATCAACCGGTATGTTGGTGGCACCACTGGCAGGATAGATTGGACTGACCGTTGGAGGGGTCACATCAGTGCTGGCAACGGTTTTAAAGTAGTAGGTATAATTTGTTCCAAGATCTTCCCAGTTTGAAACTGCAATCTTTTTACTGATAGAAATCTTGTAAATGGTATTCGCCTTCAGGTTGCTCTTAGGGGTCAGGGTATAGCTTGAGCTATTTGAAGTAGGCGAGTAGGTAACGGCCACTGAATTGCCACTAACTGATTCATTTAACGTGATCCTGTAAGTATTATTATTAAGGATTGTAGACCACTTGACAGTTTTATCAAAAGTAACAACGACACCTGAAGTTACCGGCACGTTGAGGGTTCCTGGTGATGATGTGGTACCTGGGGTCACCGAGCTAATTGAGAGTGCCTGAGCAAAAGAGGAAAGACCAAGCAGACAGCTGAACAGCACAACCAAACGAAATAAGTTTTTCATTTCGGCACCTCCTCAACGACAACAAAAGCTGCTGTATCGCCCTCCAAAGAAGCAGCTATCCGGTCATTTTTTCTGGGCTTTGGCGGCTCAGACTGTTCACCAGAGCCTGGCCGGTGCATGAATTTCGTCGCTTCATTCAAATAGATCGTCTTTTTCTGTCCATCTGACAGACGGACCACCAGCCTTGTTGAGGTTAGTTCAATCACCTTGCCTCTTACTAGCTCATTGGCCACCAAAGGAACAGCACAACTGAGACTCAAAACCACCATGAGCACCCACCCCAATAATCTGTTCATACATGATCCTCCTGCTTCAAAGCCGGGCATTAATATCAGCTTAAAAGTTTAGCTGGCAGACAATTATACAAAACTACATTCCCTCAATTGCCTTCTTGATACTTTCAGCATCCCGAGGTCCCTGATACGGCTTGCCGTTCGGCAGTAACACCATCGGGGTACCGTTGATCCCCTGCTCCTGGGCAAACTGTATCACCGCGTCCACACCAGCCTTGCCGGCATCCCCCTTTGGCTTGGGCAGTTCCTTACCTTCAAAGGCAAGATCAAGGTTCTTGCGGCTCTTGGTCGACAGCACCAGCCGCGCCTTGTCGTACGCCTGGGGATGGAGCTGCTGCAAGGGGTAGAGCATGATATGGATTGCCAGATCAGGCATCATTTTTTCAAGTTTCTGCAGTTCCGGGTGCAGGGTACGGCAGTAGGGGCAATCGGGGTCGGTAAAGACATACAGCTTCTTTGCAGCCTTGGGGTTACCCATGACCATGGCATACTGCACCGGGATCAGCTTGGGATCAAGGCCGCTAAACTGTTTTGGCTTGGGAATATCTTTTTCATGGGCAGCCACCGGTTCTTTGGTCTTCAGGTCAATGATCATCCCTTGAATCAGGTGTTTCTTGCCATAGTCGATAAACACGATCCCTACACCGCCATCCTTTTGAAACAGGACCTCGTGCAGACCGTGGCTGGGAGCCGGTTTGACCGACTTAACCGTAACACCGGCAAAGCTGAGCAGATCAGTTGCTTCCTTTACTGAGAGCGAATGGCACTTGGAGCATTCCTGGGTACCGCAGCCATCTTTGGCGGGGGCCATGGCAAAGGAAGAGACCGCAAACAGCAACACAAGGGATATAGTCGACAGTGTAGTGCGAATCATTGAATAAATCCTTTCAGTTAAATTGATCAGACAGATACTTTGCAAAAAAAATGCCGCCCTTGTACGGCAGCATAACAGACTGTATTCACGAAACTTTACAACAATCAAGAACACGACCATGCAGATATTGCATAGTTAGCTGCGGGTTATTGCCAGACAACACCGCAATTTTTGCAGAGTTCACACACCAGCTTCAGTGCGCCTGGATCAGCGCACCGCAGATGCCGGCAGGTTACTCAAGGGCATATTCCTTCAACTTGTACAGCAGGGCTCGATGGCTGATTTCAAGCATCTTTGCCGCATGGGTACGATTTCCCCCGGTCCGCTCAAGCGCCTTGCGGATCAGGTCAATTTCCATAGTCCGCTCCGCCTGCTTGATGGACAGATTTTCATCCGGGCAGACCTGGATCGCAGACTCACCAGTGATCCCATCAAGCAGGCAGTGTTCAGCCAGCTGGTCGCCATCACACAGCACCAGCGCACGTTCAATCGCGTTTTCAAGTTCCCGTACATTACCGGGCCATGGATATGCCATTAGCCGCCGCAGTGCTTCAGGCTCTACTTTTGGTGCAGTTTCCCGGCCGATTCGTGCCGCACAATCCCTGACCAGCAGCCGCACCAGCAACGGAAGATCATCAACCCGTTCCCGCAGGGGTGGAATCTGGAGCAAAAAGACATTCAGGCGGAAATACAGATCTTCACGAAAGCGTCCCGAGGCGACTTCGGCCTGCAGGTCACGGGCCGTGGCTGAAACAACCCGCACATCAACCCGGGTTGAGGTCGTGGCGCCGATCCTGCGCACTTCCCCCTCCTGCAGTACCCGCAGCAGCTTTACCTGCAGTGCAAGCGGCATCTCGCCAACTTCATCCAGGAACAACGTACCGCCGTCAGCCTGCTCAAACAGACCGGGCTTATCAGAACTGGCGCCGGTAAAAGCACCTTTGGTGTGGCCGAACAGTTCCCCTTCAAGCAGGGTTTCCGGCAGGGCGCCGCAATTTATTGCCACAAACGGCTTCGCGCTGCGGCAGCCGCTTTTATGCACGGCACGTGCAACCAGCTCTTTTCCGGTGCCGGACTCCCCCTGAATCAGCACCGTGGTCTTAAGATCGGCCACCCGCTGGATCTGATCATAGATTGCCAGCATGGCAGGATTCCTGCCCACCAGGCCATAAAACGAGCTTTTACCGGCGACCTCGGCTCGCAGGGTACGATTCTCCTCCTTCAATCGCTCCCGCTCCTCCGCCTTTTTCAGGACAATCACAATTTCATCCCGCTTGAACGGTTTTGAGATAAAGTCGTAGGCCCCTTCCTGCATGCAGGCCACCGCAGTGTCAACCGCCCCATAGGCGGTCATCATCACAATCGGAGCAGTAACGCCGCTGCTGACAGCCTGTCGCAGAAACTCCCTGCCATCCATCTCCGGCATACGGATATCGCACAGGATGTAGTCATAGGCATGGCCTGACAGTTTGGCCAGCGCTTCTTCTCCGCCGGCGGCGGTATCCGCATGGTAGCCCTGTTTTCGCAACATGACCGACAGCATGTGGCGCAGGTTCTCTTCATCATCAATAATCAGGATATGAGGTTGTTTCATACCACCTGACCCTTCGTATAGACCGGTACATGGATAGTGAAGCAGCTGCCCAGCCCGACCCTGCTCTGCACCGTAATCCGGCCACCAAAGCTCTCAATGATGCGGGCTGAAATTGCAAGCCCCAGACCAGTCCCTTTTCCCGGGCTCTTGGTGGTAAAGAACGGGTCAAACAGCTTGCCAAGATGCTCTGGTGCTATTCCCGCCCCCGTATCCCAGACCTCCAGCAGCAGTGTCTTTTTATCAGCGCCCTGTTTGAGTGCCAGTTTGATTTCACCGCCCTGCGGCATGGCATCATTGGCATTGATCAGCAGGTTGATCAGCACCTGCTGCAACTGGTGCGGGTCAAGGCTGGCCAGCGAGGAGGCAGGTTCCGTGGTCATGGTCAGTTTTATCCCCTTGAAAAAGCCCTGATGTTGCAGCAGCTCAACTGTGGCCTGCATGAGCAGAGAAAGGTCAACCGGTTCATGAACGGTCTGTTTGGGACGGGCATACTCAAGCAGCCCCTTTACGATCCGGTCAATCCGGCCGCAGCTATCCATAATCCTGGCGAGGTAGTCAGCATGGGCGGGGTTATGCTCCAGTTCTTGGGCCAGAATCTCTGCGTAGCCCATTACAGAGGCCAGCGGCGTGCCTATTTCATGGGCAGTACCGGCGGCCAGCAGCCCCACCGATGCCATTTTTTCTGAACGGATCGCCTCTTCCCGTGCCTGCTGCAGATCCCGGTTGACCTGTTCAAGGGCGGCAACATGGGAGGTAACCTCCTGCTGCTTTTGCTCCAGCGTGCTGGACATGGCGTTAAACGACTCTGCCAGCCGGGCCAGTTCCAGCGCACCGGTGACCGTGAGCTGGTGACCGTAGACACCACCGGTGATCTTCTCCGTGGCTGAAAGCAGGCGGTTAACCGGCGCCACCACAATCCTGGACAGAATAAAGGCCCCAAGCCCGAGCAACAGGATAAAATCAAGGGCAAAATAGGTCAGCAGCAGCTGCCTGGTACGTTGAATGCGTCGCTGTTCATCCTGCAAGGAGAGAATCAGACCGGCCCTGCCAACCTGTTGGCCATTGCGGATGACCTGCATTGAACGGACCAGCGCTGCGCCGTCTGCTATGATCCTGCTTTCTTCCACCTGACGTCCCGGCAGGCTGAACGGGCGATACAGATCACTGCCTTCTCTGCCAACACTGTAAATAACCTTGCCCGACCTGTCCAGGAGAGTCAGGCGTTCAAAGGAGCGTTCTTCAGAAAGCTTGGCGGCATAGAGCGTTGCCGGAGCATCCAGCGGCAGCATGCCTTCCGGGAAACTGGGCAGCTGTTCAGGCAGCTGGTTGACAAAGGTGGCCAGCAGCATCCGGGCATGATCACCCTTCTGGGCGTACAGGTCATTTTCAGCGGTTTTGAAGGCGAGCAGGCTGAAGAGCAGCCAGGTAAGCACCAGCAGGCAGGCCAGTGAGGCAAGAATGGAAAACGTGAGGCTTAGCCGTACCGTCCGCATCGGTTATTTGCCCAGATGCAGATACCAGTTGATCAGCTGGGGACCATAAAAGATATAAAGCACAGCCCCCAGGGCCAGGTAAGGACCGAACGGGATGGCCAGATGGCGCCCCTTGCGTTGCAGCGCCATGATTGAGAGGCCGGCCACGGTCCCCACCAGTGATGAGGTAAAGATGATAAACGGGACAGCCTTCAGCCCCAGAAAGCCCCCCAGCATGGCAAGCAGCTTGGCATCTCCCCCGCCCATCCCTTCACGCCCGGTCAGCCAGAGATAGCTGTAAAAAACCAGTGCCAGACTCCCCCAGCCGACAACAATGCCCAGCAGGGAGGAAAGCCAACCCGGTTCAGGCAGAAAAAAAGAGGCCAGAAAACCAAGGCCGACACCCGGCAGCGAGATCTCATCGGGGATGATCTGATAATCAAAATCAATGAACGTGACAACAATCAATGCGGCAATGAGCAGGGAATAGATAAAGAAAGAGACGGTCAGGCCAAAACGCATAAACAGCAGCAGCAACAGACAGGCGGTAAGCAGTTCAACCAGTGGATAGCGGATCGAGAAGGCTGCCCCGCACCCCCGGCAGCGCCCCCGTAGCAGCAGCCAGCTGATGATCGGGATATTGTCAAACCAGCGCACGGCTGCTCCACAGGAGATGCAGCGGGAACCGGGGCTGACAATCGACTGGTCAAGCGGCAGCCGGTAAATACAGACATTCAGAAATGAGCCGATCACCGCTCCGAACAGAAACACCACCACCGCCATGTACATAAGCGGAGGCATGGTTATTCTTCACCAAATCCGTCAATGATCAAGGCGCCGATAGTCTCCATCGCCTCTGCCTCATCCGGCCCTTCCACGGTCAGACGGATCTTTGTGCCCTTTGAAGCGGCAAGCATCATGATCCCCATGATGCTCTTACCGTTTACCTCAACAGATTCACGGGCCAATTTGACTTCAGACTGAAATTTGCTGGCAGTCTTGACAAACAGTGCCGATGCACGGGCATGCAGCCCCAGTTTATTGACGATCTCAAATTCTTGCTGTTGCATGTAAGCACCCGTTCTATCTAAGAAATTCACCAGCAACAATCACACTTTCACGGCCGCAACGCAGCAATGAGGCACACAGATCCTCCAGTGTCATGCGCTCACGGCGGGAAAAGAAATCCACCATCATCGGCAGGTTAACACCGGTCACCACCTCAACCTTGCCCTCCTGCAAAAATGACATGGCCGCATTGGACGGCGTGCCGCCAAACATGTCGGTCATGATGATCGCCCCGTCCGTACCGACCTTTGCCAGTGCTTCTGCAATACGGGCAACAAGGCCGTCTGCGGGGTCGTCAACGTGCAGTTCAACGGCCTCGCAGCAGTCACTACTGCCGGTTATCATGGTTGCCGCGGCAATCAATGATGTGGCAAGTCCTGCATGGGTAACAACAACAAGTCCAATCATGGTTTACTATCCCTTCTCAATATCGCGGTGACTGATACGCACCTTGAGGCCCAATGTCTCCAAACGGGCGGCAGTTGCCTCGGTAATGGCCACTGAGCGATGCCGACCGCCGGTACAGCCGATGGCGATCGTCAGATAACTCTTCCCTTCGCGGCAATAAGCCGGAATCAGGAACTGCAACAGATTAAAAAAGTGATCGAGAAACGCCGTGGTGTCCGGTTGTTCAAGTACAAACTGACGCACCGCCGGTTCCCGACCGCTATAGGGGCGCAACGCAGGAACAAAATGGGGGTTGGGCAAAAAACGGACATCCATCACCAGACTGGCATCCAGCGGCACACCATAGCGGAAGCCGAACGAAACCACTTCCACGGTAAAATTGCTGCTGCCCTGTTCACCCTTGATGGCACGGATCACCTGTTCCTTCAGCTGGTGGACATTGAATTCGGAGGTATCAATGATCAAGGTGGCGTTCTGGCGCAGGGCTGCCAGCCGCTCCCGCTCAATCCTGATCCCCTCCGGAACCGTACAATGTTCGTCAGCCGGATGGCGACGGCGGGTCTCGGCAAAACGCCTGATCAACACCTCGTCCGAGGCATCGAAAAACAGCACCTCCAGTTCATGCCCCACACTGCGCAACTCACGGAACGACTCGACAATCCCGGTGGAGAGATCGCGGCCCCGGATATCCGTAACCAGCACAACCCCTTTAAAGGACTCGCCGGACTTCTCAATCAGCTCAACAAACTGACGGAACAGCCGCACCGGCAGGTTATCGATACAGTAGAACCCCTCATCCTCCAGGGCCCGCACTGCGGTTGATTTACCTGAGCCGGACATCCCGGTGATCACCACGATCCGCATCAGCTACTCCACCTCATCCCCAAGGTGCCTGACCTCCATCCGCTCCAGCAGGCGCTGCTGAAAATCCTTTGCGGAATGATACCCCATCCCCTTCAGCAGGAAATTCCGGGCTGCCACCTCAATGATCGAGCTAAGGTTACGCCCCGGACGGACCGGAATAACCAGATGCGGCAACTCCACCCCGAGAATGGTGGTGGTCTTGTCATCGATCCCCAGCCGGTCATACTCCTGATCGGGGTTCCACTCCATCAGTTCCAACACCAGATCAATGATCTTCTTTTCACGGATAGACGATACGCCGTACAGATCCTTGATATTGATGATCCCCAGGCCGCGGATCTCCATCAGGTGCTGGATCTGCTGCACCGGTTGCCCGACCAGGCTGGCCGGCATCTTCTTCCTGATAAAGACCATGTCATCAGCCACCAGCCGGTGCCCGCGAATCACCAGGTCCAGGGCACACTCGCTCTTGCCGATGCCGCTCTTGCCGGTCAACAGCATGCCCACCCCCAGCACATCCACCAGCACTCCATGCAGATGGGTGGTAGGAAGCAGCTGTTCCTCAAGGAATTTGGTGATCAGCGAGATGAAGGTGGAGGACTGGTGGGGAGAGACCAGCACCGGAATCGTGTGCTGCTCGGTTATCTCCAGAAAAGCTGCCGGCGGCCTCAGGCCTTTGCTGACGACAAAGCAGGAGATGGGAAACGAGCAGAGTTTTTGCGTGTTGTCACGCAGCCGCTCCTCGCTCAGTTGAAACAGATAGGATATTTCCGTATTGCCCAGTACCTGGATACGATCAGGGTGCAGATGCTGGGTGTAACCGGTCAGGGCCAGACCGGGCTTCTGGATCCGGGGGGAACTGACCCGATGCCCCAGCCCGCTGGCTCCTGCGATCAAACGCAGATCAAGACCATACTCCTTATCGTCGAGCAGGTCCTGTATGGAAAGGGTAATGCCGTCCACAGTACGTGGTGGTATGCCAGGGGAGGCGCAACACGCCTCCCCCGAGGCATCCGTTAGCCCCGCTGGGGCTCGATCAGACCGAAGTTACCGTCTTTACGACGATACAGGACATTTATTTCGTTGGAGGTTGCATCAGTGAAAACCAGGAAGTCCTTGTGAAGCAGGTCCATCTGCATCACAGCCTCTTCCACGGCCATCGGCTTGGCGGTCTCGGTCTTGGTGGTGATCACAACCGGCTCGGCATTGGTCTCAAGCCCTTCAGCCTGGAAGACCTTCTTGGACATGGTGCGGCCATTGTGCTCGCCGGCAGGCTTGTGATCCTTCAGCTTTTCCTTGTAGCGCTTCAGCTGACGCTCGATCTTGTCCAGCACGGCATCAACAGCGGCATACATGTCGTTGGTGGCTTCCGATGCCTTGGTGGTGATACCACGACCCGATATCACGATCTCAACGATGTGGCGGATCTTCTCAACCGTGAAATAGACCTGCGCCGAAATCGGCTCATCAATGTACTTTGCAACCCGCTCAAGCTTCTCCTCAGCGTAGCTTTTCAGGGCCTCGC
The DNA here is from genome assembly GCF_015239775.1 of Trichlorobacter lovleyi. Lineage (NCBI taxonomy): Bacteria > Pseudomonadati > Thermodesulfobacteriota > Desulfuromonadia > Geobacterales > Geobacteraceae > Trichlorobacter > Trichlorobacter lovleyi. The sequence continues at coordinate 2,139,981 of NZ_CP058409.1, forward strand.
TCTGCTCCATATGCCGAAAGGTTGTCGATACTTGCATGGTTTCTTCCTCCTCCTGTGTAGTTCCCTCTTGGTAAGTATATCAGAAATGTCGCCGTCGTTCAGACGACGATCCGATACGCATCATTTCACGGTATTTCGTTACGGTCCGCCGGGCGATATTGACGGTGGCATCAGAGAGCATCTCGGCGATCTTCTGATCGGAAAGCGGCTTGGACGGGTCTTCCTTGTCAATAATATCCTTGATCTGGTTCTTGACGCTCTCGGAAGAGACCGATTCGCCGTCGGACGTGGAGAGGCCGCTGTTAAAAAAGTACTTCAGCTCAGACAGCCCCTGGGGGGTCTGCATATATTTGTTGGTGGTAACCCTGCTGATGGTGGATTCATGCATACCGATATCCTCTGCCACATCCCGCAGCACTAGAGGACGCAACCCCTCAACTCCCCGTTCCAGAAACTCACGCTGGAACTTGACGATACTCTTGGCCACCCTGAAGATGGTGCGCTGACGCTGCTGAATGCTCTTGATCAGCCATTGGGCAGCCCGCATCTTGTCACCGACATACTCTTCAGCCTTGGCATCCATACTGCCGCCGGCCTTGGCCTCAAGATAAAAGGGCGAAAGCCTCAGATTCGGCAGTCCTTCTTCATTCAGCAGCACCACATAATCATCCCCCACCTTATGCACAAAGATGTCGGGAGAGATGTAATGCACCTCATCACTGCTGTACAAACGCCCCGGCCGGGGATCAAAACCGGCGATCACGCGAATGGCGGCCAGCACATGTTCAAGCTCAACCTTCAGGCTGCGGGCAATCTGTTTGTAGTTACGGCTTTCCACTTCCGGCAGATAGCGCAGCAGTATCGCCTCAACCACGCTGCCTTCCATCCCCAGACTACGGGCCTGAATCAGCAGACATTCCTGCAGGGAGCGGGCCCCCACACCACTGGGATCAAACTCCTGAATCCGTTGCAGCATGGTTTCCACAACCGGCTCCGGCACATCGCAGACAACGGCGACATCAGCAATGGTGGAGCAGAAATAGCCATCGTCATCAATATTGCCGATGACCTCCTCCCCCACCCGCTGTTCCTCATCACTGTACTTGCCCATCTGCAACTGCCAGTGCAGATGGTCAAACAGGGTCCCCTTGCGGGTCAGCAGGTTTTCAAAGGAGAGCTTGTCATCGTCGTCCCCGGACTGTTCCCCGGAGGTGTAATTGTAGCCGTCAAGGTAGCTGTCCCAGTCGCGCAGGGTCTCTTCACCCGCCGCAACCTCCTGGAACGAATCAGTGCTTGTCAGGGCCTCATCAGGCAGTTCGGCCTCGACAACCTCCAGCAGCGTTTCACCTTCCCGGACCTCTTCCAGCTCGGAGGACTCCTCCAGGATCGGATTCTCCTCCAATTCCTGGCGAACCACATCCTGCAGCTCGATCCTGGTCATCTGAAGCAGCTTGATGGCCTGCTGCAACTGGGGTGTCATCACCAGTTGCTGCGTCATCTTCAGTTGTTGGCGCATCTCCATCGCCATGACTGCTCCTTGCGGACGTTAGAGTTTGAAATCCTCGCCCAGATAAATCTCCCGGGCCTTTTTACTTTCTGCAATCTGTTCCGGCGTGCCGAACTCCAGCACCTCGCCTGCGCTGACAATATAGGCGGCATCACAGACACCCAGGGTCTCACGCACATTATGATCGGAGATCAGGACACCGATATTGCGGGCTTTCAAGCCGATAATCAACTGTTGAATATCAGCCACGGCAATCGGATCAATCCCGGCAAAGGGCTCATCCAGCAGAATAAACGCCGGTCTGGTGATCAAGGCCCGTGCGATCTCCACCCGCCTGCGCTCACCACCTGAAAGGGCATATCCCTTGGTATCCGCGACATGGGTGATACCAAACTCCTCCAGCAGTTCCTGGGCGCGATGCCGTTGCAGCTCCCGGTCCGGCTCGGTGGTTTCGAGGATGGCCAGCAGGTTGTCACGGACCGACAGTTTCCGGAAAACCGACGCCTCCTGGGGCAGATAGCTGATACCGCGCCGTGCCCGTTGGTGCATCGGCTGTTCGGTAATCTCATCCCCGTCCAGCCAGACCTGACCGCCATCGGGCCGCGTCAGTCCCACCATCATGTAGAATGTGGTGGTCTTGCCGGCGCCGTTGGGGCCGAGCAAGCCGATCACCTGACCGGAGTCAAGCGACAGGTTCACCCCCCGCACCACCTGACGGCGGCCATAGGTCTTGCACAGACCTTCAGCGCGCAGATTTCGGCTATGGCTGTTTTTTTGCGTCATGCTTTTTCAGGGTGGCACCTGATTTAGTGGGGTGAATCACCGCTTCAACCCTGGCGTTTTCGCCGCCGATAACCACACTGCGATCATCATCCAGATAGTAGACAATCACCTTGCCGGTAATGGAATCCTTGTCCTGAGTCACCTTGGGATTGCCGGAAAGGGTGATCTTCCCTTCCTTGTTCTCATACAGGGCATGTCCACCGGTGCCGATCCGGTTGGTCTGCAGAATCCGCACCGCGCCGATCGCCTCGATCTTGTCGACCTGGTCTTCCTTATCGCCGTAGTAGATAACCAGCTTGTCGGAATAGATGGTCACATCCTCCTGGCGTGCCACCACCCGTCCGGTAAATGTTGCGATCTTGCCTTTATTGTCGGCCTTCAGCTCATCGGCCTTGATCGTGATGGGCCGAGAAGAACGGTCACGCGCGGCCGCCCCCCCTGACGACGGCTGAGAAGCAGCCACGGCAGGCAGCGCGCCCAGGAGCCAGACCGAAACAAGCACCAGTATCCGCTCAATTTTTCCCATGTATCCCCTCAACAACCGCCTCCACAGAGCCACGGAAACGGGCTTTTTCATCATGCAGCGACATCTCCATCCCTTGCGCTGTCAGGGTAAGGCGGCCATCAACGACCTTGACCGGATGATTCGACACCACCAGTCCCGGCACGGAACGGTACTCCAGCTGTTCCGTGGTAAAGGTCATTCCCTTTCTGGTAACGGCTCGCACATTCTTCTGCATGGTAACCAGATGTTGCTCTTCCAGGTAGCTGCCGGTCTCAGAGGTGATAATCAATCCCCCTGCCTTACCGCCAAATATTTCCGTCTTCACCCCGGCAAGCTTTGCGGTGCCGGTTTCCTTATCATAATCCGCCCGCTCGGCAGTCAAATCCCAGAGCTTGTCATTTCCCCGCATTTCAGAGAAGTTCAGCCTGGAGATGGACATATCAATTTCAGGGGAGATTGGTTTGGAAGCGGTTTCAGGCGGGGTCGAACGGAACTGCCTGAACAGGATAGCCGCCACCAAGGCAACAGATGTGGTCACGATGACCACTGCCAGAACCTGCCTGATTCGCCTTGTGCTCGGCATTTGCATGGGTGCCACTATAGCATCGGGGCGGCCCGCTGTCCAGAGGATAACCACCAAGGGCCCGACAGTTGGCACAGAGATTGTATGAGTTACAACTCATACCTCTCGACAACCAGCTCCTGCCACATGCCACGCCCCTTCAGCAACAGGTCGCACAGCTCACGCACGGCGCCCCAGCCCCCTCTGGCACAGGCAACATAATCCGCCACCTTCAGCACCTCCGGCAGGGCATCCGCGGGGGCGGCAGAGAAACCGACCCGCCGCATGACCGGCACATCAATCACATCATCACCCATATAGGCGATCTGATGGTCGGCCAGGCCGGTATGGCGTTTGATCTCCTCATAACTCTCCTGCTTGCGCAACGAGCCCTGGTAGAGAATCTCGATCCCCAGCTCTTTGGCCCGCAGGTCAACCACCGGAGAGACACGTCCCGTGATGATGCCGACCTGGATACCGGCCCGCTGCACCAGCTTGATGCCGTGGCCATCCTTGACATTGAAGAACTTGATCTCGGTTCCGTTGGCATCCCAGATGATCCGGCCATCGGTCATGACGCCATCCACATCCAGCAGCAGCAGTTCTATATGTTTAAGCTTTTCGTTCACGCAATGCCCGCCTTGAGGATATCGTGCAGATGAATCACACCGCAGGGGGCCTGGCTCTGCTCATCGTCAAACGCAAACAGGGTGGTGATGGAATGACGCTCCATCAACTGCAGGGCCGCAGCCGCCAGTTCCCGACAGAGAATCCGTTTGGGATTGCGGTGCATCAGGCTGCCGGCAGTGCTGTGCAGGATATCCTCACCACGCTCAAGGCAGCGCCGCAGGTCTCCGTCCGTGATCACACCTGTCAGTTTCCCCTGGGCATCGGTGACTCCGGCGATACCCAGCCCTTTGGAGGTAATCACAAACAGCGCCTCTTTCATCAGCATCTCTTCCTGCACCAGCGGAATCGCATCACCGCCATGCATCAGATCCTCTACCCGCAGGAGCAGCTTCTTGCCCAGGGAACCGCCGGGATGGAAGATGGCGAAATCTTCCGCCTTAAAGCCACGCTCAACCAGCAGCGCCACTGCCAGTGCATCACCCATGGCCAGGGTGGCAGTTGTTGAGGAGGTTGGAGCCAGCCCCAGGGGACAGGCCTCCTCAGCAACCGAGACATCCAGAAAGACATCACTGGAGCGGGCCAGATTTGAGGCCGGATTGCCGCTCATGGCGATCAGGCTGGCCCCCAGACGTTTGATGACCGGCAGAATCCGCAGCAGCTCTTCGGTCTCACCGCTGTTGGAGATCCCGATCACCACATCACCGGTCATGATCATCCCCAGGTCGCCGTGAATCCCTTCTGCCGGATGCAGAAAAAAGGCCGGGGTGCCGGTTGAGGCCATGGTGGAGGCGATCTTCTGCCCGACCAGACCTGACTTGCCCATGCCGCTGACCACCACCCGACCGGAGCTGGCCAGGATCATCTGCACGGCCTTTTCAAAGGAACTGTCCAGGCGTCCGGCAAGCGCAGCCACCGCTGCGGCCTCGGCCTGAATAACCTTGCGTGCCTCATCAAGAATACTCATCGCACCACCGCATCAAGGGCCTGCAGACGCTTCAAGAGAGCCGGAAGCTCGGCAAGGGGGATAGAGTTGGGGCCGTCACACAGGGCACAGGACGGGTCTTCATGCACCTCCATGAAGATGCCGTCAATACCGGTGGCAACCGCAGCCCGGGACAGGGTTTCCACAAATTCACGCTGCCCGCCGGAGGACTCCCCCTGCCCGCCCGGCAGCTGAACGCTATGGGTGGCATCAAACACCACCGGATAGCCGTAGGAGCGCATGACCGGGAAGGAACGCATATCCACCACCAGATTGTTATAGCCGAAGGAGGCGCCGCGCTCGGTCAGGATGATATTTTCATTGCCCGAGGCCGCCACTTTGCCCACCACATTACGCATGTCCCAGGGGGCCAGAAACTGACCTTTTTTGACATTGACCACCTTGCCGGTTTTGGCGGCAGCAACCACCAGATCGGTCTGGCGGCAGAGAAAGGCGGGGATCTGCAGCACATCCAGCACCTGGGCAGCCGGAGCCACCTGCTCAATGGAATGGATATCAGAAAGCACCGGAATACCGAGGCGTTCCTTGACCTTGGCCAGGATCCGCAGCCCCTCATCCAGGCCCGGTCCACGGAAGGCGTTGATCGACGTCCGGTTGGCCTTGTCATAGGATGACTTGAAGATCAGCGGCATCCCCAGCCCGTTACAGATGGTCATCAGCCGCTCGGCATGGCGCAGCGTTGCCTCTTCACTCTCGATCACACAGGGACCGGCAATCAGCACCAGCGGGCGTCCGCCCCCCATCTTTACCGACCCGATCGTCAATTCTTTGGTCATGATATCCTCGCTCAATAAAAAAGCCCCGGCAACCAGCCGTGAGGCCTTCAACTACTATCATGTTCCTGGCTCCTTTGACAAGCGGGCAAAATTCGGTCATAGTTCGCCCCATGGAACGAGCCATCACACCGGAAAAACGCGACGACGACCTGCAGTTTGATGCCACCCTGCGCCCCCGTACCCTGCAGGATTACATTGGTCAGGAAAAGATCAGGGAAAACCTGAAGCTCTTTATTGACGCCGCCAAAGGGCGCAGTGAGGCCCTTGACCATGTGCTGCTGTACGGGCCGCCCGGCCTGGGCAAAACCACCCTGGCCAACATCATTGCCTGCGAGATGGGGGTCAACATCAAGTCCACCTCCGGTCCGGTGATCGAGCGCCCCGGCGACCTGGCCGCCATCCTGACCAACCTTGAACCCCATGATGTGCTGTTCATTGATGAGATCCACCGCCTCTCCCATGTGGTGGAGGAGATCCTCTATCCGGCCATGGAGGACTTTCAGCTGGATATCATCATCGGCCAGGGGCCCAGCGCCCGCAGCATCAAGCTGGACCTGCCCCGTTTCACCCTGGTGGGGGCCACCACCCGGGCCGGTCTGCTGTCATCCCCCCTGCGTGACCGTTTCGGGGTCATCTCCCGGCTTGAATTCTACACCCATGACGAACTGGCCTTCATCGTCACCCGCTCAGCCCGTATCCTGGGCATGGCGATTGACAGGGAAGGTGCGCTGGAACTGGCCCGCCGCAGCCGCGGCACCCCGCGGATTGCCAACCGCCTGCTGCGCCGGGTGCGGGACTATGCCCAGGTCAGGGCTGACGGCGCCATCACCCTGAGTGTCGTACAGGAGACCCTGCGTCTGCTGGAGATCGACGAGATGGGATTTGATCAGATGGACCGGATGATCCTGCTGACCATCATCGACAAATTCGGCGGCGGCCCGGTCGGGCTGGACACCATAGGTGCGGCGATTGGTGAAGAAAGCGACACCATTGAAGATGTCTATGAACCGTTTTTGATCCAGAACGGCTTCCTGAACCGCACCCCCCGCGGACGGGTTGCCACCCCGGCGGCCTATCAGCACTTCGGCCGGCTCACGCCGGAACGTCCCCAGGGGTCACTGTTCTGATGCAGCAACAGGCCCTTGATCTGCCGGTTACCCCACGCTACGGTTTTGAAAACTTCATCTCCTGCGCCGGTAACAGCACTGCCCTGGAGTTCAGCCGCAGGATCACCGATCCGGCTGAACCGGAAAAACTGCTCTACCTCTACGGACCGGCAGGATCAGGCAAGACGCACCTGCTGCATGCCATCGGACGCCAACTGGCCGGAGAACAGTACCAGGTCCTGTCATGCCGCAACCTGACCGTCCCGGTTGTGACCAGTCCCGGCAGCCTGTTGCTGGTGGATGACCTGGACCAGCTGCCGGACCGTCCTGAACTGCGTAACGCCCTCTGGGAGGCCTTTAACCAGCAGTACAGCAGCGGCCATACCCTGGCCCTGGCCGGCAGGTTTGCCCCCAAGGAGCTGCCGACCATCGACGACCATCTGATCTCCCGCCTGCTGTGGGGGCTGGTGGCCCGCCTGGATGTCTCTGATGACCGTTCACGTCAGATGCTGATTGCCAAACTGGCCCAGGACCGGCAGATTATCCTGCCCGATGAGGTGGCCAGCTGGCTCTTGACCGTACTGCCCCGTGATGTCGGCTCGCTGGTCTCGGCCTGCGATGCCCTCTACCGGGCGGCCTTACAGCGCAAATGCCGGATCACCCTGCGCCTGGCGCGGGAACTGGTTCTGCAGGGCACCCTGCTGTCCTGAAAAACCGCTTGCAGCCGAAGAGACTGTTTTTTATCGTAGCACCCACTCAACGCAACCGGACTGCCCATGAAATCCCCTGAAGAAATAGAACTTGCCAAAAAACGTCACGAGCTGGCAGACCTGCTTGAAGAACAGTCTCTGATAGAGCGGGAACTGGCTGCCATCAAGGCAGAGATCAGGGTCTTTGAACATGCCTATGCAGAGATGCTGGGGGGCCGGATCGCCGAGCTGGAAGAGCTTGAATGGCAGATCAGCGGGCTGCTGGGGACCGGCGAAAACGAAGAGGAACACCACAAATACTTTTACACATCCGAACATGAATCAACAACCGCCAGCTTTACCCGCACCACCCTGCTGGACGACAACCCTGACACCACCACCATCCTTGAAGAAAAAAGCCTCAAGGCGCTCTACCGTGAGGTGGCCAAGGCGATTCACCCCGACCTCTCCAATGACGACCACGAACGGTTCAGACGCCAGGAACTGATGGCCATTGCCAACCTGGCCTACCAGGAAGGGGACCGGACGCGGCTGCAGAAGATCCTGCGGGAATGGCAACTGGGCCCCAAAACCGCCAAGGGGCTCGATATCGGTGCCGAACTGGTCCGGCTGATCCGCCAGATCGCCTACACACGCCAGCATATCAAGGAATCAAACAAACGGATCGATGAATTGCGGCGTTCCGACATCTACCGCTTCAGGCAACGGGTGGATGACAGCCTGCTGGACGGCATCGACCTGCTGGCTGAAATGGCCGCCACGGTTGACCTTGACATTGCCAAGGCCAAAAAGCGGCTGGCATTGCTGAACGGAGAACAGGAAGCGCCTGAAGAACGCCCGTCGCCACCACTTGAGACCCGCATCATCCGTTTTCCCGCGGAAAACTCCTGTGGCGCCCTGTATCTCCGTGCCATCAACTCGGCGGACTACCGCGACTGGCAGAAACTGGGCTCGGCCAAAGGCCCCCGCGAAATACCGCTGGACAAGGCTCTGCGCTTGGATCTGCGGGGTGACAGCCAGGGGGGGATCACCTTTCTTGAACAGCTGCAGCCCGATGACCTGCAGGCCCTGTTTCTGTACGACGTGGACGATGACGCCCTGGCACAGATCGGCCACCTGACCGGCCTGCAGGAACTCTACCTGTCAAACACCACCATCACGGACGCCGGGCTCGGCAACCTGGCCCGCCTGACCAGCCTCCAGCGGCTCTACCTCTATCACACCGAGATCACCGACAAAGGCCTGGCCAACCTCTATCCGCTCACCTGGCTGCGCTGGCTGACCTTCAGCGGCACCAAGGTCACGGAAAAAGGGCTGGGGAAGCTGCGGACCGCCCTGCCCGCCTGCAAGGTCATCACCTTTAAATGGCGCTATGAATAACAGGCCGCCGGAAACCGGCACGCCCCGGCTGCACCTGCCCCGCAAAGCACCCCTGCAAAGACATTTTTTTCACCACAACGACTAACCAGCTGTTATGTGGGGGATCGTCCGTAATCCACAAAAAATGTGGATAACCCTGTTGATGCCGGTGGATAACTTTTAAAAATACCATGTAAACACTAGCGTTTTTACGGTTTGCACAACGGATAACCACAACACATAACTATACGTAATTACGTGTCAATATCTATTTTTCAGGCAACTGCGTCATACTTTTAAAATACCGCCCAGATGAAAAACCTAAAAAATAGGCAACTTCATTCTGACTCCTTCAAAACAGCCCCATTTTCAACAGATTTTATAACAAACCTGCCGGCAAACCATCTTGCAACAACCTTTGTCAGCAGGTCACAGCTGTGCTGCATACGTGAAGCGATCATCTGCCCTGCTGTAGCCACGCCACCGGCTTTGCTATTCAGCTGGGTCCATCTAGTGAATCCACTGCGGTCTGCTGCCAGTTTCAGCACCCATTGCTTGCACTCTGGGGATTAGTGAGGGTATGAGATAAAAACCTGTGGAGGAGAACTCAGGCGGCCACCAGACCGTTTTTCAGGGCATCATGCAGTACCGCCTCCAGCAGACGGCGGCTGTCTGCCGTGGTGGTAACAAGCTGGGCCTCCAACTGGTCGCAGAGTCCCATCAGTTGATCGACCTTGGCAACGATGCGCTGCTGTTCGGCGAGGGGTGGAAGAGGGATCATTACGGAGTTCAATATTTCAAGATTAATATTTTTCTGAGCTGTTGCCGGAGCAAATGCCAGCAAATCGGCTTTTGCTGTCCGCACAAAATATTCAAAATAACGTGCATTCTCAAACATTGATGCAGGAACAAATCCGACAACACTATCAGGAAAACAAGCATCAAAACTCAAAATACCGCTATCTGCGATATTAGCCGCAATAGTGATACAAAGAGTACCAGCTGGCCATTTCAAGCTTTGAGCAAGCCCGGTATCGTTATATTTATTTGTATAGGTGCGGATTATCCCCTGAGACCGTGCAACATCCCCTGTTTGAATAAGCAAATGAGAACCTTCTACAAAAAGAACGGAATCATTTCTTGGCCTATGTTTTGACTTCCCTCTGCCAAACTTGCCAAGCTCAGGGAATCTCGCCCATGTCCAACCAAGAGGAAGATCAAATGGAGCTTGCTCAAAGTCAATTGCAGGCAATGGAGCTTCTTTTTTTTGCCCAAGTTCCTTCACTAACCGTTCCTTCTCCGCTTGTATCCGCTTCAACAACTCCGTTGCCGGTTCATCGTTGGGGTCTTGCTCCACCAGCTTGCCACGCACCGCCAGGTTCAGGATGGTCTGGCGCAGTTGTTTGATATGTTCTGGCTTGGTGGTCAGGCGCGGGAGCAGATTCAGGTGAAAACGGGCAGCGTCCTTAGCTTCTTCTGCTGTTGTGGTGCTGATCCGGTTCAGGCTGGCAGCCACCAGTTTATCGCGGTGAGCTTCGCGCTGGTTACGCTCTGCCTCCAGCTGGTCACACAACGCCATCAGTTCATCCACCTTAGTAACAATGCGCTGCTGTTCAGCGAGGGGTGGGAGGGGGAAAGGAGTGTTCAGTAGTTCTTCAACTTTGATACCCTTCACTGTCAACCCTGAACCATCAAAACCGTGTGTTTTAAAAAAGTTGTAGTAGTAGTCGATAGAAGCCAGGCTTGAAAGAAATAATGCACGCAAGTCCTGATTGATAGCTATGGGAACACGATTGATAGAAATCTTGCCAAGCCCCATTCGAGTTACAACAATAAGGCTGCCAGGTGGAATACGATTGGATGAACTATCTTTCAGTCCGGCCTCGCTGATCCGGTCGATAGTACTATCAACATATTTACCTTTGCCAATGTCCTTGACACTTGCCCAATAAATATCGCCATCCCAATAGGTAGAGTTGTTCTTTGATGGAGTACCGCCACCAAGATGGCTATTAACTGTAATTCCAAGCGGAACCCATCTCCATGTTGCCGGTAGATCATATGGAGGGTTGGAGACCGTTTTGAATAATATTTTAGGCTCCTTTATCTTCCCTTCCTTCACCAGCCGTGCCTTCTCCGCCTGTATCCGCTTCAACAGTTCCCCCGCCGGTTCATCAGAGGGGTCTTGCTCCACCAGCTTGCCCCGTACTGCCAGATCAAGGATAAACCTCCGCAGGCGCGCAATGGCATCCGGCGCTTCGCTGATCCGGTTAAAATGTTGCAGCAGCAGTTCCGGGGTCATGGCCTGCCACCACGGCTCTTCCCCTTGGCAGTCAGCCGATACTTCTGTACCGGGCTGCGGGGAGCAGCAGGATCGGTCATCTCGATCAAACCCAGCTTCAGGGCCGGGTTAAGGTAGTTGCCCCTAAAGGTCGGTTTGTGACTGAGTTTCAGCCGTTCCATCAGGTCAGTTGCCTTCAGCTCTTCCTGTGCAGCCATAACAGCCAGCAGCCGCCTTACTTGATCGGTTACATAGTCGCTCACTTGGTCGCTCAAGGTTGCTTCTTCAACAGCCGACAGCAAGGCCTGTAGCATGAAATTGATAAACGGGGTGGCGTCACCAGCCTGATCAGCATCGGCCAAGGCCTGATAGTAGGCGGCCTGCTGGTTGTGAATGACGGTCTCCACCGGCAGATAGGCCAATACTGGCTTCCAACGGCTCAGGATCAGGGTCTGCCACAAACGCCCCATCCGTCCATTGCCGTCAGCAAACGGGTGGATAAATTCAAACTCGTAGTGAAAGACGCAACTGGCTATCAGGGGATGCTGCTCTGCACGCGCCAGCCAGCCGCCCAGATCAGCCATTAAGCCCGGTACACGGTTGGCAGGTGGTGCCATGTGCAGCAGGGTGGTGTTGCGGTAAATGCCGACACCGGCATCACGATAGTGGCCAGCGTTGTCTATCAGGCCGGACATCAGTACCCCGTGCGCTGCCAACAGGTGTTCAGGCACTGCTGGCTGCCACTCCTGAAGCAGCTCATACGCGGCAAAGGCATTACGGACTTCCTGGATTTCACGGGGCAGGCCAAGCACCCGCTTGCCATCCAGCAAGGCAGTAACCTGCTCCAGGCTCAGGCTATTGTTTTCAATTGCCAGGGAGGCATGGATAGTGCGGATACGGTTGCCGCGTCGCAGCCGTGGCGAAAATTCTGTCTCGCCATGGGCAGACCAGCGCCCCAGGGCTTCACCGATCCGCTCTACCAGATCAAGGATTTCCGGGGTGATTGAAAATGGCGGGCTGTATGCCTTCATCGCAGCAACGCCTCAGCCAGAATCGCTTTTAACTGGTCACGCAGCTGCGCGCTCTTTTGTTCGCTCTCTTCCAGCAGTTTCAGCAGTTCTTTCGGGTTGCCGTGGTCATCGGCCACGGTGTGAGGGTTTTTGAAATCAAGGTTGTAGCCCCGCGCCTTGATCTCATCAAGGGTCACCTTCCAGGCCTGCTCGGTTTCCTGCCGATTCTCCCGCTCTGCTCCGCCCCACCAATCCACACAGCCTTGCAGGTGTTCAACCCGGATTGGTCTGGTCATGGAGTAGGCCTTTTGCCCCTCTGGCACGCGGTGCTCAAAGAACCAGACATCCCGGGTCGGCTCCCCTTTTTCAAAGAACAGCAGGTTGGTGCCGATGCTGGCATAGGGCTTGAACACGCTGTTGGGGAGACGCACGATGGTGTGCAGGTTGCATTCTGCCAGCAGGTGTTCTTTCAGCCGGGTCTTGACCCCCTCGCCGAACAGCGAGCCGTCCGGCAGAACGATGGCGGCACGGCCACCTTTCTTTAAAAGGCGGATAAACAGGGCCAGAAAGAGGTCGGCAGTTTCTTTGGTGCGAAAATGGGCGGGAAAGTTGGATTCTATGCCGTCTTCCTCACGCCCGCCAAAGGGGGGATTGGTGAGGATGAGATCGACCCGGTCATGCTTGCCGTAGCTGATGTAGGGGCGCGCCAGGGTGTTGTCGTGGCGGACAAAGCTGGGGTCTTCAATGCCGTGCAGCAGCATGTTGGTGACGCAGAGCATGTGGGGCAGCTGTTTCTTTTCCACCGCCCGCAATCCGGCCTGCATGGCCTGTTCATCCGCCACCTTTTTCACATACCGGTCCCGCATGTGCCGGATTGAGCAGGTAAGGAAGCCGCCGGTGCCACAGGAGGGGTCAAACAGGACCTCCCCTGGCCTGGGGTCAATCCGGTCCACCATAAAGGCGGTGACCGCGCGGGGGGTGTAATACTCGCCAGCGTTACCGGCGCTCTGCAGATCATTCAGCAACTGCTCGTAGATGTCGCCAAAGTGCTTGCGCTCGGCCAGGTCATTAAAGTCAACGCCGCTGATCTTGTTGATCACCTGACGCAGCAACTGGCCGGATTTCATGTAGTTGTAGGCATCCTCAAACACGCTTTTGACCACGCGGGCGCGGTTGGCGTTACTACCGCTGGCAGAAAGCTCCTTGAGTGTCGGAAACAGTTCTTCATTGATAAAGGCCAGCAGCAGTTCACCGGTAATCCCTTCCGGGTCTGCCGCCCAGCTGCGCCACTGAAATTTCTCAGGAATGGGTGATTGGTAGTTGTCCTGCATGACCTCCAGTTGCTGATCCTGGTCGTCGATGATTTTCAGGAAGAACATCCAGCAAAGCTGGGAAAGACGCTGGGCATCGCCATCAACCCCCACGTCCTGTCGCATGATGTCTTGTATGGATTTAACGGTGTTGCGTGCCGACATAGTGGTTCCTTGTGAAAGTATACAATCTTAACCCCTCCAAGCCTCCCCTTGTCAGGGGAGGCTTAAAACGTATGCCAAGCTGCTTCTAAATACCTCCCCCCTGATAAGGGGGGATAGAGGGGGGGTGGTTTTCAAGCATACAACGCATCCTGCAGTTCGTGGACAGCATCCTCAAAGTTGGCCTTGGTGCCAAACTGTTTGATCAGCTGTAGCGGGGTGCCCATGCTGCTGAAAGGCGGAATCTCCAGAACACGGACATTATCAAGACCGCTTACCACTCCCTCATCCTGATATTTGGCAAGCAGGGCCTCAAGCACCGCCCTGGCCTGCGGGCCGTACTTGGTGAAGATATCCCGTTTTTTGACGTTGTTGGCCCGTTCCCGGCGGGTAAGCGGAGGCTGGTCAAAGGCGATATGGCAGATCAGGTCAAAGGGGTCCAGCTCTTTGCCGACCTCCTCCATCAGGGGATCAAGCGGTAATCCCTCGGCAGCCAGCTCTTCAATAATCGCTTCCTTGTGTTCTTCTGTTTTCCAGCGCCGCAGAAACTGGTCAAGGCTGGCATACTGGACACGGATCGCCTTACGCGAATAATCACGCAACGATTCGGTGATCAGCTTGCCGTATTCATCCAGGTATTCGACCCGCTCCATGACAACAGCAACCGGCTCACCCTTGATGTAATACTTGGGTGGTGGTGGGGGTGGTGGTGGATCAGGCCCCACTGGTGGCGGGTCTGAAATAATCTCTTCATCATCACCCGGCTCCGGCGGGATCGGATCATCTTCATCAATCACTGGCGGAACATCGTCAGGCGGCATGACCGGATCATCTTCGCCCGGCTCATAGACCTGTATTGGCGGGCCGTCAAACTCAGGGTCGGCAAAGTGGGCCGTGGCCTTGCGGAAATCAACCAGGGTAAAGAAGTACTTCTTGCTGTCTTCATGCACCCGCGTACCGCGCCCCACAATCTGCTTGAATTCGGTCATGGAACCAACAGCACGGTCCAGCACGATCAAACGGCAGGTCTGGGCATCAACCCCGGTTGAAAGCAGCCGCGAGGTGGTGACAATCACCGGATAGTCACTTTCCGGGTCGATGAAGTTGCCCAGTTGCGCCTGTCCGGCAGCATCGTCGCCGGTAATCCGCATGATGTAACGCTCGTTCTTCAGCACCAGATCCTGATTCTCAACTATCAAAGCCTGCCGTAACCGGGCTGCATGTTCAGTATCAACACAGAACACGATGGTTTTCTGAAAGCGGTCGCCACTCTGCTTGAGATAGTCAGAGATCCATTTGGCAACCCGTTGGGTGCGGGTGTCGATGACAATTGTACGGTCAAAGTCCTTGAGGTTGTAGATCCGGTCATCAATGACCAGGCCCTGCTTGTCAAACTCGCCCGTCTTGGGACGATAGCCCTCCACATCAATATCAAGATGCACCTTGATAACCTTGTACGGTGCAAGAAATCCGTCGCTGATCCCCTGTTTGAGCGAGTAGCTGAAGACCGGCGGGCCAAAGTAATTGATATTGGAAACGTACTCAGTCTCTTTGGGGGTGGCGGTAAGGCCGATCTGGGTAGCGGTGTTGAAATGCTCAAGAATTTCGCGCCAGGCAGAATCCTCCGCTGCGCTGCCGCGATGACATTCGTCAATAATGATCAGGTCAAAGAAGTCGCGGGAGAGTTCCTTAAAGAGCTTCTGGCGCTCATCCGGGCCGGTCAGGGCCTGATACAGGCCGAGATAGATCTCATAGGAGGTATCAATGCGGCGTTTGCTGTCAACGGCGGTGGTTAGTTCAGTAATGGTGCCGTCTTCACGTTCAATGGTCTTTGAGCCGGTGCTCAGCTTGGCCATGGTAGCGCCAAAGGGACGGAAGTCGTTGACCATGGTCTGATCAACCAGTACGTTACGATCAGCCAGGAACAGCACCCGCTTTTGTTTGCCGGTCCGCCAGTCTGACTTCCACAAGCGCCAGATAATCTGGAAGGCCGTGTAGGTCTTACCGGTGCCGGTGGCCATGACCAGCAATACCCGATCCTGCCCTTTGGCAATGGCTTCTACCGCTGCATTTATGGCATTACGCTGGTAATAGCGCGGTTCTTTGCCGCTGCCATCATCGTAATACGGTTGCAGCACAATCTTCTCTTCAGCAGGGGTAAGGCCTTTCCATTGCCGGTAGGCTTGCCACAGGGTTTCAGGCCGGGGGAATGCGTCCATAGACAGCTCAACTTCACCTTGAGCAATCAATCCGGTTTTGTCATGGAGCACAAAACCTTTGCCGTTGCTTGAGAATACAAACGGCACCTGCAGTGTAGCGGCATAGTCAAGGGCCTGCTGCATGCCGTGGCCAGTGCTAAAGGTGCTCTTCTTGGCTTCAATGAGGGCAATGGGGAGATGGTGGTAGTACAGAACAAAGTCAGCCTTTTTGGCCTTGCCGCGACTAACCAGCCTGCCGCGCACTATAATCCGCCCTTTGGTGAAGGATACCTGGCGGCGGATCTGGCTGGTTTCATCCCAACCTGATTTGTTCAACGCAGGCGTGATGTACTTGACGCTGATGTCGTCTTCGCTGAGATTATGCATGCGTGTCCGTGCTTGATCTGGCTGGAATTGTTATAATATGCAGGAAATGATTTCACACAATAAAGGCGCACTGTCAACGGGTATGCGCCACAAAATACTATAGAGATCAAAACGCAAAACAAAACGGCTTACCGAGTAACTCGATAAGCCGTTGATTTTATTGGTCGGAGCGAAACGATTCGAACGTTCGACCCCCTGCTCCCAAGGCAGGTGCGCTACCAGGCTGCGCTACGCTCCGAAAAGAAAGATTGTTTACCACACGCAGCGGGCTGATAGCAAGTAAAAAGTGCTATTTTTCTTCAATCCGCCCCGCCCAGACCGGATCACCGGAAAACTGGTGGCGCAGATGTTCTTCAGGGATCTGGCGGTAAAACTCTTCCGCCGTGAATGAAAACCGGTAGGACTGGACGTAGTCCATAATAATTCCGGCGGCTTCATTCAACCTGCGGATACGTTCCGGGTCAATGTCGGCATGCAGATCAGGGTGGGCCTTCCTGACCAGGGTACGATGACGCTGTTTGATCCGCTTGATGCTCAGCAGGTCATTTTCATGAAAGCCGAACAGGTACAGCGCCTCTTTTAGTTCTGCAAAGGTCATGTCCGGTCAGGGGGACTTAAAAAACATCCGTGCGGATTTGGCAATGCCTTCCTTGTCCAGGCCATGCATGGCCCGCAGTTCATGCTGTTCACCCTGCTCAACATACCGATCAGGATAGCCGATCCGCAAGACCTGCGCCTGCAGCCCCTGCTCTTCCAGCAGTTCCAGCACTGCGGTACCAAAACCGCCCTGCAGCGCATTTTCTTCAAGGGTAACCAGCCTGCCATAACGCTTGACCAGCTGAAGCAGCAGCTCTGCATCAAGCGGCTTGACAAAGCGGGCATTCACCACGCCCAGGTCAAGCCCTTCTGCGGCAAGTTCTGCAGCAGCATCCAGGGCAGGATAGACCATGGAGCCCAGGGCCACCAGGACGCCGTCAGCACCTTCACGCAGCAGTTCGGCCCTGCCGATCGGCAGCGGCTTCAGATCCTGATCCAGGGGCACGCCATAGCCGTTGCCGCGGGGATAGCGCAGGGCCATCGGGCCGTTGTGCTCGATGGCGGTCTTGAGCATGTGCTGCAGCTCGTTTTCATCCTTGGGGGCCATCAGGGTCATATTGGGGATATGCCGCAGATAGGAGAGATCAAAGACGCCGTGATGGGTGGGACCGTCGTTCCCCACCACCCCGCCCCGGTCAAGGGCAAAGACCACCGGCAGATTCTGGATGCAGACATCGTGCAACACCTGATCATAGGCCCGCTGCAGGAAGGTTGAGTAGACCGCAAAAACCGGTTTCTTACCTTCGCAGGCCAGACCTGCGGCAAAGGTGGCGCCATGCTGCTCGGCAATGCCCACATCAAAGAACCGCTCGGGATGCTGTTTTGCAAAATTGGTCAGTCCGGTACCGTCCGGCATGGCAGCCGTAATGGCCACGACCCGCTCATCCTCCTCTGCCAGCCGTGCCAGGGTGTTGCCGAAGATGGCGGTGTAGGAGGCAGCCCCCCCCTTGCCTTTCAGGACCTTGCCGGTTTCAATCTCAAACGGACCAACCCCGTGAAACAGGGATGGGTTCTGTTCTGCCGGTTTGTAGCCCTTGCCCTTGGTGGTCAGGACATGGATCAGCACGGCATTGTCCAGCTTTTTGACCCGCTCCAGGGTCTCCAGCAACAGCGGCAGGTCATGGCCGTCAATCGGCCCGATATACTCGAACCCAAAGGCCTGGAACAGCGTAGCCGGGGTAAAGAGCCCCTTAAAGGAGGTCTCCACCTTGCGGGCCAAACGGATGGCGCCCTTCCCCATCTCGCTCTTGGCCTGCTTGATCATCTGCTCGGTTTCGCGCTTGATCTTGTGGATGAATTCGCTGCTGGAGGTACGGGAAAGAAACCCGGACAAGGCTCCGACGTTCTCGGCGATCGACATCTCGTTGTCGTTCAGGATCACGATCTGGTCGCGGTTCAGGTGCCCGGCATGGTTCAGCCCCTCAAAGGCGATCCCGCCGGTCATGGAGCCGTCACCGATCACCGCCACCACCTTGTTTTTTCGGCAGGCCAGGTCACGGGCCACGGCATAGCCGGTGGCTGCCGAGAGCGAGGTGGAGGAATGCCCCACCTCCCAGACATCATGCTCGGATTCGCAGCGTTTGGGAAAGCCGCTGATGCCGTTCAATGTACGCAGCGTAGAGAAGCTGTCACGACGGCCGCAGATGATCTTGTGGGCATAGGCCTGGTGGCCCACATCCCAGATGATCTTGTCGTCGGGCGAGTTGAAGACCTTGTGCAGGGCGATGGTCAGTTCTACGACGCCGAGAGACGGGGCAAGGTGCCCGCCGTTTTTGGCGCAGGTCCCAATAATCAGCTGACGGATCTCTGCTGCCAGCTTCGGCAGATCCGATTGCGGCAACTGCTTCAGGTCTGCAGGTGCATTGATCTGATTCAATAGTGACATAGGGGGTCAGTTCTTTCTCTCAACGATGTAACGGGCGATCTCACGCAGCGGCTCTGCAGCGGCACCCAGCGGTTCCAGGGCCAGCATCGCCTCATCCATCATGGCCTGGGCCTCCTGCTTGGCCGCAGCCAGACCCATCACCGCCGGATAGGTGGCCTTGCCGCGGGCCTCGTCGCTGCCGGCATCCTTGCCGATCTCTTCGGTGGTGCCTTCGATATCCAGGATGTCATCGGCAATCTGGAACGCCAGACCGGCGGCCTCGCCATAACGGAGGATGGCAGCCAGCTGCTGCTGATCAGCCCCGCCCAGCAGCGCACCGGCCACCACCGAGGCCTTGATCAGGGCACCGGTCTTGTGGGTATGGATGTACTGCACCGTGGGCAGGTCCATATCCGGCTTGCCCTCGCTCTCCATATCCACCACCTGGCCACCCACCATGCCGTAGGTGCCGGCACAGGTGGCGATCTCATGGATCACCGCCAGGTGGACGGCAGGGTCAATCCCGGCAGCAAAGCGGGGGTCGCTCATCAGCTTGAACGCCTCGGTTAACAGGCCGTCACCGGCCAGGATGGCGATCGCCTCGCCAAAGACCTTGTGGTTGGTGGGACGTCCGCGCCGGAAATCATCATCGTCCATGGCCGGCAGGTCGTCATGGATCAGGGAATAGGTGTGGATCATCTCCATGGCACAGGCCGCCGGCATGGCCTTGTCAATCTGGCCGCCAACCGCCTCGCAGGCAGCCAGCATCAACACCGGACGCACCCGTTTGCCACCGGCAAAGATGGAGTAGCGCATCGCCTTGTGAATGCTCTGGGGACGTTCGTCCTCCTTGGGAAGATACTGTTCCAGCGCTGCATCTACCAGCGCGATCTTTTCTTTCAGATAAACCTTGAGATCCATATGATTCCTTTATTCGTCGTCATCAGTAGTAAACGGCTCTTTACGGAACGATCCATCGCGCTGCTTGATCAACACCTCAACCTTGCGCTCGGCCTCATCCAGCTTTTTAGCGCAGAAGGCGGCATGTTTGACCCCTTCTTCAAAGGCCTTGATGGAGTCATCCAGTGAAAGCGAGCCCCCTTCCAGCTTGCGGACCACCTCTTCCAGCTTTTTCAGCGATGTCTCGAATTTTTCAGCTGCCATACCTGCCCCCGTAAATGTGAAACGGCATTATACTTTGATTCCGGACGAATCGTCAACCTCAAGCCGCCAGAACGATCTTCCCATACCTGACAAACTCTGTAATAATCACTCTCAATTATACGTCAGACAGACCAGAGGTATCCGTGAACGTACTTTTTATCCACCCCCACGGCAGCAACTGGATGCCGGGAATGCAGGATATCACCACCATCTTCAATGTCATGCCGCCGCTGGGGATCCTTTCCATAGCTGCCTGGCTTGAAAAACATCAGGTGCCGGTTGAGATCATAGACTGCTATGCCACCCCGCTGACGCAGCAGGAGCTGGTGAACGAGGTGCTGCGCCGCAAACCGGATGTCGTGGCCTTTTCCTGCACCACCTCCTCGTTTCTGGAGGGCAACCGGATTGCCGAGGCGATCAAGGCGGCCGACAGCGGCATCATCACCGTCTTTGGCGGTGCCCATGCCTGCACCATGGGAGCGCCGCTGCTGGACCGTTTCCCGGCCATTGACTGCCTGGTGCTGGGGGAAGGTGAGCAGACCATGCTGGAGCTGGTGCAGGCCGGATTCCAGGGCCTTGCCAGCATCCCCGGCGTGGCCTACCGGGACAGCAATGGCCAGGCTGCCCAGTCTGCCCCACGGGAGTTGATTGCCAATCTGGATGAGCTGCCGTTCCCGGCCTATCATCTGCTGCCCGGTTTCCCCCAGAAGTACAAGCTGCCGCTGTTCAGTTCGCCGACCGCACCCAACTCCAGCATCATCTCCAGCCGGGGCTGCCCCTACCAGTGTTCCTACTGTGACCGCTCCGTGTTCTCACGCGGCTTCCGTTTCAACTCACCGGAGTACATCCTTGAGCATGTGGCCATGCTGCAGCGTGACTACGGCATCAGACATGTCTTTTTCTACGATGACCTGTTCACCTTTGACCGCAAGCGGGTGGCCCATTTTTGTGAGCTGAAGGAAAAGATGGGGCTGCAGGTCACCTATAACTGCATTGCACGTCTTGAGCATGTTGATCAGGAGCTGCTGAGCCTGCTGAAAGGCTCCGGCTGCTGGCAGGTCAATTTCGGCATCGAATCCGGCGACCCTGAAATACTGAAAAAGCACCGCAAGTTCTACGGTCTGGACGAGGTGGGGCGCAAACTGCAGATGGTCAAGGATGCCGGGATGCGGGTCAAGGGACTCTTTATGGTGGGGCTGCCGGGCGAGGATGAGGCGGCCATCCGCCGCACCATCGACTATGCCCTCTCGCTGCCGCTGGACGAGATCAACGTCACCAAGTTCACCCCCTTTCCCGGTGCGCCGGTCTTCAAGACCCTGGAGCAGTTTGGCCGGTTTAACGAGGACTGGGAACTGATGAACTGCATGAACTTTGTCTTTATCCCCAACGGCATGACCAAGCAACAGCTTGAGGATCTCTACAACGAGTTTATCCGCCGTTTCTACCGCCGCAGCCGGATTCACTGGGGCTACACCAAGATGATCTGGCAATCCCCCCACAGCGTGCTGGATTTCCTGAAAAACCTGCCGGCCATCCTGAAGTTTGAAAGGAAACAGAAGTGGTAAAAACCCTGCTGACGGCACTTCTTGTTGCCCTGGCAACCAGCCCTGCCGGTGCCGGTGACCTGGGCAAAACCACGGCCGATGCGGGCTATGAGCTGACCCTGCTGACCGGTTACGGTATCACCCACCGCGGTTTTGGCGAGACCCGCACCCAGGTGCAGACCTGGGACGCCATTGCCCGCCTGGGCTGGTATCTCTCCGATGAGGTCGCTCAAGGGAGCTGGTATCAGGGCAGGCATCAACTGCTGGTGGAATTGCCGTACCATCTGGCAGTGGATCAGGGGGGCAGATCAATGCTGGGGGGCTACCTGCTGGGCAGCTGGAAGTTTACCAGTCTAAGCCACGTAAAACCTTACATCTTTGCCGGTGGCGGGCCGCTCTTTGTTGACCTGGGGTTGCCCACTATGGGGGCAAAGCTTAACTTCAGCTATCAGGGTGGCACCGGAGTGCAGATCCCGATTGCCCAGGCTACCATGCTGAACCTGGAGTACCGCTATCACCATATCTCCAATGCCGGTACAGCCTCCCCCAATCAGCCGCTTAACTCCAGCAAGATCCTGCTGGGGGTGAGTTGGTTGTACTGAAAACAACCTGACTATTTTTTGAAAGTATCTTTGATCTCTTCCCCTGCCTTTTTCGCCCCGGCCTTTATCTCCGTACCGGCCTGCTTGAACCCGGCCTTGGTCTCTTTGCCAACCTGCTTCAAGGCCTCTTTGGTTTCCTTGGCCGCTTTTTTGGTATCCTCTTTAATGGTCTTGCCGGCCTGTTTAAAGGCCTCCTTGGTCTCACGGCCGGACTGCTTCACCTCTTCGGTAAACTCGTTGGCCCGGACCGGGGCTGCCAGACAGATCAGCAGCACCAGCTGACACAGCATTGAAAAACGCAGCATGCTCTACCTCCTTGGTGTAGTAACCAATCGTAATGTTGCCGGCACCAGCAGCAGGGCTGCCAGCACCGTGAAGCCGATCCCGAAGTTGGTGGCCCAGCCGATGGACGACATGGCACCGTAATCCGTAAAGGCCAGGGAACCAAAACCGGCAATGGTGGTCAGGGCCGACAGCAGCACAGAGCGGGCCGCCTGAATGAAGTTCTGTTCCTGCTGCTCCGCCAGACCTTCAGCACAGCGATGCTGGATATGCAGACCGTAATCACTGCCCATGCCGATAATGGTCACCAGCACCATGATGTTCATAAAATTCAGTTTCATCCCCACCAGCACCATGGCACCCAGCATGGCCACAGCCCCGAACAGTACCGGTCCCAATGATGAGATAATTCCGGTAACGTTCTTAAAGTGCGACAACAGCAACAACAACGTCAAAATTCCTCCAAAAGCAATACCATTAACAGCGCTTCTGCGTACCGCTGCCAGCAGTTCCTGACTGACCAGGTCAGTACCGGTCACCCGTGCGGCAGGCACGCTCTTGGCAAGTTCCTGCACAAATCCGGCCTGATCAAGCTGGCCTGCCTTGAAATAGAGGTAGGTCAAGGCATGCCAGCCGCTGCGATCCTGTACCAGGTGGCGATCCACCACCCCCCGCAGGGGTGAGGCCTCCAACTGTGCGATAATCACGGATTCATCCACAACCGTTGTCAGGCTGGAACCCTTGAGCTGTTTCAGGTACGACTCGAACGATGCAACGCTAAAACCCTTATCATACAGCTTTTTGGTAAGCTCATCGGCACGAAAACCGATCCCCTGCAACCGGGTAACGATCTGCTCTTGATCAGCCCGGCGGTTCATGATCTGCCCCAGGCTGGACCAGGCCTGCAACCTGCCTTCTGCTGCCAGTCGGATCACCAGCGCCTCCACGGCCAGGTTGTGCTGCATGACAGCGGACTGACCGGCCCCATCAACCGCCACCAGCAGACTTCTGGGGGCCAGATTCAGGTGCTGTTCCACCAGTTCCTGGGCATGAAACGCCTCTGAATGCTGGGGCTGCAGGTTCTTCAGCTCGCCATCAAAGGAGGTGCGCAGACTGAGCAGAAAAAAGAGCAGCACCAGGCCGCCAGCCCCCCACAGCAGGGGACGCGACCATCGGCCAGCCAGACGCCAGAGCCTGACCAGCCCCAATCCCGGCAAGGGACGGTAGACCCGCTCAGGGGTATCGGTCTTGCGCAGCAGAAGCGGCATCAGGAACAGGGTGGCATACAGGGAAAAGATCACCCCCAACCCCACCAGCAGCCCCAGCTCGGACAAGGCCCGCACCTCTGCCCAGCCCAGGGCCAGAAACGGCAGTGCCGTGGTGGTTGCGGCAGTAAACAGCCCCTGACCGGTATCAACCACTGCCAGGCTGATGGCCTGATCGGTTGTGGCACCGGCAACCCGCTCATTGTGGAAACGATCGTAGAGGTGGATGGAATAATCGGTGCCCAGGCCGATGATCAGGGCCATGAAGGCAAAGGAGATGATATGGATGCTGCTGAGAAACAGACCTGCTGTGCCGAGGGCCAGTACCACGCCTACAGCAAGAATTACCGGAATCATCAGGGTGGGCCAGATCCGGCGGTAGACCGCATAAAAGATCCCCAGCACCACCACCAGCGAAGAGATGATACAGGAGAGGATATTGGACTTCATGGCGGCTTCGTCAATCACCGCGCTGATATGGGCACCGGCGCAGGAGATCTTGACCTGTGCCCCGCTGCGGGCCTGATTGATGCCCGCCACCAGCTTGCGGGCAAAGGCCATTTCCTGTACCGGCTTGACCGGCTCGGCAATCATGATCAGCACCCGGCCATCCCGTGACAGAAAATAGGGGGATGACGGGTCCATATCCAAGGCCTGGCTGCCGGCCTTGAGGCGGGGCAGGATCAGGCTGCGCAGCCCCAGCGGGTCAGCCAGGGAGAGCGCCACACCGCTGGCACCGATGGAACCGGCCAGCTCTGCGGTCAGTTGATCCAGGGCCTGATCAACGGCCTTGGGCCTGAACCGCTCAAGCAGTACCGTGGTCTCTTCAAGCGGCACAAAGGCAGCCGGATGGGCCGCGCTGAATGCCACCAGATCGGTAAAGCGCTGGGCCTCGGACTCTTCATAGATCCGGTAGACCACCCGCTTGAAGGCCGGCGCACCATCCACCTGCAGGGTGCGCAACCGCTCTGCCAGACGGGCTGCCTCGGCCGGCAGGGCGGCAGGGTCTCCCTCCAGCAGAAAGTAGGCCTGGTTGGCACCACCGGACCACTCCAGTGAGTCCAGCAGCAGACGCATGGCAGGGCGATCAGCAGGAAACAGGCGGAAGATGTCAGTCTCAAAACGGATGCTGAACAGGGAGGCAAGGGAGCCCAGCAGCAACAGCAGCAATCCGGCGATAACCAGGCGGGGTGAGCTGCGGGTGACCTGATCAACCCACTCAAGGTGGCGGATGGTGAAACGGTTGGCCCGGTCAAGCAGGCCGCTGAAGCCCGGCAGGTTCATGGATCAGCGGGCCTTGAGCTGGGACAGGGGAAACAGGCGCAGGCCGTTCAGCGGCACCGTAAACATCTGTTCTTCAAGTTCGGTGTTCACCTCCGGCTCCTCCAGTACAAGGCGGATCCGGTCCCCTTCAGCGCTCTCCATCTGCAGTTCAAGGGGCAGGCGCACCCCGGCCAGCACGGTGTGGTTGCGGTAGCGGACCAGTTCACCGGATTTCAGGCTCTTTTCAAGCACCACGCCATCCTTGATGGTGATCTGCTCCTGCCCTCCCTGGCTGGCCTGCTGTTCAACCACGCCGGAGGCAGGGGCGCCAACGGGCGGTTCAGAATCCAGCACCCAGCGCAGCATGGTAAAACCGCGTTGCCCGGTTGCAGCCGGCAGGTCCTTGATCCGGCCCTGATAGGCCACCCCATCAGCCGGATAGGCCAGGGTAAGACGATCACCTGTCAGTTGCGCCTCCATCACCGTGGTGCCAAAGGGTGACAGCAGGATCAGCCGCATCTGGTCTGGGCGGCGGTAGACCATGAAGCCACGGCCGGAGATATGTTTTTCAGCGCTACGCAGGGACAGGGTCACGCTGGAGCTGAGGGTTTCAACCACCCTCCCCGGCACAAGCTGTGCGTTGTCAGTAAACGGAGTTTTGCCGACACATCCAGAGAACAGCGCGGTCAGCATAACAAACACGGCAGCAAGTACCACCGGTTTCAATCTGTAGAGGTGCGGCAGCACAGGATCACTCCAATCTGAAATCAGCCTCGGTCAGGCCGACATTCTTGCGGGTCTTGCGGAAGGTCATCACGGTTTTATCACCGGCCCGTTCCTCCAGCACCAGCCTGCGCACCGTGCCATCATCCTGCAGCACAATGGTCAGCTCCTTCAGCTGCCCCCCCTTGGCCGGCCTGATCAGCACCGTGGTCTGGCCGGCGCCTTGCTCTGCCCGCACCTCCATCCCTTCCGGTACGGTTGTAACCGGCTTTGCCAGTGTGGCAAACCAGCGGGACAGCCCCTGTTCCGGCGGCAGCACGATCCGCTGCAGCTCACCCTGACTACCCAGGCGCTGCTGCAGCACCGTATCTTTCAGCAGCACCTTGCTGCTGTAGGGTGGCACCAGCTCCATGTAGAAACGGTCCGGTTTCTTGAAACGGATCTGGCCCTGCATGACCAGCTTCTTCTTCATGATCGAGAGCTGTTTCTCCTGGGTCAGCTCCGCAGTAAAGTCCTGCAGGCTGTTAAAGGAGCGGCGGAGCGCCTCCAGTCCCTCAACCGGCGTAAGACTGCGGGCCTCTGCCTTCAGGGTTGCGGTCAGCAGCAGGCAAACGAGCAAACATGACAAAAACGGTTTCATAGCGGTCCAATCCCCAATGTCAGGGTGACGTGCAACAGTTCTTCATCCTCCACCAGCACCTGTCCTTCAACCAGGCATAAGCGGCCAAAGGACTTGATGATCCGGGCTGTGACCTCCAGGGTCTCGCCAAGCTGCGGGGCACGACCAAAACGGGCCTGATCAACCGCAGCCAGAAAGCCGCCCTCGCCCTGCTGTTCCACAGCCGCAATCCCGGAAAGCTGGGCAACCGCCTCAACCAGCAGGGTCTGGGGATAGGCCTGCAGGGCGGCACTGGTACGATAGCGGGCCCGGGCAAAACTGCCCGGCTGCTGTTCCAGCACCCGGTCCAGCATGACAAACGGATAGCGGTGCGGCAGGTATGCAGTGGGATCAGGATTAAGCAGGGTCGCCACCAGTCACTGACATGGCATAGTAGGGGCCTTCCGGCGAGGCTGACAATTGCAGCCCCTGCTCACCGGGTTGCAGTGATGCCGCCAACAGCCCCAGCACCGTACCACCCATGGCCAAAGAGCTGCCGATGATCCGGCCTGGATAGCGGGTCGATGCTGCCGCAACCGTGCCGAGCAGCGGCTGAACAGCCGGTTCAGGGCCGGAGAAGAACAGCTGATCACAGCTCTTTTGCGTCTGCAGCAGCTGGTTGATCCCCTGCTGCTCTGCACCGGGCAGCAGGAACCCCACGGTGTTGATTGCCGTCAGCCGGGCAGCAATGGCAGCACCGCGTCTACGGGCATGTTCAGCCCGTTCCAGCACCAGTATGCCGCAGCCCTCGCCAAACCCTGCGGCAAAACGCTGCAGCTGACCGGTAACCGCAAAGCCGCGAATCATCTGGGGGGTCAATTCATCCACACCACCAGCCAGCATGATATCGGCCCTGCCTTCTTCAATAAAGCGGCAGGCGGCCAGGATGGCCGATTCTGCCGAGCAAAAACGCTGGATAAAGGTAACATTGGGGCCTTGCAGGCCATATTCAATGGAGGCGTTGCTGGCAGCAGCATTGGCAACCGTATTGGGGAACAGCATCGGCGACAGACCCGGCAGACCGGCCTGATAATAGCCGCTGAGAAATTCCGAGGCATTGGCAATACCGCCAAAGCCGGAGCCCAGGGCAATCCCGATCCGCTCCGGGGCAAACTCGCCCTTAACAAGCCCGGCAGCAGCCAGGGCCATACCGACCGTGGCCACCGCAAACTGGCTGGCGCGATCAAGCTTGCGGGCCTTGAGTGGCGGGATAAAGTCGGTTGCCTTGAACTGATCGGCCTTGCCCCAGCAGTGCCCGCTTGTACCGGCTGCCAGTTCAGCGGGAATCGGTTTCAGGCAGCTGATGTCACTGTTCAGCGCCTCAAGTGCCGGCTTGAGACCGGTCCCTGCAGCGCTGATCAGAGCTGAGCCGGTGACTGCAATGGCCGGTGTAAAACAATCCATCAGCAGACCTCCTGCCCTAAGGCTGCAGAGCCCAGCACAAGTGTGGTGACATTGCCCCCAAAGGCAAAGGAGTTGGACAGGGCGATCCGGGTGTCAGTGGCACGACTGCCGGCATGGCCGTAATCAAGGTCACACTCCGGGTCAACACCCCTGAAATGCAGGGTCTGCGGGATGATACCGGCATTCAGGGCCAGCACGGTCGCCACGGCCTCAATGGCACCGGCTGCCCCCAGACAGTGGCCGGTAATCGCCTTGGTGGAGATCAGCGGCACCCCGGCTGCCCGCGGGCCAAAGACCAGCTTGACCGCGTTGGACTCAACCACATCGTTCAGCGGAGTGCCGGTGCCATGGGCATTGATCCAGCCGATCCGGCCAGGATCGACTCCGGCAGCAGACAAGGCAGCGTTCATGACCCTGGCAGCGGATTCACCGCTGGGCTCGGGGGCGGTCATATGGTGGGCCTCCCCCACCAGGGCATAGCCCAGCAGGTACCCCAGGATCTGCGCCCCCCGGCTGCGGGCTGCCTGTTCATCTTCCAGCACCATGAAGGCTGCCCCCTCCCCCAGAGACAGCCCCTGACGTCCGGCACTGAACGGGGCGCAGGGGTTGGGATCAACCACCTTGAGGGCATTGAACCCGGCAAAGGTCAGCATGGCCAAGGCATCGGCCCCGCCGCACAGCATGGCCTGCTGGCGGCCGCTGCGGATCAGGTCGGCTGCCCAGCCGATGGCGGTGCCGGATGAGGAACAGGCGGTGGTGATGTTGCCCTGATACCCGGCAAAACCAAAGGCATGGGCCAGGGCCGTGGTGCTGCAGTCAGGCAGCAGGGTGCGCAGCAGGCCGGGTCGGCCCGGTTTTCCGCTTAACTCCCCCTGCAACCACGCTTCGGCATGCAGCATGCCGCCAACCCCGCCGCCAACGCAGACGCCGATCTGATACGGGTCATAGCAGCCGGTGACGGCGCTCATGGCAACCGCTTCACAGGCCGCGATCAGGGCAAGCTGGTCAGTACGGGAAAGGTGGCTGATCTGGCGCCGGGTAAAGTGATCTGCAGGGTCATACCCTTTCACCTGGCAACCGATCCGGGCCGGAAACGGCGACACATCAAACAGATCAAGCGGCGCAATGCCGCTTGTACCCTGCAGGATCGCCTCCTGAAAGGCAGGAACCGTTTTGGCAGCCCCGTTGATGGTCCCCAGACCGGTTATGGCGATCCGCTTCAGACTCACAGGATGCCCCCATCAACCACCAGGCACTGCCCGGTGATGTAGGCAGCTTTGGATGAGGCCAGAAACACGATGGCGTCGGCAACCTCGTCCGGCTGACCAATCCGGCCCAGGGCAGCAGATTTCACGATCCGCTCCACCTGATCCTGCTTCAGTGCAGCGGTCATATCGGTTGCAATCAGTCCGGCTGCCACGCTATTGACCCGGACCCCCATCGGCCCCAGTTCACGGGCAAGGGATTTGGTAAAACTGATGGCAGCCCCTTTGGAGGCGGCATAGTTGGTCTGACCGGCAGCACCGCTTATACCGGAGATTGAGGAGACATTGATGATCACCCCGCTGCGGCGGGCCAGCATCTTGCGGACACCCCACTTGCAGCAATGAAACAGGGGGGAGAGGTTGGTACGCAGCACCGCCTCCCAGTCATCTTCCGCCATCATGGCCAGAAAACCATCACGGATGATCCCGGCGTTATTGACCAGAACATCCAGGTAACCGGATGCTGCCGAGGCCGCATCGATCAGGGCGGTTGCCCCGGCAGAGGTAGCAACATCGGCCTTGATGGTGGTGATGCTGCCCGGCAGCCCTGCTGCATCCAGGCACAGTTTATCTGCAGCCTCATCGTTGCTCAGGTAGGCCGCAAAGACCGTGGCCCCTGCCGCTGCAAAGCGCAGGGAGACTGCCCGGCCTATGCCACGGGTGCCACCGGTAACCACGACAACCGTATTTTCAAATTCCAGTTCCATAACGAACAGCCACCTCAAGATTCTATAAACAGCTATTATTCCGGTTTCAAATCAAGGATGAGATCAAGGCGGCGAGGAATTCGGCGACGCAGGCGTACACGCAGTACGTTGAGGAGCCGATGACGAGCCAACGCAGATATCGCCTTGAGTTGGAACTGGAATCACTTCATCGGGGCGATTCTACTTCTTCCCATCCGCTTGAGCAACTTCCAAAGTGGCCCCCGCACCTTGAACATCCGCAACGCCTCCAGCATGGCATCGCTGATATTCACCTCCAGGCCCGGCACAATCCAGTTTTTACGCTGCATGGCCTGTTCGGTCACGATGGTTGAAAGCCGGTCCCTGATGGCCGGAGCCAGGTAGAAGGTGGGTTGCAGCAGGTCGGTTGCAGTGGTGATAATCCCTTCGTCAAGGGCCGTGCGGTACAACCTGGTACGTGGGTAGATCCGTACCCCGGTCATGGCGATGACCGCGGTGGGATTCAGTTCATCCATCAGCCTGAAACTCTCCAGAATGGTCTCTTCAGTTTCGCCGGGGCCGCCAAAGATGATGTAGTGGGCAAAGTCCAGCCCCGCATCCCGGCAGAGCAGCGAGGCTGACCTGACCTGTCCGAGTGTAAACGATTTACAGAGGCTCTGCAGCATGGCAGGGGAACCGGAATCAGTGCCGAACTCAACCGCATCACAGCCGGCCCGCTGCATCAGCTCCAAGAGCTGGGGCGTGATGAAGTCCGGATTGATAAAGGCTGACCAGTTGACGCCAAGCTGTGCCTCAACCATGGCCGTACAGAGCTGTTCACAAAAGCTGACCGGATAATTGAAGATATCATCCACAAAATAGAGGTAGTCAACGCCGTGATCATCCACCAGGCTACGAATTTCAGCAATGATCTCAGCCACCGGCCGGGTCCGCATCTGCTGCCCCTCCAGCAACGGATAGGTGCAGTAGCTGCAACTGAAGGGACAGCCCCGCTTGGTCTGCAGGTTGGCCATGCCCCCCTCTTTCAGATAGCGGGCCACATCAAACAGCTCCCGGTCAGGGGTACCGATTCCGGCAACTGTTTGCGGCAGGACAAAGTCAACTTTCCCTGGCAGCACAACGCCGGGCAGATCAGCCGGATCAGCCCCGTGGGCCAACCGCTCCAGCAGCAGCGGCAGCTGTTGCTCCCCCTCCCCCACCAGACCGATATCGGCACCACAGGACGCCAGGATCTCCAGCGGCATCAGACTGAAACCTGAACCGCCCACAATCACCGTTGCCCGGCCCTTGCAGACCGTTACCAGATCGGTCAGGCCGGACAGGTAGGAACGGGCATCAGGCCAGGTGACGTTATCCAGATTGCGCAACGAAATGATCACCGCCTCAGGCTGCCCAGCAGCAA
Organism: Trichlorobacter lovleyi; assembly: GCF_015239775.1. Taxonomy (NCBI): domain Bacteria; kingdom Pseudomonadati; phylum Thermodesulfobacteriota; class Desulfuromonadia; order Geobacterales; family Geobacteraceae; genus Trichlorobacter; species Trichlorobacter lovleyi. The sequence continues at coordinate 2,170,989 of NZ_CP058409.1, forward strand.
GGGCCTCCTCCAGCGCAGCAAGGGGATCGGCTTCAAAACAGAGATCCAGCACTGCCAGCTGGTGGCCGGCCTGCTTGAGCGGAGCCGCCAGAAAGGCCAGGCCAAGCGGAAAGACCGGATAGGGAGAGCGTTCGCGGTTTGCTGAAACCAGCAGCAGCTTCATGGGCAGCCACCTGCATCCAGCCAGGCCCGCATAGCGGCCACCCGCTGCTCAATTTCAGCAGGAAGCCGGTACTGCAGCACCCCCTGCAGGTCAGTCAGGGCATGGCAGACCAGGCCGCTGGCCAGCCGCTGGCCGTCTGCTGACAGCATCTCACAGCGGAAGCGCAGCATGGCCGTTGCCTCATCCTCCAGCCAGGTACGAACCGTGACGACATCATGAAAGCGGGCAGGCCGCAGATACTTCAGCTCAAGCGACACCACCGGTCCCTGACAGCCCAGGGCCAACAGGTCATCCGGCCCAATGCCGAACTGCCCGGACAGGTTGTTGCGACCGATCTCCATCCAGGCGACATAATGGCCGTGCCAGGCCACCCGGTAGGCATCCACTTCGTTGAAACGGACAGTTATCGTGGTTTCATGGGCTCTCACAAGGTGCCTGCCTCCGAATCGATCCAGCGGTTGAACTTGCTCAGGGCCTGGCCGCTGCCCACCTCAATGCAGCGGGTAACACCGGCTGCACGGGCCGCCTTCCAGGTCTGCTCCCAGTAGACCGGCTGCTGCAGTTCATCAACCAGAAAAGCCGGGATGCGGGCAGCAGTCAGGTTGGTCTGGCTGCAATGCTCCAGCAACGGCAGTGCCGGTTCGCGAAAATGATATTCGGCCACAATGGCTGCCAGATCAGCGCCCACCTCGGCCATCAGCGGCGTATGCAGCGGGGCTTCGCAGGGAAAGCTGCTGACACTGAAGGCGCCCTGTGCCCGACATTCTGCCAGAGCGGCCTCTATCCCCTGCCGGGGGCCGGCCAGCAGGAAGTGTCGGGAGGTATTGTAGTTCGCCACAAACACCCCGTTGCTGCGGGCCGCTTCCTCCAGCGGAGCAGCCTGCAGGCCGATGACACAGCCGAGGGCGTAGGTGGCAGTGGCGCTCATGCGGGCCATGCTGCTGCCGATCCGGCAGACCAGCTCCAGGGCTTCCTGTTCACCGATACTGTTTGCGGCAGCCAGCGCCGCGTAGATCCCCAGGGAGTGCTCGGCAATCAGGGCAGGACGGCTCCCTTCGCTGTGCAGCCTTCTGGTCCGGTAGAGCGACATGGCCACACCGTAGATCTGCAGGCAGGTATGCTGGCTCAGCCGGCAGCCGGCGAGCGGCTGATGGGAGATCAGGTCGTAGCCGCAGTGTTCCCGGCAAAGGTCCGCGATGGCGCGGAAGTCGTCATCGTCAGGTGTCCCCTGTTCCCACTGCAGCGGCTGTCCGGGAAAGGCCCAGAGTATCATGGGGCACCCCCTGTTCCTGCCGGGCAGCTGGCACGGTATTCCTTCATATATTCTGCCGGCTTCATCATCCGCTGGGTGCGCCACAGCACCCGGATGATGTACGGGATCTGGGAAGGACGCACCTGTTTGACCCAGTCCATGATCCCCTTGTCACCGGCGGTATTCAGGATTGAACGGCGCCAGGTCTCGGCATACAGCTCAAAAAACCGCTCAGGTCCCAGCCTCGGTTCCCAGAGCAGATGGTGCATATCAAAGTTTGACCAGGGCTGACCAACAGTCCGGTGGGCAACGGAACCATAATAGTCGGTGCCGGGCAAGGGGGTCAGGATGGTGAATCCGGCCCGTTGCAGACCGTACTGTTCCACAAAGCCCCAGAGCTGCCTGAAGCCCTCCTCGTCCCAGTCGGGATCAACCAGAAAATTGCCGTTGATGCCGTACCTGAGGTCGCGGGCAATCCGCACCGCCTCAATGCTTTCCTTGATGCCGCTGTCCTTGTCCAGACCGGACAGCCCGTTGTCGCTGGCCGCCTCCAAACCCAGAAAGATGTCAAAGTCCTTTGCCAGGGGACGCCAGGCCGCCATGATTTCGGCACTTCTGCAGATCAGGTCGGTGCGGGTCTGGACGAGAATCCAGCGTTTATAGACCCCGCGCTGCTTAAGTGCCGCAGCCAGCTCCAGGGAGCGGGCCGGATTGTACCAGAACAGATCGTCAGCCACAAAAACCGCGTCACCGCTGGTGGCAAAATCCTCCACCACCGCCGCAATGGAACGTTCCCGGCAGGTACGGTCGTACAGCTGCCAGACCGAGCAGAAGGAGCAGCGATGGGGACAGCCCCGGGCGGTCTCGATCAGCCAGACCGGCTTGAACAGCAGACAGTGGTAGCCGTTGCGGTACTGCCTGACCAGATCACGGGCAGGCAGCGGTACCAGATCAAGTGCCGGGCGTTCCTCAAGCCGGGGGGTACTCTGCCAGCCGTCCGGTCTGCGCAGCCGCAGCCCCGACACCTGTTCCAGCGGTTCCCCCCGCTCCAGGCAGCCTGCCAGCAGCGGCATCAGGCTCTCACCATCCTCCACCATCACGGCATCAACCGCACTGTCCTCCAGCGGGCCGGAGAAGGCCGCAGCAGCATGCCCCCCCACGATGATGAACACCTCCGGCGCCAGGCGCCGTACCTCACGGGCGGTTGCCAGCACCTGCTCGAACTCAAGGGTATGTAGACAGCTGATGCCGACCAGCCGGGGCCGTGAGCGGCGCAGCACCGTGGCAAGCCCGGGGCGGAAGCGCAGGTCGGCAATCGCGACCTGATGATGGTCCTGCAACAGGGCTGCAGCGATATATTCAAGGCCCAACGGTTCAACACAAAAGAACGGCCCCAGACCGAACTTGTCATGACCGGGATGGGGGCGCAGCAGCAGAATGTTCATGCTGTTTTCTCCTCCCTGCCGTAAATCCCGCCCCGCCGCAAGAGGTTGTACAACAGATTGACCCCCTTGCCGGGGCTCTGCATGACCCGTCCGGCAATGGCAGGCCAGCGGTAGGCCTCACGACGGGCCTGCAGCCAGCCGTGGTAGAGCCTCTCAGGCGACATCAGCTTGGGCCGGTACACCACCTGGCCATGGTCATAGCGCTGCCAGTCAGTATGCAGCATTCTGCCCTCCTGCTGATACTGCGAAAACAGCGCAGTGCCGGGATACGGGGTGAGGATATGAAAGGTGGGCAGGCTGGCTGCACAGTTTTCCAGGTAACGCACGGTTCGCTCAAATACTCCTGCATCATGATCGTCAAATCCAAAGATAACCGAGGCCTCCACCACCACGCCGGTATCCCGGATCCGCTTGATCAGGTCAGATTGGGAGGTCTTGCCGGCGGTCTTGGGAAGGTTGGCATACTCACCATCCACAGACTCAAGCCCCACAAAGATACCGACACAGCCGGACGCAGCCAGCAGCCGGACCAGCTCCGGGTCTTCAGCAAAACGCAGGTTGGCCTGTCCGCCCCACTTCAGCCCCATACCGGCCATCCCGCGCAGGATCGGCTTAGCCCGTTCCGGATCTCCCAGGATGTTGTCATCCAGAAAGACCATCAGGCCGGGCTTGAAACTCCTCAGCTCTGCCAGCACATCCTCCGGCTCACGGTAGCGAAAGGTCCGTCCGAAGTGGGGCGTAACCGTACAGAAGGGACAGTTGTAGGGGCAGCCGCGGCTGGCCTGCAGGGTCCTGGTGGTCAGATATTTGCGGGGTGCCAGAAAATCATGACGCGACCAGGGAATGGACAACTGGTCCCCCTCCGGCAGCACCTGATAGAACGGCTGCAACTGTCCCTGCCGCAGATCATGCAGCAAAGCGGCCCAGACCGGCTCGGCCTCCCCCAGCACCACACTGTCGGCATGTTTGATCGCCTCATCCGGCAGCACCGTGGGATGGATCCCCCCCAGCACCACCGGCACCCCCCGTGCGCGAAAGCGATCCGCAATCTGGTAGGCCCGCACCGCCTGATGGGTCATGGCTGTGATCCCCACCAGATCATAGTCCCCTTCAAAATCAATCTCTTCCTGCACCTCGTCAGCCAGCAGCACCTCCCATGCAGGCGGCGTGGCAGCGGCGACCTGCTTGAGGGACAGGGAGGGCAATTGAAAGCGTTTGACCCAGCCCAGTTTATGGGTGGCAGGATAGACCAGCAGCAGGCGGGGGTTTGAGGTCATGCATCTGCCCGTTTTTTGCGGATGGCGGCACGAAAGCCGATATTCATCGGACCAAAGACCTGGACAGAACGGTGCAACTTGAAGATACGGCGGTAGATGGACCCCCAGGAATAGAAACTGCGGCAGGCCTGGTCATAGCCGTCCTGCAGTTGCTGGACCGTCATCCCCCTGGGTTGGAAGGTGACATGTTCCATGTCGTAATCCTGCCAGTTGTTGCTGATAATCCGCCCTTCAGCCTCAAGTCTCTGCCGCACCTTGGTACCGGGATAGGGGGTCAGGATCGGAAAGATGGCTGCCTCAAGCCGGGCATCTTCACAGAAGCGCAGGGTCTGTTCAAAGACCGCCGGGGTATCACCATCGCACCCCATCACAAAGGAGCCGAGGATGCCGATGCCGTGATCCCTGAACTGCTGGGCGTATGTTTTGTAGGACGCGGCCTTGTTGGTGACCTTACCCATGGCCACCAGCGATTCCTGACTGAGGGATTCAAACCCCACAAACATGCCGACGCAGCCGGATTCACCGGCAGCCTTCATGAGCTCCTGATCCTCGGCAAAATCAATCGGGGCGTGGGAAAGCCATTTCAGCCCCATCCCCTTCATCCCTTCAAAGAGCGGTAAGGAGTAACGCCGGTCAGCCACGATGTTGTCATCCACAAAAAAGACAAACGAGTTGGCCTTACGCAGCTCCTGCAGCTCTGCCAGCACCTGTTCCAGTGGACGTTTGCGATATTTGCGCCCGTAAAAGGCGGTGACCGAGCAGAACTCGCAGTCAAAGGGGCAGCCGCGGGTGGTCTGGATGGTGTTGGTAAAGAGGTGGCCGGAACCTTTAAAGATCTCCCGCCGGGCCGACGGGATCAGGGCCGTGTCGATCAGCCCGTCAGCACGATAGATCCGCTGCAGGCGACCGGCCTGAAAATCGGCCAGCAGTTGGGGCCAGGCCAGCTCCCCCTCCCCCACCACCACGCTGTCCACATGCTGCAGCGCTTCATCCGGCAGGTTGCTGGCGTGAAAGCCCCCCATCACGACCGTCTTGCCGCGGCTCCGGAAGGCATCGGCCAGTTGATAGGCACGGTTAGCCTGGGCGGTCATGGCTGTCAGGGCAATCAGATCGGCATCGCTGGCAAGGTCCGTGGCACGGATGGCGTCATCATGAAAGGCAACATCCCAGGCAGGCGGGGTCACCGCGGCCAGGGATGCCAGCGACAGGGTGGGAAATTTGAAGCCGAGCTCCCCCCACAACCGGCCTTTGGGCCACCCGGGAGAGAGGAAAAGAATTTTCATCAGAGCGCTCGAAGAGTGTACGCCGATTTCAATTCGAGGATCATAGCAAGGCGGCGAGAAATCCGGCGACACAGGCGTACACGGCAGTACGTCGAGGAGCCGAAGACGAGCCAGCGCAGAGAGGGCCTCGAAATGGAATCGGCATTATTTTTGGTTATCTGAAATATAGGCTGCCATGGCCCGCACAGAGGCAAAGACCTTGGTGCCGGTGGCGGCATCGGGCACCACCGCCCCGAACTCCTTCTCCATCGCCACCACCAGCTGCAGGGCATCGATGGAATCTAGTCCCAATCCTTCACCGAACAGGGGAGCATCGCTGTCAATCTCATCTGCAGACATCCCCTCAATCCGCAGGGCGTCGATAATCATCTGTTTTACCTTCGGAATCAACTCATCACTCATCTGCTATCCTTTTCTTGCGGGAAGTGTCAGCCCAAAATTCAAAAAAATTGTACCACTGATCCGGATACTGCCGGATATAGCGTTCAAAGACAGCGACCAGCTGCTCCATACCGGCCTTGATTGACTGGCGATGGTGGCCGTGGCCGCCCTGAAAGACGATCGGCTCATCCATCAGCGTTGCATAGCGGCCATCCGGCAGAAGCGGGACAAACACCGGCAGGACCGGGGCTCCGGTGGCCATGGCCAGATAGGCCGCACCAACCGGAATATCGGTTGGTTGACCGAAAAAATCAAGCTGAACCGTGTTGGAGGAGCCGTCGCGGTCACCGATCAGACAGATAATCTCGTTGCGCCGCAGGGCGTTAACCGCCTCAATCACGGCCAGAGGCGAGGTGTCATGGCGGTCAACATAGATCACGCCGATACCCCGTTCTGTGCGCACCTGCTCCCGCTGCTGGTTGACCTTTGCATCCGGCTCGGGAAAGGTCATCACATGCAGCTTGTAGCCCAGATCCGCCAGGCCAAGTCCCCCCAGTTCCCAGTTACCGAAATGGGGCGAGACCAGGATCGCGCCGCTGCCTTTGGCAAGGGCATCATCCAGCGCCTTGCCGGAACTGCGTTGGCCGATCAGGGCCTGAAGACGGCTGCCCCGCAACTGGATCATCAGCATCACATCACACCAGTTCCGGGCATACTTGTAGTAACTGGCAATCAGCAGGCTCTCAACCTGCCGCCTGCCGGTCACTATCCGCAGGTTTGCCCGCATGCCACGGCGCTGCCGCGGTGTCAGCAGGTAAAACAGTGTCCCCCAGAACAGGGCAAAGGGGGCATGCAGCCAGCGGGGCACCAGCATGGTAAACAGCTTGATAAAGAACAGGTTGAGACTGCTGTAAAGCGACATTATCCGTTACGGGTTCCGTTCTTTTTATTAAAGGCCGGATGTTCCCTGAACTCCTCTTCCCAGACCTGGTCAGCGATCTCGCCATAGCTGCGCGAATACTGATCCATCTGGTCGGCCAGGCCGGTAAAGATCTCCTCTGCTCCGGCATGGGTCGGATAGGCCCCTTCACTCTCAAAAAATTCACGGCCGTTTTCCGGATGGTCAATCAGCATGCAGGGACGCAACAGGTTGTCATGCTCCCCCTGTTTTTCACGGATTTTACGGAACAGTGCCGAGCCCAGGGCATCCTTCAGACTGGTCCGCCGGATATTATCCACGGCAAAATGACAGAAAACACACGGTTCAATATCCCCGCTGGCATTGATATGCAGGTATTTACGCCCGGCAGCCAGGCAGCCGGAGATCATCGGACCGTCATTCCAGAAATCAACAAACAGCATCGGCTTGCTGGCCCGGAACTGAACCGTTGCCCGCCGCAGCTGGTCACGCTGTTCCGGCGATGGCATCAGGGCTGGGTCCGGTTCTCTGCCCACCGGCACGTAGGAGAACAGCCAGAGTGCAAACACCCCCTGTTCCAGCAGGAAGTCGATATAGGCCGGATCGGTGATGATGCCGGTATTTTTGCTGGAATGGGTAAAGGAACCGCAGAAGGAGAGTCCGTTCTCCCGCAACAGTCGCATGGCGTTCATCACCTTTTTGAAATGACCGGCACCCCGCCGTTCATCGGTTTCCTGCTCATACCCTTCCAGCGAGAAGGCCGGCATGACGTTACCCACCGCAATCAGACGCTGCACCAGGGTATCATCAATCAGTCCGCCGTGGGTAAAGACCAAAAAGGCCATGTCGCTATGCTTTTCAAACAGCTCAAAAATGCCTTCCATGAAGAACGGCTCACCGCCGGAGATCACCGCAAAGTAGATCCCCATCTCCTTCATCTGGGTCAGCACACCATCAATCTCGTCCAGGGTCAATTCAAGGGACTTGTTGTAGTCTCCGGCGTAGCAGCCGTAACAGGACAGGTTGCAGCGCATGGTGACCGAGATGACCACGGTGGATGGTGGGTAGAAACCGTTCGTATCAGCCCATTCCTTACGTTTGTTGGTGCCCGAGAGCAGATGATTGATCGCCAGGTTGGTGATCCACTTGTCGCGCTGATTGGGGTGCAGCTCCTTCAGAATCCGGCGCGGGAACTCAATGGAGGGGTGCTTCTGCTGCACAAGGTTGCGGATCCAGCGGATTCGATCCCGATAGTAATCCTTCTTGGGGATCATCTCCATCAGGTGGGTCATCTTGATCAGGGTTTCATCAGATGAGCTGGTCGCCATATTCAACAGATAGGATACGACTTTATCACGAGTATATGTCTTCAGTGACTGCAGCATTGGCCGCCTCTCTACATGTATCTCAGGAATGTCATACAGATATTCCAGGTATCCTGCACCGGACGATAATGGCTGGTGGCCCGGCCGTCGGCAACCCGTGCCGGAACCGGCAGCGAACCGATCTTGAAACCGGCCTTCCAGCCTTTCACCAGCAGTTCCATCTCCAGATCATAGCCATCCTTTTCAAGCCTCACCGCACGCAGCAGCCTGGCATGGTAAAAACGAAAACCGGACTGGCTATCGGTAATTTCAAATCCGGTCCGTTTACGGATGCACCAGACACCAAAACGGTTCCAGACCTTGCGCAGCCCGGCCATTTCTTCAAATTGACTGTGCCGGGATGCGAGAAGACAATCATAACCTTTTTTGTCAGCTTCAGCAAGTAACCGTGATATGGCGCCGGGATCATGCTGGCCATCGGCATCAAGGGTGACGACTCCCTCATACTGCTGCTGGAGTGCCCAGGCAAAACCGGTCTTGAGGGCAGCCCCCTTGCCCCGGTTAACCGGATGGCTCAACAGGGTTACCGGCAGCCCGTCAAGGGTTTCCGCTGTGGCGTCAGTGGAACCATCATCAACCACGACAAGCGGGTAGCCCTGCGCCAGTGATTCCAGCACCACCTCCCTGAGTGTAGCGGCAGCATTATAGGCTGGTATCAGGATACAGGGGGACACGATTCAAGCAACTCCACTAACGGTTTAAAGGTATGGTTCGTCAGCAGCTTTTTCAGGCGAGCTTCAGAACCGGCGCGGGGGCCATACGCCAGAAAGCCGCGCAACAGGGGTAGTGACAGGCGGGGGCTGTCGGGATCCAACTCACGGGGATGCACAAACAGCACTCCCGGCACCCCTGCCAGCTGACAGCTGTGTAAGGCACGCTCAATCATCCCATAGGGAAACGCCCTGAAGCCCCAGCCCCCTCCGACCGGCAGATTCCCCAGCAGGGATTGCGCAACCAACGGCGGGAACTCACAGATGCTCCCCTGTGACGTCATAATCAGATGCGGCACCCGCGGTCCGTTCGGATCGCCGATGGCGGCAAGCGGTGTCAGGCTGCTGTCGTAACGGTAGCCGAGCTCTTTCAGGATTTCAAAGGCCCAGGGGGTCTTGCGTCTGTCCAGAGACCAGCGGGGTGCCCTGAAACCAAGCGGCGTACAGCCGGTCTGATGCTTCAGCACGGCAGCTGTACGTTCAAGCTCAGACCTGAATTCAGCCGGGGTCAACCCGGTAACCAGGCGATGCGACCAGCCATGGGAGGCAAGCTCATGCCCATCGGCAACAATTGCAGGGGCCAGCTCCGGAAAAGCATCTGCCACCTCACCAAGCATGAAAAAGGTCGCCCTGCTGCCCTGCCCGCGTAACAGCTCCAGCAGGCTCCGGGTGGCAGCAACAACCCGTGATTGCCTGCGATAGTCCGGCAGAATCTCAGCTCCACAGACGTGGTACCAGTCCTCAACGTCAACGGTCAGGCTGTGGCAGACGGATTCTGGCGATCCTGAATTTAACATCCGAATTTAATACCTGATTATCGAAAGGTACTCAATAAGTATATGCAACAAACAGGCTGCCCGCAGCAGCAGGAACCTGGCGTTGAATAGCCTGCCAGCTGACGGTTAACCGGTACATGGGCTGGCTTGCATCTGCTGCACAGCTGAACGTTCAGGGCAGTATGCGGACACGTGGACTCAGCAGGGCAGGACGGCCATCATGACAGCGGAACGTCAGAATACAATGTTTCACCATGTCACTAGGCCAGTGCAGGATGCGGGGCCCGAGCACCACCCGGTGCCGTCATGGCACGGGGGAGACCGTAAAGGCTCCATTCCCGTAAGCAGCCCCCTTGCCGAGATGCAGCAGCCCCCCCAGGCTCAGCAAGGGGCCCAGTTCATTGCAGGGGCCTTCCAGTACAAAACGACCAGACACGCCACGCCGGCCCTGTTGTTGCACACTTTGGGACAACAGACGAAACCGCTCAGCCGATTGTGCATACCTGCGAAACAGATCGGGGTCAGCGCCTGTGCCGTAATAGGCCGTCAGGGACGAGATCCGGCGCAAAACCGCCTTGACAAACAGTCCGGGTTCAAAGCGGTTCAGTTCACGCCCCTGATGCATCATTCGGAGCGGACTGGTAATCGTAATCAGGATTTGCCGGCAGGAGGCAAAGCGGGGTGTTGCGAGATCAAGCATGGTGGCAACAGAGAGGACCGGTATGCCGGCAAGGCTGCGGGATGAGAAGTCAGGCAGGATACGCCGCAGGTTCTGATAGTCGCAGACAGAGACCTGATGCAGACCAACAGCACCAAGCGACTGCTCAACAGCCTGTACAAACAGTGCGACCTGATGAATGGCCGGCCCCAGCAGGACCAGGCTCAGCTCAACCTGTCCTGATTCTGTCTGTTGCGGTGGCCCCAGAACAAATGGCACCCCCGGCCGCTGATAGATCCTGACCATCTCAGGGTCTGAGGAAAGCTGACGGCCACAGAGCAGCGTAAAACTGCAGATCCCGTTTTGAGGGCAGCCTGCACACTCCCGGTCATGCCGGTTGCAGACCAGGGCACGTAGCGCAGCTTCAAACCGCAGGGCACTGCCAAGCAGCTGCGTGAGCTTTGCGAGCACTTCCGATGACAATGTCAGCTGTAGGGTAACGAGATTCAGGTCCATAAATAAAGCAGGGCGACCGTTGCCGGTCGCCCCTTTACTCCATCATCCATCAGACACAATTAAAATTGGGCCTTGAGATACTCCCTGTTCATCCGGGCGATAAACTTGACGTTGATCCCCTTAGGACAGGCAGCCATACACTCATAGTGGTTGGTACAGTTACCAAAGCCACAGTCCTTCATGGCCTGGACCATGTTCGTGACACGGGCCTTGGCTTCCACTTTGCCTTGGGGCAGCACAGCCAGCTGGGAGACCTTGGCACCGGTGAACAGCATGGCCGCACCGTTGGGGCAACCAGCCACGCAGGCACCGCATCCGATACACTCGGCAGCATCCATTGCCTCATCTGCAGCAGGCTTTGGAATCAGGATGGCGTTACCATCGGCAACACCGCCGGTGTGGCAGGAGGTGTAACCGCCGGCCTGAATGATCTTGTCCAGGGCCTCGCGGTCAACCACCAGGTCTTTCACGATCGGGAATGCACGGGCACGCCACGGCTCGATGTAGATGGTGTCGCCATCGTGGAACTTACGCATATGCAGCTGGCATACGGTAGTACGCTCCTGGCCGCCGTGGGGCATACCGTTGATAACCTGTGAGCACATACCACAGATACCTTCGCGGCAGTCATGGTCAAAGGCCACCGGCTGCTTGCCGGCCTTGATCAAGTCCTCGTTCAGGACGTCGAGCATCTCCAGAAAGGAGTGATGCTCAGTGATCCCCTTGACAGTGTAGTTTTCAAATTTTCCAGTGTCGTTAGCGTTCTTCTGGCGCCACACGACAAGGTTAATCGTCATGGTCTTGTGATCGCTCATTATTTGTAGCTCCTTACGGCGAGATGGACGTTCTCGAATTTGAGGGGCTCCTTGTGCAGTTCAGGCTCGTTGTTGATACCCTTGAACTCCCAGGCGCCTGCATAACAGAAGTTGGCGTCATCACGTTGTGCCTCGCCGTCGTCTGTCTGGTACTCGGTCCGGAAGTGACCACCACAGGACTCGTTGCGATGCAGGGCATCACGGCACATAAGCTCTGCAAATTCAAGGAAGTCTGCGGTACGTCCGGCATTTTCAAGATCCTGGTTAAACTCGGCACCGGTACCGGTAACCTTGACATTCTTCCAGAACTCTTCACGCAGGGCGGGAATTTTCTCCAGGTTTATCTTCAGTGAGGCATCGGAACGGGCCATACCGCAGTTTTCCCACATCAGTCCACCAAGCTCACGCATAAACTCTGAAACGGTCTTCTTGCCGTTTACGTTGAGCAACTTATTGCCGTAAGCCTTGATTTCTTCAACGGACTTCTTGAACTCAGGATTGTCAGTAGAGGTACCGGAAGGCTTCACGCCGGCCAGGTAACCACCGATGGTGTACGGAATGACGAAGTAACCGTCAGCCAGGCCTTGCATCAGGGCTGAAGCACCCAGACGGTTTGCGCCGTGTACCGAGAAGTTAGCCTCACCAAGTACAAACAGGCCGGGGATGTTGCTCATCAGGTTGTAGTCAACCCAGAGACCGCCCATTGAGTAGTGGGGAGCAGGATACATACGCATTGGGCGCTTGTAGCCGTCTTCATCGGTGATCTTCTCATACATCTCAAACAGGTTGCCGTAACGTTCCTTGATGGTATCAGCGCCGACACGTTTGATGGCGGTGGAGAAGTCAAGGTAGACACCGCGGCCGCCAGGTCCAACACCACGGGCATCATCACACTGCTCTTTGGCAGCACGGGAGGCGATATCACGGGGGGCAAGGTTACCGAAGGAGGGGTACTTGCGCTCCAGATAGTAGTCACGGTCATCTTCAGCAATCTCATTGGGATGCTTGCCGCAATCTTCCTTCTTCTTGGGAACCCAGCAGCGGCCGTCGTTCCGCAGGGATTCGGACATCAGGGTCAGCTTGGACTGATAATCACCGGCCTGCGGAATGCAGGTCGGGTGGATCTGGGTGTAGCAAGGGTTGGCAAAGAAGGCGCCCTTCTTGTGAGCTGCCCAGTTTGCCGTTACGGAGCACCCCATGGCGTTGGTTGAGAGGTAGAACACGTTCACATAGCCGCCGGTTGCAAGACAGACTGCGTCAGCAGCATAGCTTTCGATTTCACCGGTAACCAGGTTACGTACGGTGATCCCTTTGGCAACACCGTCAATCACCACCAGGTCAAGCATTTCACGGCGGGTGTACATCTTTACGGTACCGGCCTTGATCTGACGTGCCAGGGCAGAGTAGGCACCCAGCAGCAGCTGCTGACCGGTCTGACCACGAGCGTAGAACGTACGGGAAACCTGGGCGCCACCGAAGGAGCGGTTATCCAGATAGCCGGCATAGTCACGGGCAAACGGCACACCCTGGGCTACGCACTGGTCGATGATGTTATTGGAGACCTGGGCAAGACGCCAGACGTCCGCTTCACGGGCACGGAAGTCGCCACCCTTGATGGTGTCATAGAACAGACGATAGATCGAGTCACCATCGTTCGGGTAGGCCTTGGCAGCGTTGATACCGCCCTGTGCAGCGATCGAGTGTGCGCGACGGGGGCTGTCCTGATAGCAGAAAGCCTGTACGTTGTAGCCGAGCTCTCCGAGAGAGGCTGCGGCAGCGCCACCGGCCAGGCCGGTACCAACCATGATGATGTTGTATTTACGCTTGTTGGCGGGGTTAACCAGCTTCAGATCGAAGCGGTGCTTGTCCCAGCTCTGTTGAATTGGTCCGGTTGGACATTTACCATCGAGTATCACGTGTACCCCCTTAACCTTTTATGATTCCGAAGAGAATTGACAGTGGGATGGCAACGAACCCGGCGAACAGCACCAGAGCAACCAGGGCACCGGCCTTGGTGATGGTGGGCAGGGTGTTACCGTTTGCCAGACCAAAGGTCTGGAACAGGCTCTGAATACCGTGATAGAGGTGCATGAACAGCACCACCATGGCCACGGCATAGATACCGGCACCGGCGATGGATGAGAAACTGGAAGCCACCATGGCAAAGACATTAAAATGACCGGCAGCATCATTAACCAGTGTCAGACCGGGGGTAGCGCGGAACGTGAAATGCAGCAGGTGATACACAATAAAGACAAACAGCAGCAGACCGGTCCAGATCATGTTTTCACTGGCAAAGGTCGCCTTGCGGGTTGCCTTGACAGCGTAGTCGGAGGGACGGCCACCACGGTTTTCAATGGTCAACTGGATACCGTAGACCACGTGTACTACAAACAGTGCCAGCATGATTGCCCTGAAGATCATGATGATGGGCAGCGGCATGCTGTGCAGATGCTCGGCGTAGGCGTTGATCCCGCTCGGGCCTACAAAAATGGTACTGTTGCCGATAAGATGGACAACAGCAAACAGGACCATACACAGACCTGTTACTGCCATCACAATCTTTCTGCCGATGGATGTGTTCAGAAATTCCATAAACTCCCTTCCTTTTATGATGTAGTGATGATGCTCACTGCGTGACTGACTAGCCCAAATACGTCGATTATACGCCCTGCGGTGGTCCCCGCCAGTTAAGCCTGCGGTAATGCGGCATGAAGAGCCTCCTTGTGGGGTATCTATGTCTTGTGCAGAATCCCTTTGAAACAGTATTTCAAAGCACCGCGTATACTAAACGCCGTTTTAGGAAATTGCAAGGGTTTTATGTATACAGCATACAAAGCTGGCCTGCCCCGTAAGACCATCCAAACGGCCCGCCGGCTTGTCTGACGCAAAGCTGGTGGACATCTACCAAAACCCATGTTATATAGTCCATCTTTTGCGGGCATGGTGGAATAGGTAGACACAAGAGACTTAAAATCTCTCGGGGGCAACCCTGTGCCGGTTCGAGTCCGGCTGCCCGCACCACTCTTTCTTAACATCCCTTAATCACTCACCTCTGTTTGCACCTTTTTTCTTTTATTCAGGCTTTTTTTTGTTCTGTTATCAGCCAGCTGTGCTATAAGGCGATTATCTTAATTAATCTCCACAGGGAGGCACTATGAAGAAATCAGAACTTGTTGCAAAGATGGCTGAAGGGGCTGGGCTCACCAAGGCACAGGCTGAAAAAGCCTTGGCAAGCTTCATTGCCGGCGTAACCGGTGCATTGACTGCAGGCGATAAGGTGACCCTGGTGGGATTCGGCACTTTCTCAGCCATTACCCGCAAAGCCCGTACTGGTCGTAATCCCCAGACCGGCAAGGCGATCAAAATTGCTGCAAAGACATCCGGCAAATTTTCTCCTGGCAAGTCACTTAAAGACCTTGTGTGTAAAAAGGCCGCCTGTAAAGCCAAGAAAAAGTAGTAACAACGATAGACGCAAAAGACCCCGCTCTGGCGGGGTCTTTTTTTGTCTCATGCTGACACAATCAGCGGAAATCACTTCCCAAGTTTACTCCTGATCGCCTCCACCACATGGTAGGCATCATTAATAGCCGTATAAATCAGGTTGGGATGCTTCTCTTCCTGAATTGATCCCTCACTGATCTTCATGTATGAAGGTGAAATTGCTCCACCCACCACATAAACCCCTTTGCGGGTTGATTCAAATTCAGCCGAAAGCAGCACCAGACGATCTCCCTCTTTGGCAACCCTGCAGACTCCAGCAGTACAGGAGATCGTCTGCACTCCCAGTTTATCAAAGATCGGTACCGGCCCCTGAGAACCGATACAGGCGATCACATTCTGCATAGGGAAGCTCAAGGCATGATAGAGGTCAATGCCATCCGCCTGCTTGAATTCATTGATCCTGATCACAAGACGATCAACCCCCTCGTCATCCACCTCACCGATACGTGGCGTCGCCCCTGGCAGGAGGCGAATATTACCGCCCAGCAAAATTTCCTCACCGAGTCGCTGAGCAGTCTCTTTGTTGACATCAAATTTTTCAGACTTATGGGCCCAATAAACCGGCTGGGTATCATTACACTCCCGCTTTGACTTTAGAATCGTAATTACCACATCAGCAGCCGTATTACCGCCACCAATCACCAGGGTCTTAACTCCCACATACTTTGTGGGGTCATCCACGTTCTTAGCCACCATCTTGGCATCGCCATAGACCGACAGTTCACGGGGGATGCTACTGCCAAAGGCCAACACCACCTTACGGGCCTTAAAACGGCCCTTATCAGTCGTAATACTCAGAAAATCACGTTCATCCTGAATATTTTCAAAAGCCACCTCGGTGCGAATATGCAGGTTCTCGTGCTGCACAAAATGCTGCACATACTGCAGGTAACTTTCCACTGTCACCGGCTTGTCCGGTGGTCGCAACTCATCCACCAGAAACGGTTCCGGTGCATCTTTGGGCTTGGAGGCATAGACCAGCTTACCCTGGGGATAGGTATTGGCTATCCCCTGAAATGGGGCCTTTCCGGACTCCAGTACGAGATACGTCAGGTTATGTTTGTGGCAGAGATAGGCCGTTGCCAGACCGGCAGGACCACCACCGATAATAATGACATCATAGAATTCAGCAGACATGGGCAGTTAAACCTCCTGCAGGTGGGAGCAAACGATTAAAATAATCAATAGTTACAAACCTATTGGATACAGTCGGCACACACTGCGAACTGTAGTGACTCACATAAAAAAGATACTTAATACCGTAATCAGCTGCAGTCTGCAGATTGGTCTCACTATCCTCCCCCAGCATTGTCCGTGCCGGATTATAGCTGACAAAACGCTGCAATTCTGCCCAAAAACCACCGTCTTCCTTGGGCAGACCTACCTGGTGGGCTGAAACAACACCATCAAACCAGTGACCGATCAGAGTTTTCTTCAACTTAATATCCAGAGTTTTACTATGGGCATTGGTTACCAACCAGAGCTGCTTGCCCTGCTGGCGACAAAAGGTCAAAAACTCAATCACGCCAGGATGCACCGCAATCAGGTGTTCCACTTCCAGCTTTAAGAGCGGAATATCCAGACCAAGCCGGTCAGACCAGTAATCAAGGTCAGTCCAGTTCAGGGTGCGCTCCTGCGAACGAAACAGGTCGTGCAACTGCTCTCTGGCCTGCTTTACCGGTACCTTATGCTTTGCTGCCCAACGTTTAGGTACATGCTCCAGCCAAAAGTGATCATCAAAATGACGATCCAGCAGCGTGCCGTCCATATCCAGCAACACTGTATCAACATCGTACCAGTCAAGTATCATTGTGTATTTATATACCTCTTTGCGCAGAAAAAAAAGGGCAGACCCGAAGGCCTGCCCTTTTCCACATGAAGGTTTACAGCTACTGCATTACAGCTTAGAAGTGAACTTCGAAGGTACCATAGATGTCATGTGCTGACTTAACTGGTGCTTGAAGCAGCATAGTGTTGGCAGTTACGTCAGAAATTTTCATCGGAGCACCAACCCAGTTGTTGCTGCCGGTGTACTCAAAGTCATAGAACTGATAGCCCAGCTTAAAGAATGCCTTAGCAAAGACCGAAGAGATCGGCTTCAGGTCAAGCTCTTGAATAACATAGGGCTCATAGACCTTACCACGAGTTCCAACCTTGCTGGTCCACATGTCATCAGCAGCAGGTGAGAAGGTGATCCAATTTTTTGAACCGTAGTTAAATTCAAAGCCAAGCTTGGTCTTGGTGGGCAGGTCATAACGCACACCAGCAAACACAGCATAACCGGTCTTGTCTGAAGGTGCTTCAGGGTTCATAAAACCACCTGTCAGCAACCCCTGAAAACCAGCATTGGCGGAAACAGCTTGAGTTGGGTGAGTAACACTCAGACCGCCATCAACAAAGAAGTTCAGGTCGCCAGGGCCAACCTTCTTAAGGGTAGACATACCACCCAGACCAAACCAGTCAATGGAACCAAGGTTTGTGGAAGGAGCTGTATCACCAAAGGCGGTGTTTTTCATGACCGGGAAGTCAAAGATATTGAAACCACGGTTCCATTGGAACCAGACCCGCAGAGGATCAGTATCAACCGGGATAATAGCCACACCCAGCATATCAGTATCTTTCAGGCTGTTAGAGGTAGCCTGATGATAGCCGGAATCAAAACCACGGCCATAACAGACCTTGGCATAGAAGCCGGGCAGCATGTCAATATCAGGGGCATAGCCCAAGGTCATACCATCAAAGGCATAGTTAACTAACAACGCAGGAGTACCACCGTTGCCAGGACGCTCATTGTTAGACTTCAGGTTAGTAGGGGCGCCATCAGTTGAAGGACGACGACCAACCGAAAGCCAGACCGGCTGATCCATAATATTTGACCAGGTTGCATAGGCACGGTCAACATTCAGATAACTGCTGGAAGGCACATGGCCCAGCACACCATCAAAGATACCTACACGGTCAGCAAAGTAGGCATTACCGTTAATAGCAGTATCGTCCTGTGAACCAAACACCTTGTACATACCCAACTTGACGTTAACAGTTACGTCCTTGGTTGCCTTGGCCTTCAGGTCAAGTGCAAACTTATTGGTATAGAGTGTTTCATTTTGTGGCTTACCAGCAGGTACCTGAACCATTCCTGCTGTACCCATCATGGCTTGCAATGCAGCGACATTTGCAGGGGTCATGAAACTACTGATAGCACCATAATTATTATAAGCCATAACCGTTGACAACAGATTATATGGCGCAGCGTTACCAGTAAGATATTGCATTTGAGCATAATTTTGCAAATTCATCATTGTACCATAGGCATCTGTGTAAGCTTCAGTCTTACCGTGCAGACTGTCCATACGGAACTGATAGCTACCACCAATTTGCAGCCACTTGCCCAGGGACTTGTCTTCAATCCGCTGAACCTGGCCCTTCAGGTCTTCCATCTGCTGGGACAGCTTGTCAATCTTGACCTGCAGATCTGCCTCTGCAGCCATGGCGCCAGCCGGAATGGCCAGTGCAAGTACGGTGGACAACAACAGCTTGTTTACTTTACGCATGCATCTTCTCCTTTTGGTGGGATGAATACTGCTGGTGGACGTTAACTGCTCTTAAAACCACATCAACATCTTCTATATCATGACAACAAAACGGTGTGACCATACACAAATCTTTACCCAACTGCAACAATTTATCGTATTCATTCAAATATTTGAATATTCACATAAAGACAAAATCAAGATTCATTGACGTTCTATCAATTCACGTACCTGATCCAGCAACACATTAGAATCAGCCGCTTTAACAACCTGTTTATCAACAACTGCAAAGGGTTCTTGCTTACAGGTTTTGCACTGCTTTGCACATTTTTTAATTTTAATATTCAGCCCTGCAAACTGTTCATTTAACCGTTTGGCCAGTTTTTCTGCTCCCTGGTTATGTTCACAGAGCCGGATTTTCACCACTACGCCACCGGAAACGGTGCTGCGCCACCAGGGGGGGCGACAAAGACCCGTGTGCCAAGATCGCCATCAATCATCAGGATGCCGTGGCCGTTATCGCCCACCAGTTTTAGCTTGGCAATGATATCGCGGTCATTGTTTTCTTCCTCAATCTGCTCGGTTATAAACCACTGCAGAAAAATCTGGGAGGCGTGATCTTTTTCCTTTACCGCAAGCTCTGCCAGATCATTGATCCGGCCGGTCACGATCTGCTCATGGGCCAGGGTCTTTTCCATCATATCCAGCAATGACTTGTACTTATTTGGCACCGCCTTGCTGGCGGTCAGGGTGATATTAATTCCCTGGTCAACCAGATAGTTGAAGAACTTCATAAAATGGGTCATCTCTTCCTGATACTGGACCATGAACCAGGTAGCTGCCCCTTTCAGCCCCATTTCATTGGCGGCTGATGACATGGAGAGGTAGATGTTGGCGGAATACAGCTCAAAGTTCATGTGATTATTCAGGGCATCTGCCGTGGTTTTACTGATCATGCTAAAACCTCCTAAATCTTATTTTTTTGTGAGTATACTGCACTAATGCCCAATTTCAAGCAGGCTGATGCTGTCAGGTTGCCAAAAGTGGTGTATAGTTACGGATAGCACTGCTGAAGGAGGGGACCATGAGCCTGCACAACCTGCTGGAATGGCTGAAACAACAACGGAAAAAGCTGCTCGTCTGGGGCGGAGGTATATTTGTCACCTTTGTCCTATTCTCAACCCTGATCCTGCCGGTTATTATCAAATCCCAGGCTGAAAAAGCAATTCTGAAGGCAACCGGTCGCGTTGCCAGCATTGAAAAAGTACGTTTTAACCCCTTTGGCATGACCCTGACCGTGCAGGGGGTCAAGCTGCTTGAGCCTGATGCAAAAACTCCCTTTGTCCAACTTGGACGCTTGCGGGTATCACTTTCCAGCACCAGTATATTCAGATTTGCGCCGGTAGTTGATGAACTGAGCCTTGATACGCTGCAGGTTGGTCTGGTGCGTACGGCTGCCAACCGTTACAATTTTTCTGACATTCTTGATCGGCTGGCTGCTCAGCCTAAAAAAGAGAAGAGCGGCACACCACGATTTTCAATCAACAATATTGCTCTGCAAAATAGTAGTATTGATTTTGATGATAGAGCTGTTGCTGGCGGTAAAAAGCATACCATTCGGGATTTACAACTGGCCATTCCGTTTATCAGCACCATCCCCTATCTAGCAGAACAGTATACTGACCCCAAGTTTGCTGCTGTAATCAATGGTGCCAAATTCAGCTTTAACGGCAAGTCAAAACCATTGGCCAAATCAATGGAGACTGATCTTAACATTAAACTTACGGACCTTGATCTGCCCCACTATCTGGCCTACCTTCCTGCCCAGGTACCAATCAAACTGGACAGCGGCAAACTAAGCCTTGATCTGGCTGTGGCCTATCGTATTTTTCAGAACAAGAAGCCTGAATTGACGGTTAAAGGCCTGACACGGCTTGATGCGATCAGCATTAAGGAAAAGAACAGCGCTGCACTGGCATCATTCAAGCGGTTTGATGTTGTGTCAAAAGAGATTGAACTGTTTAGCCGCAAGGTGGTGCTGCAACAGGTGGCCCTTGATGGCCTGTCTCTGCAGGTTGAACGTGACAGCACAGGCAAGCTGAACTTCCAACGGTTATTGCCAGCACAGTCGGCACCGCCCAAAGTGGTTAAAAAGCCTGCAAAAAAGGAAGAAGCCCCTCCCCTGAAGTTGCTGGTTGAAAACCTGGCGCTGACAGATGGAACCATCTCATTTCATGACAAACAACCTGCCGGAGGATTCAAAAGCCAGCTGCAGGCGATCGCGGTCAAGCTCAGCAACCTTTCCACCACTGCCAATGCTCAAAGCACCTATGACATTTCTTTTAATGGGGATAGTGCAGAAAAGTTTGTTGCTTCAGGCACCGCCGCACTTTCACCAATCAGCGCAACCAGCCAGTTCAACCTGACCGGCATCAAATTACAGCGGGGCTGGCCCTATCTGCAAAACCTGCTGACAGCACCGGTTAAGGGCAATCTGTCATTGGAAGGCAAGGCTGCTTTTACTGCAGAGGATGGAGCATCTGTAAAGGATTTAGGTGTTCATCTAAAAGATATCGTTGCTGAGTATGGTGACAAAGACAGCACCAGACTTACCAGCCTTGATCTGACCGGCATCTCCTTTAGCCAGAAAGAAAACAAGGCTGCGGTTGAAGAGATCAAACTGGCAGGGGGTAACATAAAGCTCTCCCGCGAGGCTGATGGCAAACTATCAGCGCTTTCACTGCTGAAACAACCAGCAGCAAACAGCGCCAAACCGGTTAAGCCAGAACCTGCACCTGTCAAGGCGGCAGTAGCCAAGGCAAATCAGAAGCCGCTTGCCTGGCTGGTCAATAAAATCAATGTAACCGGGCTTTCCACCACCTTTGCGGATAAGCAGTTCAGCGAACCACCTGTCTTTACCCTCTCAAATATTCGGCTAAGTACCGGAAACCTGACCGGCCCGACCTTCTCAGCCATGCCTTTGCAGTTTAGCAGTATCTTTGGCAAAAATGCACCGATCAAGGTTGCAGGTACGGTCACCCCGTTGCCGTTCAAATTTAACGGCACAACCAGCTTTGCCAAACTGCCGATCCAGGATTTTGAAAGCTACATTCCTGATAACGTCAACGTCTTTGTACTGGGGGGCACCCTGGACAGCAGCATGAAGGTGAATGTTGCGTTAGATAAGGATAACAAACCGGTCGGCAGTTTCAGCGGCAGCGCCGGGGTGCGTGGTTTTCATACTGTTGACACGGTGCAGGAAGAAGACCTTCTGAAATGGGAAAGCCTGCAGCTTGACCAGATCAATGGCAATCTGGCCCCCTTCTCTTTGTCCATCCGTCAGATTGCGCTGAATGGTGTCTATTCAAAAATTGCTGTCCGTAAAGACGGCACCCTGAACCTGCAGAACCTGGTGACTAAAGAACAGCAGCAAAAACAACTGCCAACTACAGGGACGGCAGCACCGCCATCTGTTGCGCCTGCACCAGCCACGGTAGCCCCGCAAGCATCCCAAAAGGCACAGATAAAGATTGATACCCTGACGGTTCAGGACGGCACCATCGCCTTCAGCGACGCCCACCTGCCCCAGCAGTTCCGTAGCACCTTTCATAATCTGGGAGGACGGGTCAGCGGCTTATCGTCTGACATGAATACCCGTGCCGAGGTTGACCTACGCGGCAATCTTGAGAGCCATTCACCGCTTCAAATTACCGGAAAAATCAACCCGTTGCGTGACGATCTGTTTGTGGATCTGACCATATCGTTTAAGGATATTGAGCTGTCACCTGCCACCCCGTACTCCGGCACCTATCTGGGCTATGAGATTGACAAGGGCAAGCTGTTCCTTGATCTGAAGTACCATATTGAAAACAAGAAACTGGAAGCATCCAACAAGGTGTTTGTTGATCAGTTTACCTTTGGCAAGTCGGTTGACAGTGCCAAGGCAACCAAACTGCCGGTTCGTCTTGGCATCGCCCTACTGAAGGATCGCAATGGCCAGATCAATCTTGATCTGCCGGTTAGCGGCCGGACCGATGACCCCAAGTTCAGTATTTGGGGTGTGGTCTGGCAGGTGGTGGCCAACCTGTTTATCAAGGCAGCCACCTCTCCCTTTGCCCTGCTCTCTTCCATGATGGGTTCCAGTGAAGACCTGAGCAGCGTAACCTTTGCACCTGGTTCAGCGGTGCTGGCACCAGCAGAGGCAAAAAAGCTGGAAACTCTGGCCTCTGCCCTCAGCCAGAGGCCCGGTCTGAAGGTTGAACTATCAGGCTTTGTTGATAAACAGCGTGACCCTGAAGGATACCGTGCGGAACTGCTGCAACTGAAGATGCGGCAGGAAAAATTCCATGAACTGGTAAAGAACCGCCAAACAAAAGAGGGCGATGATGCAGAGAAGATGGTCATCCAGCCAGCCGAATATTCCCGTTATCTGAAGGCTGTCTATCTTAAGGAAAAATTTCCCAAACCGCGCAACATGATCGGCATGATCAAGGATCTGCCTGATGCTGAGATGAAAAAACTGATTATTGCCAACACCAAAGTAACTGATCAGGATCTGCAGCAACTGGCTGCACAACGGGCCGCTGCGGTCAAACAGCACCTGATCACCAAGGGCAAACTGGAATCCCAGCGGATATTTCAGAAGCAGGATAACATCCTGAAACCACCTAAACAGGAAACTGCTCCTGCCAGCAGGGTGGAACTGAATCCGATTGCATCATGACCAGTACAGAACCACACCATACGAAACGGTTTGCTGTAGCCACACTGGGCTGCAAGGTTAACCAGTTTGAGACAGCAGATATGGTTGAGCAGCTAAAGGCTGATGGCTGGCAACTGGTGCCGTTTACTGCAGAGGCTGACCTCTACCTGATCAACAGCTGTACGGTCACTGCCCGCAGTGATGCTGAATCACGACGTCTGATCCGTCGCGCCCGGCGAGCCAATCCCCTTGCCAGGGTGGTTGCCACCGGTTGCTATGCCCAGGTGGCACCATCAGATCTTCAAGCACTGCCTGAGCTGAACCTGGTGCTGGGTAATGAGGAAAAACATGATCTGGTACTGCATATGGAGCGGGGTGAGCATCGAGTTACTGATCTGACCAGCCTGAAAACAAGCGGACCTTTACGTTTGACCAGTTTTAGCGAGCATACCAGAGCGTTTCTACAGATCCAGAACGGCTGCGAAACAGGCTGCAGCTACTGCATTGTGCCGATTGCCCGGGGGCCGAGTCGGTCCGTCCCCCCCCAAGAAGTTACAGAAGCAGTGAGCAGACTGGTTGGCTCTGGGTATCAGGAGGTGGTTTTAACCGGTATCCATATGGGTGCCTATGGGCTTGACCTGTCCCCCTGTAGCAGCCTGACTGAACTGGTACTGCTTCTGGAAAAGCAGAATGCAATCCATCGTCTGCGCCTTGGTTCCATTGAACCCAATGAACTGACAGACGGGCTGCTGGCCCTGTTCAAACACTCAACACGGCTCTGTCATCACCTGCATATACCGCTGCAAAGCGGCTCTGACAGCGTACTGCAACGGATGGGGCGCGGCTATGACACCAACTTTTATGCCAACCGGATTACAACTGCGGCACAGTTGCTGCCTGATGCCTTTATTGCTGCAGACCTGATTGCCGGCTTCCCTGGTGAAACAGAGCAGGAGTTTAGCGAGACCTGTACCTTTGTGGCATCACTGCCCCTGGCTGATCTGCATCTGTTCCCCTACTCTATCCGCCCAGGCACCAAGGCAGCTGCCATGTCAGGCCATCTCAAACCAGCCATCATCAAGGAGCGGGCAGAGCGGTTACGCGGCATAGCTGCAGATAAACGTGCGGCCTTTCAGCAACGTTTCATTGGTAAGCCTTTACCGGTTCTTGGGCAGCGACACAATCCAGTCACCGGTCTTATGACCGGGCTTTCACGTAACTATCTGGAAGTCTGCTATCCGGCCCCCCCATCGTTACTGAACCATGAAGTTACTGTGCATGTCGATTATCTGCACAGCAACTATTTGCACGGCATCTGTGAAGGAGTCTGACATGGCAACAGCAACATCCCTTGATGAGGCCCTGAAACGCACCAACCTTTCCCGCACAAACCAGATGGAGATGCTCACCTTCCGTTTAAGTGATGGTCAGCTTTATGGCATCAATGTCTTCAAGATTATTGAAATACTGGAAAGCCCAAACCGTTTTGACCGGATGCCCCATGCCAACCAGGCGGTGAAAGGGGCGGTTGATTTCAGGGGCAAGCCGATCGTTGCCATTGATCTTTCAGAGGCGCTTGGTATGGAACCGGTCCCTTTTGACCGGCAACTGGCCTACTTGATTATCTGCGAATACAGCCAACAGCTGAATGCCTTTATTATTGCCTCTCCTGAGACTCTGATTACCCGTGGCTGGGATGAAATCCATAAGCCGGATGGTATTCAGGCCCGTTCGCTGGTGGCTATCGCCTACAGTGATACCAATGAAACAATCTTGTTGCTTGATATAGAGGGAATTCTAGCGGATTTAATGGGATATGAAGCAGAGGTGACGGATGAGCTTGCCAGCCGTGGTGCTGCACTCAAGAACCGGAGCGTCCTGCTGGTGGATGATTCACGAACCGCCCTGGCCATGATGCAGCAGACCTTGAACCATCTGGGGATGACATACAGTTCACAATCATCTGCGGTACAGGCATTAGCCTGGCTTGAGGAACGGGACAAGCAGGGAGAACCGGCCTTTGACCTGGTTATTTCCGATATTGAGATGCCGGGGATGGATGGTTTTACCTTTACCCGCAGTCTGCGCAGCATGCCATCCTATGGGAACACCAAGATACTACTGCACAGTTCCATGAGCAACCCCACCAATCGCCTGAAGGCCGAAGAGGCCGGTGCTGACGACTTCGTTGCCAAGTTTGCCCCCAACACCCTGGCAGAGCATATCTTCAAGGCCCTGGAACGGTCCGACGACGACCTGTTTATCACCCCAGGCGAAACATAACCACCTCTACCTCAGCCACCACCTGTCCATCCAGCTCTGCCCTGCCTTTTGCATCCACCAGGCGACGGCGTTCACCCACCACCTCGCCGATCACCGTGATGGTTGAGCCGGTGGGAACCGGTGCGCGGTAACGCAACTTCAGCTCACTGGTGACCACCTGCATGCCGGTGCCCATGCAGGCCTGAGCACAGATCTCGTCCAGCAACGCCGAGATGATGCCACCATGGGTGATCCCCTGCCAGCCCTGAAAATGCTCAGGGATCTGCACGGTCGTCTCAGCCCGCCGCCTCTCGGGATCGATGACAAACCTCGCCTTCAGCCCGATCGGGTTATCCTTGCCGCAGATGAAACAGCGGCCATCGTCAACAACGTCCATAGTGATAACGACTCCTTCTCTATAAAACTTGCGAGGAAGGCCGGATACAAGGCGCCCGGAGCGCAACGACCGAGACATACCGTTTCAGGTAGGCGAGGGAGTGAGCACCGCGTAACGCCCTCAACCGGCCTTTGGCCACCCTCTCCTGCGGGGAGAGGGTTAAGCTTGCCCTTCCCCCTCGGGGAGAAGGGAGGGGATGAGGGACTGACGGTCTCCGCAGCAGTTTTATCCGAACCGGTAGATCAGCTTGCCATCCTGATACAGCTCAATCGGTCCATCCTGTGAGACCTTGATCACCTTGCCAAAGAAGGAGGCGGCAATGGCGGCCGTGGTCCGTCCACCGCCGGTAACCATCTCACGGGCATGGGAGGTATCAATGATAAAGCCGGTTTCAAGCAACTTGCCCTTATTGTCCAACACGGTCATGCCGTCCGAGGACAGAATCCTCAGCAGAATGCCCGACTGTTTCAGCTGGGCGATGGTCTGCCCCTTGACCTGGCTGATCAGCAACCTGCCGATCGGATCATCACCGCCCACCGAGCCTTTTTTCAGGGTTGCCAGGTGGCGCGGCGTTCCGGCATGGATCAGGATGACCGTGCCATGGCGCTGTTTGGAGACCGCATAGAGGGTCCAGAGCAGGTCATCCACCGCCTCGTTATCAATACTGTCAGCCAGGAAGGAACGGAAGATATCCGGATCAAAGATAACCCAGGCCCCTTTGCGCCGGAGCAGCAGCTTGGCCGGGCTGATCAGCACCTCGATCTCCGACACCTCATTGACCGTAATGGCAAAGGCACCACTGCCGCTGCGCCTGACCAGAGAAAACAGTTCCCGCTGGGTCAGACGTTCAATATCGGTCTGGACAGAGTTGTTGGCTGTCCGCAGCACACCAACCACCTGCATCTGGATCGTGGCAACAAAGAACAGGTTGTTGCCGTCGATAAAACGGTAGGCCAGCGGGTTGTCCAGAAAGGTGGGTGTGACGTTCTGATGGGGTTGCAGCGGGATCAGGGTGTGGCTGCGATCCTTGATGGTTTTACGCAGGGCCGGTTCCGTGGTTCGATGCACCAGAAATCCGGTGGTGGCCGGTTTACCTTCATAGCGCTGATAGGAGAGGTTTTTCAGGAGCTGGATCAGCTGCTGGATCGGCCAGAACCCCTTGCTGCGATCGCCCCGCAGAAACCGGGCAACCGTGATATCCATGATGGATGCCAGCAACGCCGTACGGAAATGGGCAGCATACCCTTCCAGCTTGAACCCGCTGTACAGGCCTGAAAATGCGGTCAACAGCTCACGGCAGAACTGGAGTTCGGTCTTGGTAAAGGGCAACCCCTGTCTGACAGCTGAAAA
Source organism: Trichlorobacter lovleyi (assembly GCF_015239775.1). Taxonomy (NCBI): domain Bacteria; kingdom Pseudomonadati; phylum Thermodesulfobacteriota; class Desulfuromonadia; order Geobacterales; family Geobacteraceae; genus Trichlorobacter; species Trichlorobacter lovleyi. The sequence goes on from NZ_CP058409.1 coordinate 2,198,314, forward strand.
GGTGTACGACTTGCCCTCAATGGTCACCGGCTGCAGCAGCCTGCCCTCTCCTGTCTTTGTCTCATCCTCACCGGCACGCAAATCAACACCGGCACCCCCCAGGAGGGTGCTGATGGTGGGTCTGATGGCATCAAAGACATTGAGAGGCATGCTCGACTCCTGTACCGATTCCATTTTCAGGCGCTATCTTCGTTAGCTCGTCCCCGGCTCCTCGATGTACTACGTGTACACCTGCGTCGCCGGAATCCTCGCCGCCTTGATATCAGCCTGAAACTGAAATCGGAGTTAATGATTCATTTGCCCCAGTCGCGGGAGTAGCGGAAGTCCCGGTCAATGGTACGTCCGGAGACCTTGGCAATCACCGGCAGACGACGTTTGAAGTGCGAGTTCTGCACCTTGTTGTAGATACTGCTGATAAACTCCTGCTTGAAGCCGGCAGCAACCAGCTCAGCACTATCGGCCCGCTGATCCACCATCCGGTAGAGCAGTTCGTCCACCTCACGGTAGGTAAAACCCAGTTCTTCTTCATCGGTCTGACCAGCCCAGAGGTCAGCCGATGGTTTTTTCTCGATCACCGGCTTGGGCACGCCGACCTCTTCCGAAAGCTGCCAGACCTGGGTCTTGTACAGGTCCCCGATCGGATTGAGCGCAGACGCCATGTCACCGTAGAGTGTGCCATACCCCAGCAGCAGTTCGGTCTTATTGCTGGTACCCAGCACCAGTCCGCCGTACAGGGCAGAATGGTCAAACAGGATGGTCATCCGTTCACGGGCCATCTTATTGCCGCGCCGCATGTTGTCGGCATCGGGAAACTGATCGAAGTAGGCATCCACCATCGGCGTGATCCCCACCACGCTGAACCGCACACCGCTTGCCTCAGCCACCAGCCGGGCATGGGCCTCGGACTCAGGGTTACTGGTTTTGTACGGCATGCAGATGGCATGGACATTTTCAGGCCCCAGCGCCTCGGCTGCCAGGTGGCAGACCAGGGCCGAGTCAATACCGCCCGACAGCCCCAGCACCGCCTTTTTTGCGCCGACCTTCCAGATCTCGTCCTGCAGAAACCCCACCAGCATCCGGCGCACCAGGGGGGTGTTGATAGTCAGTTGCGACATCAGCGACTCCTTTCCCGATCAATCCTGGCCAGCTCACGCAGCGTGATGCAGAGATTTTCGTCACGCACCAGCGGAGAGCTGATCCGCTCCCGCCGCAGCTCGGCATCGCTCAGTGCGACCTGCAGGGTTGCAGGCTCAAACTCAGGCGCGGCAGCAACAATCTCCCCTGAGGGGGCAACAAGATGTGAGCCGCCCCAGAAGCCGACTCCGTCTTCATAGCCCACCCGGTTGACATAGATGACCCGGCAGGTCAGAAAACGTGCCGTTGAGGTGGTCAGGTTGCGCCAGGCGGTCGCAGTCCCCAGTGTCTGCTCATCCACCCCGCGACCCGGGCTGCTGGAGAGGCAGACCAGCGTGGTTGCCCCGTCCATGGCCAGCAGATACGGCGCCGAGAGATGCCACATATCCTCACAGACCAGCAGGCCGATCCTGCCGAATTTTGTATCAAAGGCGCGGAAGCGGTCACCACGGCCAAGGTAGCGCTGTTCATCAAACAGGCCATAGGTAGGCAGGTAGACCTTGCGATGCAGGTGCTTCAGCTCACCATCCTCAAACCAGGCGGCACTGTTGTAGAATTGGTAGTCTGCCGTGACCTCCACAAAGCCGACCGCAATACTGATCCGTCTGGACAGCTGCCGCAGGGCAGAGACTTCAGGGCTGTCCAGGGTCAAGGCGACTTCCGGCACCAGATCCTTCAGAAAGTAGCCGGTCAGGGCCAGTTCCGGCAGCACCGCTAGGTCTGCCTTTTGGGCAATGGCCTGCTCCACCTGTTCCTGAATCAGGGCCAGGTTGTCAGCCACCCGGCCAAGCTTCGGTTTTATCTGCACGAGGGCAACACTGAAATCCATGTAACTGATCTCCTTCAATAGGCCAGATCAAAGGCATTGGGTATATGTTCAATCCTGGGCGCAACACCATCTTGCAGCAAAACGGCGATCACGTCAAACCGTGCCGGACAGTCATGCCGCCTGTTTTTTGAGAGCCACGCCAGCGCCCCTTTGCTGATCTGATGCTGTTTACGCGGCGTAACCGCTAGTTGCGGCAGGCCGTAGGTCAGGCTGCGGCGGGTCTTGACCTCCACAAAGACGATGCAGCCATCCCGATCTTTGGCCACGATATCGACTTCACCGCCACGGCTGCGAAAATTACGTTCCAGTAGCGAGTAGCCCCTGCTGACCAGGTACTCTGCGGCGGCCCGTTCCCCCAGTTCACCAACAGCCTGATTGCGCTGCCCGATCAAAGGCACTGAGCTGCCCTGATCCGGTGATAGGCTGCCAGCTCCTGTTCAAAACGTTGCTGGTCAAGTGGTGCCAGTCCATTGGCTGATTCCGTAAAGAATCGTTGCGGCAGGTTATCGTCGGCAGCAGTAAAACCGCACTGCTGGTTAAACAGCCGTTCCTGCTGGACAGTCCGGCGCCCGATCCTGATCAGATCAGCAGGGCTGTACCCCTGACCAGCAACCGCTGACAGCAGGGCTGCCAACTCTTCCAGCTCAACCGCTGCAGAGGCAAACCGGCAGAGTGACAGGCAATCTACTGCAGCATTGGCATCCTCAAACATGGCAATCACTCTGGCCTTGCCATCAAAGGAGAAACGGTCAGTGGGCACCGGCTTGCGCAGGATCTCCGAGGCGATCGGCCAGGCAGGCAGATGGCTGCCACCATGGGGAGAAGTGGCATAGGCCAGGGCCAGACCGGTTGAGGCACGGGGATCATAGGGAGGCAGATCAAGCCCCTTGACAGTCATGGCCGTTTCTCCTGCAGTCGCTATTTTTTCAGAGCCATAAGAGACCGGATCAACCCCCTGATCATGGCACCAGCTGCACAGCTCAATGATCTGCTCCAGATCGTCCAGACCACACAGGCCGCCAAAGGCCGCCAGCTGGTCATACTCCGGCAGCAGCGTTCCATCTGACACAATCCGTTTGCAAGCCACCGTACAGTCATAACAGCCACCTGGCTGCGGATGAAACCGTTGCTGCAGGGCATGGGCGTTCCAACGGGTCTCGTCGCCGGTGAATGAGGCAAAATGTCTGCCCGGCAGCATGCCGCGCTGTTTCAGCAGATCCACCAAGGCTGAAGTACCATGTTCGCGAATACCTAGTGGCCCAAGCAGAAACGGCGAGGCACGAAAGAGCCGCATCAGGTCCTCCAGGGCCTTGTCAAAACCGGGTTGATCAGCAATTGCCGCTGTTGCCGGACCGGTTTTCAATACAATCCCTTTCAGCCTTTTGCTGCCCATCACCGCACCAAGCCCGCCACGACTGAACGGTTCACCGGATGTTGTTTCAACAGAGGCGTACAGCACCTGCTGTTCTCCAGCAGGTCCGATAACAGCTGCAGCGCCAACCTTGCCCAACTGCTGCATGGCTGCCTCACAACCAAGCCCCCAAAACTGGTCCGCCGGCACAAGCTGCTCGCCATCTTGGCTTATTTCAAGCAAGCAGGGGCTGGCTGCCCTGCCCTGCACCAGAATCGCTGTCAGACCGGCACCCAGCAGGCAAGGCCCCAGAGGACCGCCACTGGTACTACTGAAGATGGTTTTGGCAAGCGGAGAACAACCGGTCAGCACACAACGGGAGGACATCGGGACTGGCGTGCCGCACAAAGGTCCGATGGTCAGTACCAGCGGCATCTCAGGACTGAGCGGATCAAGGTTGGCATACTCCTGCAATAAAGCCGCCCCCAGCCCTCTCCCCCCCAGCGCAGCGGTCATGACCTCTGCAGAAAGCTGCTCACGAAAGCACTGCCCGCTTGTCAGGTCAACCCGTACAATCTGTCCGCCAGCAGTTCCAGCCATGACCTGCACGCTACTCCTGACCGGTCGGGAGCACAATCACCGGCTTCACTGCAGCACGGTACAGCAGGAAGGTCTTACCCAGCACCTGGGCAATATCCGAACCGGTGGCTTCCGACAGCGCCTCCGCAGCCTCGTGGCGATCGAGCATACAGTTTTCCAGCACCTTTACCTTGATCAACTCATGGCAGGCCAGGGCGGCCTCGGTTTCGGCAATCAAGGCCTCATCAACCTCTTTTTTACCGATCAGAATAACCGGTTTCAGGCTGTGTCCCAATCCACGCAGATGACGTTTTTGTTTTCCCGTTAACATAATAAGCTCAAATCCTTTCACACTGAAACATCAGAAAGTAGGATATAGCACACCCCGCAAGTCCGGCACCAGCAGAATCCTGCACAATCCAACGGACTTTCAGCAAAGAGTGTGTACATTTTTTTACTATTGTGCTACAAAAACTCTGTTTATCGTCATCATGGGCTGCATATTCAGCAGCACATATCTGCCTTCAGGAGAAGCATCAACCCTATGAAGTCAAGCAAATACCCGATTTCCCACGCTCTGACATCGTTTAATCATACCACGGCAGCACCAGTGGAAGCTCCGGCCGCCATCAGTGTCAAGAGCCCCGCAAAAGTCCACCGCCTTCCCTCCTCCATCTGGAAAAAGATGGAAGGCAGTGCAGGCAACCCTCTGGATAAGGCCGTTGAACTGACCCGTGACTTTTTCTTTCGCGAGCAGTTGCCGGATGGCTACTGGTGGGCGGAACTTGAGTCAAACGTCACCATCACGGCAGAGTACATCATGCTGTTCCACTTCCTTGGCATGGTTGACAAGGATAAAGAGCGCAAGATGGCCAACTACCTGTTGCGCCAGCAGACCGAGGACGGCTTCTGGACGGTCTGGCACAACGGCCCGGGCGACCTTTCCACCACCATTGAAGCCTACTTTGCCCTGAAGCTGGCCGGCTACCCGGCTGACCATATCGCCCTGCGCAAGGCCCGTGACTTCATCCTGGCCAATGGCGGTATTCTCAAATCACGCGTCTTTACCAAGACGTTTCTGGCCATGTTCGGCGAGTTCTCCTGGCTGGGTGTCCCCTCCATGCCGATCGAACTGATGCTGCTGCCTGACTGGGCCTACCTGAACGTCTATGAGTTCTCCAGCTGGGCCCGTGCCACCATCATCCCCATGTCGGTGCTGATGGCCAACCGCCCGGTCTATAAACTACCGCCCCATGCACGGGTACAGGAACTATACGTCCGTCCGCCACGCCCCACCGACTACACCTTTACCAAGGAAGATGGCATCTTCTCCCTGAAGAACTTCTTCATCGGCGTGGATCACCTGCTTAAGGTCTATGAATCAAGCCCGATCCGCCCCTTTAAGAAGCAGGCAACCGAAAAGGTTGAACAATGGATCCTTGAACACCAGGAGAAAACCGGCGACTGGGGCGGCATCCAGCCCGCCATGCTGAATGCCATCCTGGCGTTGCACTGTCTGGGTTATGCCAACGATCATCCGGCAGTGGCAAAAGGGTTGGAGGCCCTGGCCAATTTCACTATTGAAGACAATGATTCCTTGGTACTGCAGTCATGCATCTCACCAGTCTGGGATACGGCGCTGGTACTGCAAGCCATGCAGGAGGCCAGTGTTCCTTTGGATCACCCGTCCCTGATCAAGGCATCCCAGTGGCTGCTTGACCGCGAGGTACGGATCAAGGGGGATTGGAAGATCAAATCCCCGGACCTGGAACCGGGTGGCTGGGCCTTTGAATTCCAGAACGACTGGTACCCTGACGTGGACGACTCAACAGCCGTGATGATCGCCATCAAGGATATCAAAGTCAAGAACACCAAAGCCCGTCAGGATGCCATCCGGCGCGGTATTGACTGGTGTCTGGGGATGCAGAGCGAAAACGGCGGCTGGGCTGCCTTTGACAAAGACAACACCAAGCATATGCTGAACAAGATCCCCTTTGCCGACCTTGAAGCGTTGATCGACCCCCCCACTGCTGATCTGACCGGCAGGATGCTGGAGCTGATGGGCAATTTTGGTTATTCCAAGGACCATCCCCAGGCGGTCAGCGCCCTGGAGTTTCTGAAAAACGAGCAGGAGCCGGAAGGCCCCTGGTTTGGCAGATGGGGCGTCAACTATATTTACGGCACCTGGTATGTGTTGATCGGGCTGGAGGCGATCGGCGAGGATATGACCAGCCCCTATATCAAGAAGTCGGTCAACTGGATCAAGTCCCGGCAGAACCTGGACGGCGGGTGGGGCGAAGTCTGTGATTCATACTGGGACCGCACCCTGATGGGTTGCGGCCCCAGCACCGCCTCCCAGACCTCCTGGGCCCTGATGGCCCTGATGGCTGCCGGCGAAGTCAGTTGCCAGGCGGTTGAGCGGGGCATTCAGTATCTGCTGGCAACCCAGAACAGTGATGGTACCTGGGACGAAGAGGCCTTTACCGGCACCGGGTTCCCCAAGTATTTCATGATCAAGTACCATATTTATCGCAACTGCTTCCCGCTGACCGCACTGGGCAGATATCGCCGCCTGACCGCAGGAACGCACGCGCAGTAGCAGCTACCGGCAGTAACAGCCACGTACGGGAAGCCCCGCTGTTGCAAGACGGGGCTTTTCCCATTCTGGAGAGACGACAGACCATGAAGGCTTTTGTCACCGGCGCCACCGGATTTATCGGCGCCAGCATAGTACGGGAACTGCTGAAGGATGGGCACAAGGTTCGTGTGCTGGCCAGGAACGGCTCTAACACCGCCAATCTTCAGGGGCTGGATGTTACCATCCTGCAGGGTGATCTCCATGATCAACAGCAGCTTGAACAGGGCATGGCCGGTTGCGATTGGGTCTTTCATGCTGCTGCCGATTACCGGCTCTGGTGCCCTGAACCACAGGCCATGTACCACGCCAATGTGGATGGCACCCGCACCCTGCTGGCTGCAGCCCTTGCTGCCGGTGTGACACGGGTGGTCTACACCAGCAGTGTCGGCACCCTGGGAAATCCCGGCAATGGGACGCCAGGCACAGAAGAGACGCCGGTCAGCCTGGCCGACATGGTGGGAGACTATAAAAAGAGTAAGTTTCTGGCAGAGCGGGAAGCGGAAAAATTCGTTGACAAGGGTCTTGGCCTGATTATAGTCAACCCTTCCACCCCGGTGGGACCGTTTGACATCAAACCGACCCCGACCGGCAAGATCATTGTGGATTTTCTGAACCGCAAGATGCCGGCCTACCTTGATACCGGCCTGAATCTGATCGCCGTGGAAGACTGCGCCAGGGGCCATATCCTGGCAGCGGAAAAGGGGCGGATCGGCCAGAAATACATCCTTGGCAACCGGGATCTCACCCTGCGTGACATCTTCAGCATGCTTGAGCAGTTGACCGGTCTTGCAGCCCCCAGGGTGCGTCTGCCCTACAGACCGATCCTGCTGGCTGCCTATGCAAATGAAGCACTTTCACGGCTGACCGGCAAAGAACCGCTGATCCCGCTGGCCGGTGTGCAGATGGCAAAGAAATTCATGTTTTTCGATGCATCCAAGGCAGTACATGAACTGGGACTTCCCCAGACTCCGGTAGAAGAGGCGCTCCGGCGGGCTGTTGACTGGTTCCGCTCCAATGGCTATGCCTCTGCATAAGGAAACCGCTATGTTACTTGAAACCATACAGAACCCTGCTGACCTGAAAAAACTGACACCGGAGCAACTCCCGGATCTGGCTGAAGAGATCCGCTCTTTTCTGCTCTCCACCGTGTCGGAAACCGGGGGTCACCTGGGGTCAAACCTTGGTGCCGTCGAGCTGTCCCTGGCCCTGCACTACTGCTTTACCACCCCGCAGGACAAGATCGTCTGGGACGTTGGCCATCAGGCCTACACCCACAAGCTGCTGACCGGCCGTCGGGATCGCTTTGCCACCCAACGCCAGTACAAAGGGATATCCGGCTTCCCCAAACGGTGCGAATCAGAGCATGACGCCTTTGGAGTGGGGCACGCCTCCACCTCCATCTCGGCTGCCCTGGGCATGGCGGTTGCCGACAACCTGGATCAGAAGAAGAATAATGTGATCGCTGTCATCGGTGATGGTTCCCTGACCGGCGGGATCGCCTTTGAAGGCCTGAACCAGGCCGGTCATCTCAAGAAAAACCTGATTGTGGTGCTGAACGACAACGAGATGTCCATCTCTAAAAACGTCGGCGCCTTTTCCGCCTTTGTCTCCCGCAAGATGACCACCCGCCACTTCCGTGAGCTGAAGAAGGAGATGAAGGAGCTGCTGACCAGCATCCCGGCCTTTGGCAAGGATATCCTCAAGTTTGCCCGCCGGGCTGAAAACTCGCTCAAGGGATTTCTGACACCCGGCGCGCTGTTTGAGGCCCTGGGGTTTGACTACATCGGCCCGATTGACGGCCATGACCTGCCCGGCCTGATTGAGGTCTTCAACAATGCCCGTGAATTTGACGGCCCGCTGCTGCTGCATGTCATGACCACCAAGGGCAAAGGCTACCGTCCGGCCGAAGAGACACCGGATAAATTCCACGGTGTGGGGGCCTTTGATCTCTCAACCGGCAAGGCGCCGGCCAAGTCATCCACCCTCTCCTACACCGAGGTCTTTGGACGCACCCTGGTCGATCTGGCCAAGGAGGATCCCAAGATAGTGGCCATCACCGCCGCCATGCCGGACGGTACCGGCCTGAACTTCTTCAGCGAAGCCCTGCCGGAGCGCTTCTTCGACGTGGGCATTGCCGAGCAGCATGGCGTCTGCTTTGCCGCCGGACTGGCCGCTGACGGTTTCAAACCGGTCACCGCCATCTATTCATCCTTCATGCAACGGGCCTATGATCAGGTCTTCCATGATGTCTGTCTGCAGAACCTGCCGGTGGTGATCGCCATGGACCGCGGCGGTCTGGTGGGTGATGACGGCCCGACCCACCATGGCGTGTTTGATCTCTCCTTCATGCGGCATCTGCCCGGCCTGACCTTTATGGCCCCCAAGGATGAAAACGAGCTGCGTCACATGCTGAAGACCGCACTGGAGCTGAAAGCCCCGGTGGCCCTGCGCTACCCCCGCGGTGCCGGCTACGGCGTCCCCCTGGACAAGAAACTGGAATGCCTGCCGATCGGCAAAGGGGAACTGCTGCGGGAAGGCACTGACCTGACCATTGTCGCCATCGGTTCAACGGTGATGCCCGCGGTCAAGGCCGCTGAGCAGCTTGCAGAGCAGGGGATCAGCGCGAGTGTGGTGAATGCCCGTTTCATCAAGCCGCTGGATGCCGATCTGATCCTTGCTCAGGCCAGGACAACCGGCAGGATTGTGACGGTTGAAGAAAACGTCCTGCAGGGCGGTTTTGGCAGCGCCGTACTGGAACTGCTGCAGGACAACGGCATGGCACAGGTCAGGGTCAAGCGGCTCGGCATCCCGGACCAGTACATTGAACAAGGAACCCAGGCACAACTCCGCAAGGATGTGGGGATTGATGCCGAAGGCATAGCAACGGCTGCAGCAGCATTTTTCCATCACTAACCACAACAACAGCAGTGTCAATTTTTCAATGAGTTCAAGATGTTTAAGGAACTGCGCGGAGGCGTGCTGAAAATGTACGCCGCACAAGCGGTTCCGCAAAACAACGAAGAAATCGCGGAAAAGTGTCACTGCCACACGAGGATTACATGCGTTTCCCCTGGCGTTTGAATTACGATTTGACCAAGTACATCATCAAAAACAACCTCAACAAGGTTGAAAAGTACCCGCTGGTATTGATGCTGGAACCGACCCACCTCTGCAACCTGACCTGCTCCGGCTGTGGACGTATCCGGGAGTATGCCAACACCATCAACGACATGATGTCGCTGGAGGACTGCCTGAAGTCGGTGGATGAGTGCCCGGCACCGGTGGTCACCATCACCGGCGGCGAGCCGTTCCTGTACCCCCATATCTATGAGCTGGTACAGGGGATCCTGGACCGTGGCCGCCACATCATGTTCTGCACCAATGCCGTGCTGATGGAAGAGTCCATCAAAAAGATGCAGCCCCACCCCAACCTGACCTTCAACGTGCATATGGACGGCCTGGAGCAGACCCATGACCGTATCCTGGAGCGTAAAGGCTGCTTCAAGACCGGCATGGCTGCCATCAAGGCAGCCAAGGCAAAGGGTTTCCGGGTCTGTACCAACACTACCATCTTCACCGACACCGATCTGGTGGAGATTGAGATGCTGTTCCAGCAACTGGAAGAGCTCGGGGTTGACGGTATCCTGGTGGCACCCGGCTTCAGCTATGAAGCGGTTGAAGAGGAAAAGCAGTTCCTGGTGCGCCTGGAAATTGAGAAGAAGTTCCGGCAGGTCTACGAGATGAGCAAGAAGCACCGCTTCTGGTCTACCCCGATGTACCTGCGTTTCCTGAAGGGGGAGAAAAAACTGCAATGCACCCCCTGGGGCAACCCGACCCGCAACCCCCAGGGCTGGAAGGCCCCTTGCTACCTGATCACCGACGGTCACTACCCCACCTTCAAAGAGATGATGGAGCAGGTCGATTGGGACAGTTATGGGGTGGGCAAAGACCCCCGCTGTGCCCAGTGCATGATGCACTGCGGCTTTGAACCCACTGTCGTGACCGAGGTGGGCAAGAGCCCCAAAGACATTCTTGAAATGCTGCTCTGGAACCTGTCTTAGAAGCCTGATTTGGTGATGTTGCCCGCCATGAGAAACTTCATTCTGTACCTTCTGTTCATACTGGCCATAGCCGCCTTCTGCCCCCATCAGGCAGAGGCGGTTCAGCCCAAAGCCCACCAACTCCTTTACCCTTCAAGCAAACGGGTCGTCATCTTTGTTGCCGATGGCTGAGGCTTCTGTGCCAAGGCGGAAAGTTATTTCGCCACACATGGAATTTCCTATGAAGCGCGGGATATCCAGCAGGAACATCGCTGGTACCAGGAATGGCATGATCATTTTCATGGCGATATTGTCCCACTGATTGTTTTTGACAATGGCAAGATAATCGTAGACGGCTTTGACGTGAGAGAGATCGATCGCGCCTTGAAAAAGCGGGGAATCAGGCCTAAAACCAGGAAATAAGCTACTATGCCAACCCTTATTGATAGCCACTGCCATATTTATTACGATGACTTCCAGCACGATCTGGCGCAGGTGTTTGAACGGGCCGAGGCTGCCGGGGTCAAAGGGATGATCGTGGTTGGGGCAGATCCGGTCACCAGCCGCCAGGCGGTTGAGATCGCTGCCGGCCACCCCGCCCTCTTCTGCACGGTGGGCATTCACCCCCATGATGCTGCCGGGGTTGATGAGGCCGCCGTCATGGCGCTGGAAGAACTGGCACGGACCAGCCCCAAATGCGTTGCCATCGGCGAGATCGGCCTTGATTTCTATCGCAACCGTTCCCCCCGTGAGGATCAGGAACGGGTCTTCAGACGTTTTCTGCAGATGGCAAAAAGGCTTGATAAACCGGTAGTGATCCATGACCGTGACGCCCATGCCGAAACCCTGGCCATGATCAAGGAGGCTGGCGTTACCCGTGGGGTGATGCACTGTTTTTCCGGCGATCTGGCCTTTGCCCGACAGTGCCTTGAGCAGGGCCTGCACCTCTCCATCCCCGGCACCATCACCTACCCCTCCAATGAGCAGTTGCGGGAAGTGGTGCGTAACGTCCCCTTGGAGCGTTTCCTGCTGGAGACTGACTGTCCCTATCTTTCGCCGGTGCCCCACCGCGGCAAGCGCAATGAACCGGCCTACACCCGTATCACCGCTGAAAAGGTGGCCGAGTTGCGCGGCCTGACTGTCGAGGATGTCGGCCGGATTACCACCATGAATGCCGGTCGCCTGTTCGGTATCCCGCTCTGGGATGAATCAACCAAGATCGCCTACCGTATCCGCAACTCGCTCTACCTGAACATCACCAACCGCTGTTCAAACCAGTGTACCTTCTGTGCCAAGTTTGACGAGTTTACCGTTAAGGGACACAACCTGTTGCTGGACCACGAGCCGGGCTTTGAAGAAGTGATGGCTGCCATCGGCCAGCCAGAGGATATTCATGAGGTGGTGTTCTGCGGTTTTGGGGAATCACTGCTGCGGCTGGATCTGGTCAAACAGGTGGCACAGGCCCTGAAACAACGGGGCTACCCGGTCAGGATCAACAGCGACGGTCAGGCCAACCTGGCCCATGGACGGAACATCCTGCCTGAACTGGCCGGGCTGGTTGACAGCATCTCGATCAGTCTCAACGCGCCTGACGCCGCAACCTACGGCAGGCTCTGCAACACCCCCTTTGGTGAAGCAGGCTGGCAGGGGGTCTGCGATTTCCTGCGGGAGGCGCCCCGCTATATCCCTGATGTGACCGCAACCGCGGTCACGATCCCCGGCATAGACATTGAGGCCTGCCGCAGAGTAGCTGAAGGGCTGGGGGTAAAGTTCAGGGTGCGGGAGTACGCCGAGGTAGGGTAGCATCCCCCCTGACAAGGGGGGAATGAAGGGGGTTAAAGCCCTTTCTGCTCTGCCTGATGCTCCTCATAGATCCGCTTCAGGTAGGTATGCGAAACGGTTTTCCTAAACTCTTTCTTAAAGTGATCCGACAACTGTCGCCATGACAGCCCCTCCTGCTCACGCAAACGAATCAGCTCGGTCAGATAGCGTTTTTCAAGTGCGGCCCGCAGCCGTTTTTTGTACGGCTTGTGCTCACGGACCGGCTGCGTCACCTGTGGTGCCTGCTCTATCCAGATCTGTTTCAAGACCGCCAGAAAGGCAGCATAGCCGGCCTCGCCGCCCCGGCTGGGGGCCACCCTGCCCAGGGCAAGCCACTCCTTGAACAGCTCACGCTGCCGGCGATGCACCTCCACCCGCAACTCTTCATCAAGCCGGGCATACAGTTCGCCAAGTGCCGCACGCTGCTCAGCGCTCAGGCCGGTCAGGATCTCTATGGAGCGATGATCGTACATACGCTCTAGTAGGTCATGCTGGCGGCATTCAACAGGCCGATGGCAGCCGAGAAGAAGGCCAGCAGTGTGGCGGCAGCAACCTGGTTATCCTCAATCTGCTTGACTAGGTCCTTGAAAATGACCCGCACAATGGAGAAAACCAGTATCTGCACCACCATGGCCACCAGGGCCCAGATCAGCATATCCAGAAAACCGACACTGTGGGTGATGGCACTGTGCAGCGGCAGCACAAAACCGATGAAGGCACCGCCGAAACTGATGGCAGGGGCGGTTTTGCCTTCCCGCACCAGCTTCAGCTCGTCGTACGGGGTCACCTTGCAGTAGATGGTGCAGAACACCAGCAGAAAACAGAGCGCTGCAACAAAGTACTTGCCAAAATCAATCAGGCCTTGAAAGGAATCCAGCTGCAGTTCGTTCATGACTAACCTCCGTTAAGTCTGATACTGAAAGATCAGTTAAAATAGTGGGGTACAAACCTGCTGGCATTGGTGGTGACCAGTTGCCGGTCCTCACGGATGCCGATCCCGGCAGATTCACCGGCCACAATCCAGGAGCCGATCACCGGATAGTTGCCGTCAAAACAGGGGATCTGCGCCAGCTGCTGGTACACCGGCGCCTTGCCGCCATAGCTGCCCTCAACCTCATGCACCTGACCGTTACGATGTACGGTCACGTTTTCACCCTCACGGGAAAGCAGCGGTTTGGTGACATAATTATCCCTGAACGGTCCGGCCTCAAAACCGGCCCGCAGCAGGTTTTCATGCCCTTCAAACAGCTCCCACATGATTGCCAGCAGCCCCTTGTTGGACAACAGCATCTTCCAGGCCGGTTCAATCAAGCGCATCCGGGCTGTTGCCAGTTTACGGCCGAAATACTCATTTACCAGCCACTCCCAGGGATACAGCTTGAACATGAGATCAATCGGCCGGTCCTCCAGGTCAACAAAACGCCCTGCCACCTCTTCAAAACCGATATCGTTCATAAACAGCTGGGACGTGGTCAGTCCGGCCTGGATGGCCGTATCCCGCAGGTATTCCAGATTGCCAAAATCCTCCGGCGCATCAGCCACACAGGAGAAGTGCACCGTTGACCCGATCCGCATCCCTTTCCAGGCCTCTATCAGCCGTTCATGGATCGAGTTGAACTGGTCGGCATCGGGGTAGAGATCCTTCAGCCAGAACCATTGGATCACGCTGGCTTCCAGCAGAGAGGTGGGAGTATCGGCATTGTATTCCAGCAGTTTGGGCGGTGTATGGCCATCGTAGGCCAGGTCAAAGCGGCCATAGAGCGAAGGCTCATCCCTTTCCCAGGAATCAACGATTAGCGGAACCGCATGGGGCGGGATCTGCAGCTTATCGAACAGGTCTTTGTCGATGACATGCTGGGCAGCCTCAATGCAGCGTTCCTGCAGCTCATTGGTGGCATCTTCCAGCAGATCGATCTCGGCGCCGTCAAAACGGTAACAGGCCGTCTCATCCCAATACGGCTCGTCATCAATGGTATGGTACGCCATCCCCTGGGACTCAACACTCTGCTGCCAGTTTATGCGGGGCGGACGGCTGATCCGTTGCATCCGGCTAGCCTCCGAAAGAGGAGTGGAAGGAGGAAAGGCTGCCAAAACCGCCCCGTGAGACTGAAACCGTCCGGATGGAACGGCTGCCCTGACCGGGGTAGGTACGCCCCATGCTAAAACGGGGGCCGTAGAAATAGCCGTGGCTGTAGTTACGATCCCCCTGCTTCATCTCCTCACAGTTTTTGGGATCGTTGCCCCAGTCATCCAGGCAGTCCTGCTTGTTTTTATAGACGTGCCGCTCCTCCTTTTTACCGCAACCGCCAAGGGCCAGCATGCCGCCAATCAGGACCAGCGATATCTGCAGGGTGCTTCGTCTGCGCATAGGTCGCTCCAACAGATGTACTTGTCAACCGGTTTGCATTCAGCTGACTATCGGGTATAGATATACCAGTAAACAGTATTCTCGCAAGCACTGGGAGTATTTTTATGGAAAATGCACTCTGTTTTGAAACACAGGAGCGCACTACTGTTCAGTGCCACCTTTGCCGGCACCACTGCACGATTGTTGATGGCGGTCGCGGCATCTGCCGGGTGCGTGAAAACCGGGGCGGGCAACTGTACTCACTGGTTTCGGGCCTGATTGTGGCAGAACATAGCGATCCAATTGAGAAAAAACCGCTTTTCCATGTCCTGCCCGGTTCGCACTGTTATTCCGTTGCCTCTGTGGGCTGCAATTTCCGCTGCCTGCATTGCCAGAATGCCGATATTGCCAAGTATGATGACCAGGGAAGCGGCCAGATGCCGGGCCGCCCGCTTCCGCCGGCTGAACTGGTGCGTCGTGCAATGGCCAGCGGGTGCCGTTCGATTGCCTACACCTACACCGAACCGACGGTCTGGTTCGAACACGCCCTGGCAACCGCACGGCTGGCAGCGGAAGCCGGCCTCTACAACATCTTTGTCACCAACGGCTACATCAGCTCAGAGGCCCTGGGGATGATCGCACCGGTGCTGCATGCCGCCAATATCGACCTGAAGGGGTTCAGCAGCGGCTTTTACCAGCGTGTCTGCGGTGCACAGCTGAGCGAGGTACTGGACTGCATCAGGGACTACCGCAGACGCGGCATCTGGATTGAGATCACCACCCTGGTGATACCGGGAGAAAATGATGACATGGAACAACTGAACGGCATTGCCCGGTTCATTGCCGATGAGTTGGGGCCGGACACCCCCTGGCATGTCTCGCGCTTTTTCCCCTGTTATCGGATGCCGGACCACCCTCCCACCCCGCTCAGCTCGCTGGAGCGGGCAGTTGAGGCCGGTGTCCGGGCCGGCCTGAAGTACATCTACGAAGGAAACGTGACCAATGGCCGGGAACAGACCATCTGCACCGCCTGCGGAGCAGTACTGATCGGACGCCGCGGCTATACGCTCACACAGCTGAACCTGCGGGATGGTGCCTGCGCCAGCTGCGGAAAACCGCTGGCCGGGATCTGGGGGTAGAAAAACAAGTGCGAAGAGTGAAGGTTGAAGGATGAAAGGATTGAGGAGTTACCATGTTTGAAAACATATATGATCTTCCGGTTAACCAAGACGAAGAACTGCCGTTTCAGCTGCCGGAATGGATCGCTACAGCACCGTTTGAGGAGTTCCTTGGCATGACCATCCACGAGGCCAAAAACGGCAAGGCGGTGCTGAGTATGCCGTTCAAGGCAGCGCTCTGCCAGGGCAAGGGGCTGATGCATGGCGGGGCGGTGGTCGCGCTGGCAGACACCGCCCTGGCCATGGCAATCAAGAGTCTGCTGCCCGAAGGGACTGATTTTGTGACCATCAAGCTGGGACTGGAGTTTCATGCCCCGGTACGTTGGGGGCGTGTGCGGGCCGAGGCCAGGGTGACGGATCAGGAGGACCGGAATATTGAGGGGATGACGGAGATCATGACCGAGGAGGGGATCAAGGCCGCCACCTTCAAGGCCACCTTCAGGATCAGGGGGCAGCGCTCCTCAGTTAATTTCTAACCGCTTCATCTTTTCAACCAGGGTTGTACGGTTCAGCCCCAGCAGGGCAGCGGCCCTGGCCTTTACCCCATTGGACATCTGCAACGCCTTACTGATCATCTTGCGTTCAAGCTCTTCAATGGCAGCCGGCATATCAATCCCTTCCGGCGACAGATCAAGGCAGACCCCTTTGGGGCGTTCGGATGCCTCGGTAATCTCAACCGGCAGGTCATCGGGCCCGATGCTGTCCTGCTCGGTCAATGCCACCAGCCGTTCCACCACGTTTTCAAGCTCGCGCACGTTACCGGGCCAACGGTAGCGCTCCAGCGCATCGAGGGCCGGCTTGTTGAGGCTCATCAAAGGCCGTCCCATCAGGTGGCAGAACTTGTCCAGAAAATGGCTGACCAGCGGCAGCAGGTCTTCACGCCGTTCACGCAGGGGCGGCAACTGCAGCGGAATGACATTCAGGCGATAGAACAGGTCTTCACGGAAACTGCCCTGCCGCACCTGGTCTTCAAGGTCGGCATTGGTGGCGGAGATCACCCGCACGTCCAGCTTGATCGGCTTGGTGGAGCCGACCCGCTCCACCTCCTGTTCCTGCAGTACCCGCAACAGCTTGGATTGCAGGTGCATCGGCATGGTACCGATCTCATCCAGGAAGATGGTGCCATGGTTGGCCGCCTCAAACTTGCCGATCTTGTCCCGCACCGCTCCGGTAAAGGCCCCCTTGGCATGGCCGAACAGCTCGCTTTCCAGCAGGCTTTCCGGGATGGCGCCACAGTTGACCGCCACAAAGGCATGCCCCTTGCGACGGCCATTGTGGTGTAACGCCTTGGCAACCAGTTCTTTACCGGTGCCGGACTCACCGAATATCAGCACCGTTGAATCCGTCTTGACGATCCGCTGCATCCGTTCAAACAGGCGCTGCATGGCAGCAGAGCCGCCGATGATGCTGCTGAACTGAAAACGCTCCTGCAACTGTTTACGCAGGTAGACGTTTTCCGACAGCAGGCGCTGCTTTTCACAGGCCTTGGCAATCACGATCTTCAGCTCTTCAAAATTGACCGGCTTGGTTATGTAGTCAAAGGCCCCTTCCTTCATAGCCTGCACGGCGGTCTCGGCAGAGGCATGGCCGGTAATCACCACCACCTCCAGCTCCGGGGCAACCTGCCGGATCTCCCTTAAAATCTCAATGCCGTTTTTGTCAGGCAGGAACAGATCGACCAGCACCAGGTCGGCCCGCCCCTCATGCACCAGCGCCACCCCCTGCGCGCCGTTCTCGGCGGAAAGCGGTGCAAATCCGGCCTTCTTCAGCAGCAGCTCCATCACCTGCCGCCCCGGCTCGTCGTCATCAATGATAAGAATTCGTGTCAATTCACTCATGCCCATGGATTCCGCCTGCGTCAGGTTAGTGCCCGTACTATGGCACACTCATCCAAGCTGCTGCAATGATTTATACTTTACCCAAGGGTAATTTATGCTAAGCTAAAACTGATTACAGGGAGCGACCATGAGCGAGCAACCGACCCAGACACAGGAAAGCAAGCCGGACGGACAACGTTTTTACCACGCCCAGACCGGCTACCAACTGATCTTGAGTCTCTCTCAGGATGAGATGGAATGCCGTGCTCACCTCGAGGTCAAGGCTGACGGCTCTCCGCCCAGTGCCGATGAGTTGCAGGGCTATCTGGCTGCAAACGGTATTACCACCGGCATTGACGACGAGGCTGTGCAGCAGCTGCTGTGTGAAGCGCGTCCCGGCACAAGCGCCAACGGGTTGCTGGCAGCCGGCATCCAGCCGTTGCGCGGGGAAGACGGCAGGCTGGCCTTCAGCTTTGCCCCCGCTGATCAGCCACCCGCCGAGACCGCAGCTGATGACGACCCTGAAAAACGCCAGATTGACTTCAGGGCGGTTCAGCAGTTCATCAACGTGGACCCTGACCAGGAAATCGGACGGATACTGCCCCCCACCAGCGGTATCACCGGCAGGACCGTACGTGGCAAACCGGTCCCGGCAGAATCAGGCAAGGCGCTGCTGCTGAAACTGGGCCAGAACGTCCGTTCGGGAGGCGAGCAGAACGATATCCTGATTGCCGAAATCCACGGACGGGTCAAACAGGACGGTGAGACCGTCCATGTGGTTGAAGAATACGTGGTGGATGGCGATGTTGGCTTCAGCGTCGGCAATATCCGCTTTAACGGCTTTGTCGAGGTGCGCGGTGATGTGCTGGACGGTTTTCAGGTCAGCGCCAGCAAAGGGCTGAAGATCACCGGCAACGTGGGTGCCTGCCGCCTGGTATCCCATGGCAACATTGAATTTTGCGGCATGGATGGTCAGGGTAAAGGCAGCATCCTCTGCGGCGGCGCCATTACCGCCCATTTCATCCATGACAGCACCGTTGAATGCTGGGGCAACATGCAGGTTGATGTTGAGCTGCGCAACTGCAGCGTCCATTGCCGCGGCAGCCTCAGCACCGGCCTGCTGGCAGGTGGAGACTGCGTCACCCTGGCAGGTCTTGAGGCCAAGAAGCTGGGAGCACCGTCTGCGGTCAAGACCACCATCCATAGCGGCGTTGACTACCACGACCTTGACCGGCTGCATATCCTGCTCGAACAGCTTGAGGCCCTGCAGCAGCAGATCGCCAAGACCAAAGACCTGCAGGAGCAGAGTTCCCTGACTGAAAAGAAGCAGCAGCTTGCCCGGGTCATCCTTGATGTCCGCTCCCACCGTCCAGCCGGCTCAAACCCAAAGATCAATATCAAGGACCGGGTGCATGAAGGGGTCACCATTTATCTGGGGGACGCGGTTGAAGAGTTTTCAGCCGAGTTGTCCGGCCCGATCAGCCTGATCGAGAACAGCCGTGACGGCGGATTGCGCAGGCTCAGCCTCAGCAGCCTTGAAATCCCGGCCAGCGAGCTTGAAAAGGCCTGGCTTGAAAAGGACGAACAGGAGCGCCAGGAACGGCTCAGACAGGAGGCGGCTGAGCAAGAGGCCGCAGAGGCAGAGGCTGCCCAAGCCCCTGATGAAGCGACAGAGACTGATCCGCCAGCTGAACCGCCTGCTCAGGACTAATCCGTTACCGCCCTGATCGCCTTTTGCAGCCCATCCAGAAGAAATGCCAGCTCATCTGCCGTAATCGCCAGCGGCGGGAACACCACCACCGTATTGCCCAGCGGACGGGAAAAGACCCCATGCCTGCGGGCCTCCAGACAAACCTTCACACCACGTTTCTCCTCCCACGGGTAGGCTGCCTTCGTCGCCTTGTCCTGCACCAGCTCAATTCCTGCTGCCAGGCCGCACTGACGCAGATTACCCACATGGGGGTGATCCTCCAGCTGTTGCAGCAAGGCCGTCAACTGTTTACTGCGTTGCCCGACCGACTCCAGCAGAGCGGTTTCCTCAAACAGCTCCAGGCTGCGCAGGGCAACGGCACAGGCCAGCGGATTGCCGGTAAAGGTATGCCCGTGAAAGAACGTCTTTAACTCAGCATAATTCCCCAGGAAGGCCTGGTAGATCTCCTCGGTTGCCAGGGTGGCTGCCAGCGGCAGGTACCCGGCACAGAGCCCCTTTGAGATCGCCATGATATCCGGTGCTACCCCCTCCTGCTGACAGGCAAACATGCTGCCGGTACGCCCGAAGCCGGTGGCCACCTCATCGGTGATCAGCAGCACGCCGTAGCGGTCACACAGCTCCCGCACCCCCTTAAGATATCCGGCGGGATGCACCAGCATCCCGCCCGCCCCCTGCAGCAGCGGTTCCATCAGCATCCCGGCCAGTTGCTCCCTGTGCTCGCGCATCAACTGCTCCAGCGCCCCCAGGCAGGCCATGCCGCAGGCTGCCGGATCGCTCTGCCCCATGGGACACCGGTAGCAATAGGGCGCCGGGGCCTCAATGGTTGAAAACAGCAGCGGCTTGAAGGTGTCATGGTAGATCGAAATCCCGCCCACACTCATGGAACCGATGGTATCGCCATGGTAGGCATGCTGCAGCCGCAGAAACCTGCTGCGCTGCGGCTCCCCTTGATGGCAGTGGTACTGATAGGCCATCTTCAGCCCCACCTCCACCGCCGTAGAACCGTTATCGGAATAAAAGACCTTGCTCAATCCGGCCGGAGCGATCTCAATCAACCGCTTTGCCAGCAGGATTGACTGCTCATTTGCCAGCCCCAGTAATGTCGAGTGTTCAAGACGCGCTGCCTGATCAGCCAGTGCCTTGTTCAGGGCAGGATGGCTATGGCCATGCACGTTGGTCCACAGGGAGGCGACACCGTCCAGATAACGGTTGCCATCCGAATCGATCAGCCAGCTCCCTTCCCCCGCCACGATCACAATCGGGTCATCAGCCAGCCAGTCCTGCATCTGGGTAAAGGGGTGCCAGACATACTGCTTGTCCCAGGCCTGAAGTTGTGCGGTAGTCGTTTTCTCCGGAGTATTCATAATCTCTCAACCCTGTCCTTCACTTGCGAATGTAAAAAAATATGCTATAAGTGGAACTTGTAAGACCCGTTTAGTCCTCTGCAACAACTATCTTGTTTGAATATACTAAAAACGCTCGTCGGGCAACACCCGGCATCACCAGACCAACTGCTCCGACAGCTTAGGGCCAACAACTGTCGCAACGTATTGCATGGCCGATCATTGCAGGCACGTGACAACAACCAACCGGTAACACCATTCTGCTGCTGCCGGACAGGTCACGCACAGCACAGCCCCACGGCACATTTTTCCTGGAGAAGACACCATGCCCCAGCAAGCAAACGACGACATCACCCATGAAAAACTAAAGGCCATGATGGAAATGGCAGCCCTGGTCAACTCATCCCACGAGCGTTCCGTCATTATGGACCACGCCGTAAAATCCGTCTGCCGCCTGACCGGCGCTGAAGCCGGCAGCCTGCTGCTGCTCGACGAATTTACCGGCCACCTTGACTTTGAAGTAGTCACCGGCGGCAGAGAAGAACTTTTGCCGTTCTTCCGTGTGCCCAAAGGCCAGGGAATTGCCGGGTGGGTTGCCCAGAATGACCTGCCGATCATAGTACAGGATGTCCAGTCCGATGAACGCTTCTTCAAGTTTACCGACCAGGAACTGGGATTTACCACCCGCGACATGATTGCCGTGCCGCTACGGGTCAACGGAGCAGTAATCGGTGTCCTGCAGGCGATCAACAAAAACGCCGGCGCCTTCAGTCATGATGACCTGAAACTGACCATGGCATTTGCCAACCAGATCGCCGCCATCATCAACAAAGCAGACAAAGGGCAGCCACGCACCCCAACCCCCGACATATAATCCGGTTCCAGACCAAGCATGCTGTCCCGGTAGCGGGGATTGAGGCACAGAAGGCGTACAGACAGCAGGTTGAGGAGGCGGAGACGAACCAACCGAGAGAACATCTTGAGTTGAAATTGGCATAAAGCCTCTTGACGCGCACCGGATTGATTAGGTATAGTCTCAAGACTTTGCCAGAGTGGTGAAATGGTAGACACAGCAGACTCAAAATCTGCCGAGGGCAACCTCATGCCGGTTCGAGTCCGGCCTCTGGTACCACACAACAATCAGCATCATCCGATGCAATCCAAAAGCCCTTGAGCATCAAGGGCTTTTTTGTTTCTTTCCCGGAACGTTCCAATACCTGCTAGGCAAGCCGGTCCAGCGGCGACAACACCCCCATCCCGCCCTTATTCAACACATGGGTATAGATCATGGTCGTCTGCACATCCTTATGTCCCAGCAACTCCTGCACCGTTCGGATATCGTAACCGGCCTGCAGCAAATGGGTGGCAAAGGAATGACGTAGGGTGTGGGGCGTTACGTTCTTGGTCAACCCGGCATCCGCTGCGGCCTGCTTGATTGCCCGCTGCAGCCCTTTTTCATCCAGATGATGCCGCCTGGTCACACCGGAACGGGGGTCAACCGACAACCGCGCAGACGGAAAGACATACTGCCAGATCCACTCCCGCCCGGCATTGGGATACTTACGGGCCAGACTATCCGACATCCAGACCTCACCGTGCCCCTTCAAAAGATCCTGCTCATGCAGCCTTCTTACCTGCTTCAAATGCTCCTGCAACGACACCCTCAACGACTGCGGCAGCATCGTCACCCGATCCTTGGCCCCCTTTCCTTCCCTAATCAGCACCTCGCACCGTTCAAAATCAATATCCTGCACCCGCAGACGAAATATCTCCAGCAGCCGCATGCCGGTTCCATACATAAGCCGGGCAAGCATGGCATAGGCCTGCGGCATCTGGGCCAGCAACGCCTGCACCTCCTTCTCAGTCAGCACCACCGGCAACCGCTTCGGCTTCTTGGCCTGCTCCACCTCATCCAGCCAGGGTAACTGAATTTCAAGCACCTCCTTGTACAGAAACTGCAAAGCCGCCTTTGCCTGATTTTGAGTAGCCGCCGCCACATTCCGCTCTGTTGCCAGGTAGGTTAGAAACTCTTCAACTTCCCGCTTGCCCATCTCTTGCGGATGCCTTTTCTTGTGGTACAGTATGTAACGTTTTGCCCAATCAAGGTACACATCCTCAGTCCGGCGGCTGTAATGTTTCAACCTGATACGATCACGCAACTGATCGAGCAACTTGGGCTTAGCAGGCTGGTTCTGCATGACGTTTTCCCCTCTATATTTAGGACGTTTTTTATTTATGTTAGGTAAATAATAACAGCTAATTGAGAAAAGTCACGCCGCACAAACCGACAGTTTTACGTTTTTTATCAAAAATTTATGGTGTCTAATAAACGTTAGAAGCTTTTTGTAGCAGCGTCCTTCGTGGCACCTAAAGTCAAAAACGCTTCGGCCAGCTAGGCCGCATTACATCTGGGCTGGCGGGCTTTTCGCAGCAAGTTAAAATTCAGTGGTTGTTTGGTAAGCTGTTTCGGCAAGTCGGCAAGGTCTAGCAAGTCAGTATTTCCGGCCCCGGTGGGCGGTTTGTGGCAACACAAGGTAAACGCCAACTTGGGTCAGTTCGTCGTTACTTCTAACGGCTCAATCAACTCGGACTGGCTTACTGTGTGTTGAATTGCACCAGTTCTCAGTCGTCAGTTGGTTGGTAACTCAGGCAGCATCGCTCCGGCTCCGCCAGCCGGTTATCTCGTAAACGTTAGGTAAAGTCATGATGAAAGAAATGTTTTGCCAAGCATGCGGCAACAAGCTTTCTACCGTAAGGAGCTTAAACCAGCATTATGCAACCTATTTCAAATGCACCAAATGCCGTAGTGCATTTCTCCATGTATGGGACATGAGAAATATTTATCATTTATGCATGATTCATAGCCGAAAAGCTCAGAAAGTTCTCGAGTATGCATCACCTCAGGAGCTTGAAAATGCATTTAAGGCCTTAGTACGCGTAGATTCATATTCACTCGCAACAGAAAATTTTGAAAATCATCTTTCAAACCTTTGGTTTAAAGACATTACTAACAGGTCGTTGCCAGAGCCTTAGGAGGTATAACTTTGCAACGCCTGCTTTACCTAACGGCTCAATCAACTCGGACTGGCTTACTGTGCGCTGAATTTCACCAGCTTCTCAGTCGTCAGTTAGCAGGTTAGTCTGACAGCACCACTCCGGCATCGCCAGCCGGTTATCTCGTGAACGTTAGAGCAATATACAAATTTATAATGGAGCAAACATCTTGAAACACGTAAAAATATTTATATTTTGTGCTGTTATTGTATGGTTGTGTTTTTCAAAATCTTTTTCGTTTGCGGAAACTCCGAATGTAGAAGGAATGGTGTTGTTTGATGGGCAGGTATTAACTAAATTGGACCATATCGATTTTTGGTTTCGTAACAACAATGCGAACACAGTTGTTTCACCGAAAGTTGTATATGAAGGCTGAATATATCAAATATTTGGTTTGCCGCCTGGTAATTATTACATGAAAGTTGTATCTAGGCAGACTAAACATTTGCAAGGAACACTTCAAGGTGATTTAAAAGTAGGAGTTCAATTAAACTTAGAAAATGACAAACCTAAAAAACTAGATATTAATATGACAAAGCTGATTCACATAACAAGTCCAATAGATAATGCAAAGAAAATTAGCAGGAAAAATTGTGGAAAAGGCGAAATACATAAGCCACCAGTTGAAATTGCATGGGAGCCAGTTGTTTCTGATGCAGAATATATTTATGAAATTTACAAAGGTAGATGCGAACCATTTTCATATGGAGATGTAGTTGCAAGAGGGTCAACCAAAGAGCTTTTTTTAGACATTAATCTCCCTGTCACTAAAAGCAATGAATTTTATATATTTATGCTTACAGCTAAAAAGAATGGAATATTTGTTGGCTCAATGGAAACACGCAGTCGTAATTTTTTAGCATTTGATTACAGTTTTAGGGTAATTCAGTCTGGTCTATATTATGACTTTTTGAAATACATAAGTACTTTTACAGGAGCACAGAAATGATTTCATCAAAATTTGCTCTAACGGCTCAATCAACTTGGACTGACTAGCTGTGTGCTTAATTCCACCTGTTTCTCAATCGTCAGTTGGCCGGTTAGCCTCAAAACACGCCCAGTACCAGACCGGTGCACCAGGACACGTTGACATGTAAAGGAACCTTTCATGAAAGTTATCAGCTACCTTTTTGTTTTTATTGTTTTTTCTTGTTTAATGATCTCCTGTAGCGGGTCAGGTGACACCACGCAACACGTGGCCTGGGCTGTTGGGCATAATAATCCCAGTGGTCCATCCACTGTCCTCCTGAGTACCGATGGGGGTAACAACTGGTCACGTTCAGGTGAAAATGCAGCTGTTATGCAAAATTTTGGCGCAAATAATCTGTATGTGCCAGACGCACAAAATATTTGGGTGGTTGGAACAAACAGTACAATCATTCATTCAAGCAATCAGGGTAACAGTTGGGAAAAAATCACCACCATCCCAAGTGCAGTTGGATCAAATGAGTTTTATGATATTTCCGTGGTTGGCAACAGACACTTCTGGGTAAGTGCCTTTAGCGGTCTGGTGCTGCATAGTAGCGATGCTGCCCAGACCTGGACGGTACACGACCTCAGCAGCTTCAACCTGGGTGTAGTGCAAGGCATTAAGGCTATTGATGAAAATGTCATTTACGCTGTTGGAGGGGAAACAAATTCCACCAAAGGTGTTGTTGTCAGGACAGTGGATGGTGGAACAACCTGGGAACAGATCTCGAATGCAAAGGTGGATTTCCCTGCCGGTGTCATTGGTGTTACTGCAACAGATGTCAATCATGTCACCATCAATGGTGCTCAAGGATCTTGTGCCTCGACAGCCGATGGTGGCACCACCTGGGAATCCTGTTCAAAAGTTATGGCTGGTGGTGGTGCCAATGCTGACATCAATGACCTGATTATGCTTGATACTGAGAATTGGTGGGCAGCTTTGGACTTCAACTACATCATACTGACCCATGATCGCGGTATAAACTGGATTGAGCAAAATGCTTTGGGAGTAAGCAACCTGTTCCTGCTCGGTATTGACGCTATCAACAACTCTCACGCGGTTACTGTTGGTTCGACACAATCCTATCCGATGTCCGGCTATGCATTTGTTACTCACGATGGCGGTACCACCTGGACACAGTCCAATGTGCCTGCAAATACTAATGCGCTCAGCAAAGTTGCCTACGCGCCATAAACAATTTTACGCTTTCAACAGCATCGTTGAGTAAATTAACATGCTATCTCGTATTTACCAATTAGTCAGGCAGTACCGCTCCGGCATCGCCAGCCGGCTATCTCGAGAACGCTAGAGGCTATCTTATGAGATACATCCACAAGAAGGACCCTGCTTCATTAGTAGTTATGGCCATTACGCTTATTCTATTTATCAGTGCTCTTTTCACAACGGGTTTCACACATGATCTTTTATTGGAAACTGGTGTTTTTCTTGTCTCTGTAAAACTAGTTATCATGAATTATAAAAATGGAGTAACTGCAGATGCTATTCAAACACAACTCAAAGAGATAAAAGAAATATTAGACAAACGGTAGCCAATATATCTGATCAACATCTAACAATTCAATCAACTCGGACTGGCTTACTGTGTGCTGAATTCCACCAGTTCCTCAGTCGTCAGTTGGCAGGCAAGTCAGGCAGCACTGCTCCGGCATCGCCAGCCGGTTATCTCATGGAAATCAGGAACCTGTCACATGAACTCGTCATCCAGCTCTGAGCAAAGTTCAAACGAATATAGCGGCAACAGCGTTTCAGCTCCAATTATGGGCCTGATTATTGGATTACTAATAGATATAGGCGGTTCAATGTTATTATCAAGCATGATTTATTCTGCTTATTCAGTTTATTCAATTATCAATGGCATACCACATGAAACTGTTAACAACATTAAATCAATCTCAGAATACTTGAGTAAACCACATTTCGTAATCAGCAGCATTTTAGGCAGTTTTTTGTCGATACTTGCAGGCTTTGTATGTTCCAGAATAGCTCAGACAAAAACCATGAAACTGGCATACATAATGGCAACAATTTCATTTATAATTGCTTTTGCTTTGTCTTATTTGACATATCCAGTGATGCTTATAATTATACTTTCAGCTATTTCGTATGTGCTACTGATAACCGGTTATGCTATTGGCCAACGAGCAAACAAACCACAGTAATTACTAATGGTTCAACGTCAACAGCATCCTGTTTATCAGTTGGCTGGTTATTTAAACAGCACCATTCCGCCATTGCGGCCGGTTATCACGTGAACGTTTAAAAAGGGGCAAGGCCATGGTATTTTTAAGATTAAACTTACTGTTGATGTTGATTCAGCTTATTCCTGCTCTAGCTTTCGCAGAAACATTGTATAAGTGTAGCAAGGATGGTGTGCTGGTTTTCTCTGACCAACCCTGTCAGGGACAGCAGCTGGAAGCAGAGAGCATAAGCAGTCCAGCACCTGCAAGTCAGAACAAATCAAAAAACAGACAGCTGAAAAAACCGGGCTATATGGATAGCACGGACAATTTATTCAAACGCTGCTCTAATGGAGATATGGAGGCCTGCAGACTGCTGGGGGTTTCAAAGCCTGGCCAGCGCTGGACGCAGCAGACAGGAACAACTCGAAACATAACAAACAATCGGCAGCTTTCCGGCAAGTATGCTCGCTACCCAAAAGAGACCGAGATCCATATTGAATGCCTGCCATCAAGACATCGGGTTACTGTTTACAGCCGTAATGATATCAATGCTGTTTTTCTACGCGACGGCGACAAAATTGTGAATTCAGAAAGCGGGATGCGTGGACTCAGAGAGTACGGAACCCGGTTCCGGTCCATTGACGAGGCTGCGGAGGCCCTGTGCCGATAAACACAGCCGGAGCCACCCTGCCGCCTCAATCAACCCGGGCTGACGTACTGTGCGTGGACCTCCAGAGAGGAGCAGTGTATTGAACAACACCACACTCTATATTTTTTCCGGCCTGCCGGGATGCGGCAAGACCTCGATTGCCAAACTGCTGGCAGGTCGCATCAAGGCCGCCTACGTGAGGGTTGATACCATTGAGCAGGCGTTAAGAGAGTTGTGCTCGATTGAGATCCAGGGGGAAGGCTATCGTTTAGCGTACCGGGTTGCATCAGACATACTTAATTCGGGCGTCAGCGTTGTCGCTGATTCATGCAACCCCATTCTGTTAACACGCCTTGAATGGGAGCGGGTCGCTCTGGACGCCGGCGCCCACCATGTCAATATTGAGATAACCTGCTCCGATAGCCAGGAACACCGGACCAGGGTAGAGACACGCCCCCCAACGGTCTTTGGCCTGCGCCTGCCGACCTGGCAGGATGTTCAAAGCAGGGAGTATCATGATTGGACAAGCCCGAGAATTACGATTGATACTTCAGGCAGGTCTGTATTGGAGTGTGTCGAAGAGCTGGCATCAAAAATTCCAGGCGAGCTGCGCTAGCGGCTCGATCAGCCCGGGTCGGCGTTCTGCCCCTGGATTTACGCATCCCCCCTCATCAATCGCCTGTCCACACAAACAGCCCGGTTACTGTCCAGCGGCCGTTGTCCCCACAGATTAATAGCATCTATACCTATCCAGGAACTTGTGTTAGACAGTAGCGCTAACAGATCCTGACCTGTCTTCAGAGACCCATACCTCACAGGTGCATGTATGACGGCAAAAAAGCTGCTGGGAGAAATACTGGTACACAAGGGCATCCTTTCACCGGTAACGGTTGAGCGGATGATCAGACTGGCCAACCGTGAGCAGAAACGCTTTGGCTGGTTTCTGGAGGACAAGGGACTGATCACGGGAAATGAGCTGTCTGAGGCGCTGGCTGAACAGTTCAACATGAAGCATTTGACCAGTATTGAACAGTACAGCTACCCCAAGCAGCTGCTGGCCTTGCTTACGCCTGAGACGGCACTTGAATTCAACCTGTTTCCGCTGCGTCAGGAAGGCAACAACCTGCTGCTGGCAGTGACCGACCCCACTGACATGAGGATGGCGCAGACCATTGCCAAAAACCAGGGGATGACGGTTGTTCCGGCTGTCATTTCCCGTGAGGCGTTTTTTGCTGCCTTTTGCAAACATTATCTTGGCAGGCAAATCCAGAAGCCCAAGGCCGAAACCGTCCTGATTGCAGACGACGACAAGCTGACACGGGAGATGCTGAAGGAGATTCTGGTCAGCAACGGTTATCGGGTGTTGCTGGCCGCTGATGGCATGGAGGCATACAAGGAGATCGTTGCCAGCCGCCCTCAGGTTGTGCTGACAGACAAAGAGATGCCGAATTTCGATGGTTTCCAGTTAATCAAGCTGATCAAGGCCATCCATGATCTCAAATCAATACCGGTCATACTGATCAGTGACAAGACAACCGATGATGATGAGGCCAGGCTTTTTGAGCTGGGCTTTTTCGACTTTATGAGTAAGCCGATCAAGGCGGTCACCCTGGTGTCAAGGGTCAAGCGGGCCATGGGGGTATCTGGCGCCTCAGCGGAATCCACGCTCTAGCCCTGCGTCATAGCCGGCATCAGCCATCTCCAGCCCGGCCCCGCAAAGTGTGCAGACATGCAGTCAGGGCGGTTACCCCAGCTTTGCCTGCACGCTGTTGATCTTGTCTTCCATGGTCTGATCCCGGTCAGTGCGGGTACCCATCTTGATGGTGGTGGTAATGCGCGGGGCGCCCATCTGATGCACCACTTCATGGCAGCGTTTGATGGCCGCAAAGACCGCATCCCACTCCCCTTCAATGTTGGTGCCGTAGGAATGCAGTGCCGTCTTCAGCCCTGCCTCGCTCAGTACCTTTTCGCAGGCAGCAACATAACTTGAAACAGAGACCCCCACCCCCATCGGTACGACACAGAGATCAACCAGAACCTTCATAACACCCCCGGAGACGTAAAATAGTTGCCAATTGTGACTCGTTGATTACTATCAGATCAGGTCAAGGGATTGAACAAAAATCATCTGTACCCAGGATGCAGCCATGCCCCGTTACATTGAACCGGTATTCCGCCCCCCCAGTGAAGCCCGCAGCCTGATCTTCCAGATTACGGTGGGCTGCTCCCAAAACCAGTGCAGATTCTGCGGCATGTACAAGGGCAAGCAGTTCCACCTGCGGCCTGCAGCAGAGATACTGGCTGAGATCGCCGAACTGCCGGCCGCCTACCGGACACGGGTTGAACGGGTCTTTCTGGCCGACGGCGATGCACTGGTCTATCCCTTTGAGGGACTGGTCACGATCCTGGATGCGCTTGCCGGCAGTTTTCCGCACCTGACACGGATCGGCTCCTATGCCTCACCCAACAGCCTGACCACCAAGACCGCAGAGCAGCTGCAGCTGCTGCGGGAGAAGAAGCTGCGGATCCTGTATTTCGGCCTGGAATCGGGCGATGATGACACCCTGCAACAGATCAACAAGGGCTTTGACAGCAACCGTATGGCTGAGCTGGCACTGATGGCACGCCAGGCCGGCATGAAGCTGTCAGTCACGGCGATCCTCGGCCTGGCCGGGCGGAACCGCAGCCTGGAGCATGCCAGAGCCACCGCCGCCTGGGTCAACCGGGTCAACCCGGAGTATTTCTCACTGCTGACGCTCTTTCACCGCCACAACGAACCGTTTGTCCGTTCACTTGAGCAGTGCAACCACCGCGAGCTGTTGCTGGAGGCGCGGGAACTGCTCTGTCACCTGTCACCCCAGCGCACCATCCTGCGCTCCAACCATGTATCCAACTTCCTGAACCTGGCCGGCAGCTATCCCAAAGACCGGGAACGGCTGATTGCCGATCTTGACCGGGCCATGGATCAGGCAGAGCAGCTGCCGGGCTTTCTGGATCAGGTACCGGCCTACGAAGAAGAATATTATTGATTCCGGCTGCAACGCAAGGCGTTCCTTCATGGAGCCTGCCTTCGGCTCCCCACAGCCTTGAATCAGCCCTGATTTGAAATTGAAATCTGCCATTACCTGCCAATTTTCTTGAAAAAATATTCATTTTCATATATTTTTACGCATTTGATTTTATTAGCCTAGGAGTCTGTCGGATTTAGGAAATCGTAGCGAAAATTTGACTGGGCGAGGGCAGATTTTGTCGTTTTTTCAGTCAATAGTTATTCTATTGACTGAAAAAACGGCGAGATATGAACCGTCCGGGCAAATTTGCAGCAGATTTACCCTAAGTCCGACAGGCTTCTGATAAAGGCAGGAAACAGCCCTTGAACCCATTCATCGCACCGCTTGAGGAACAGCTCGACCGGATTGTACCGGAGCAGCTGGGAGACACCGGCTTCTGTCAGGAGCTCGGCATCCGCTACCCGTACCTGGGTGGCTCCATGGCCAAGGGGATCAGTTCGGTACCCCTGGCAATTGCACTTGGCAAGGCAGGCATGCTGGGCTTCTTTGGCGCTGCCGGACTGCCGCTGGCAGCGGTTGAGGCGGCTGTTGACCAGCTGCTGGCCAGCAACGTCCCGTTCGGCTGTAACCTGATCCATTCCCCCCAGGAGCCTGATCTTGAGGCAGCCCTGGCAGAGCTGTACATCCGCAAAGGGGTGCAGCTGGTGGAGGCCTCGGCCTTCCTGGCCCTGACCCTGCCGCTGGTACGCTACCGCCTGCATGGCATCCATCGTGGTGCCGATGGCAGCATCGTCACCCCCAACCGGATCATCGCCAAGGTCTCCCGCGAGGAACTGGCTGAAAAATTCTTCTCCCCTGCCCCGGAAAAACTGATCAACAGCCTGCTGCAACAGGGACTGCTCACTGCTGAACAGGCGGAACTGGCCCGTAAAATCCCGATGGCGCAGGATATTACGGCCGAGGCCGATTCCGGCGGTCATACCGATAACCGGCCGGCCCTGACCCTGCTGCCCACCATCCAGTCGGTGGCCCAGCGGATGCAACAGCTGCACAACTACCCGCTGGCACTGCGGGTCGGCCTGGGTGGCGGCATCGGCACCCCCCAGTCGGCAGCAGCAGCCTTCAGCATGGGTGCCGCCTGGATCATGGTCGGCTCGGTGCATCAAGCCTGCGTTGAATCCGGCACCTCCGATGCCGTTCGCAGCATGCTGGCAGAGACCCGTCAGGCTGATGTAACCATGGCACCGGCAGCCGACATGTTCGAGATGGGGGTCACGGTGCAGGTGTTAAAGCGCGGCACCATGTTTGCCATGCGGGCAGCCAAGCTGTTTGAGCTGTACCGCGGCCATGCCAGCCTTGAGGCGATCCCGGCACCAGAACGGGAAAAACTGGAAAAGACCGTCTTTCTGACACCGCTGGAGCAGATCTGGCAACAGACCCGCAGCTTCTTTCTGCAGCGGGACCCGCGTCAGGTGGAGCGGGCCGAGCGTGATCCCAAACATCGCATGGCACTGGTGTTCCGCTGGTACCTGGGGCAGGCCGCCCACTGGGCCAAGGATGGCGACCCCAAACGGACCATTGATTATCAGGTCTGGTGCGGTCCCGCCATGGGGGCCTTTAACGAATGGGTCAAGGGCAGCCCGCTGGAGGTGCCTGCCAACCGCCGTGCAGCCTGTGTGGCCCGTAACATTCTGGAGGGTGCGGCAGCCATCAGCCGTGCCAACCTGCAACGCTTTACCGGGGGCAGCAACAGCTCCCCAATGACGAAACCGGAGATCAAGGAGTTTCTCGCGTGAAACAATCAGAACAGGATCGCACCCTTACCACTGCCGGAGCACCACTGGCCATTATCGGCATCGGCTGCCTCTTTCCCAAATCAGAGGACAAGGCCGCCTACTGGGCCACCATCCGCGAAGGCGTGGATGCCATCACCGAGATTCCTGCATCCCACTGGCGCGTGGATGACCTCTACGATCCCAATCCCAAGACCCCGGACAAGACCTATGGCAAGCGCGGAGGTTTCCTGTCTGAAGTGCCGTTCAACCCGATGGAATACAACATCCCCCCCAACTCGCTGGAGGCGATTGACACCTCGCAACTGCTTGGTCTGGTGGCTGCCGGTCAGGCGTTGCAGGATGCAGGCTACGGATCAGACAAGCAGTTTGACCGCAGCAAGGTCAGCGTGATTCTGGGGGTTACCGGTGCGCTGGAGATGGTGATTCCGCTGGGTGCCCGCCTGGGCCACCCCCGCTGGCGCGAGGCCTTGAAGGATGCCGGTGTGGCGCCGGATGTGGCCGAGGATGTGGTACAGCGGATTGCCGACTCCTATGTGGGCTGGCAGGAAAACTCCTTTCCCGGACTGCTGGGCAACGTGGTGGCAGGGCGGATCAGCAAACAGTACGACCTGGGCGGCACCAACTGCGTGGTGGATGCTGCCTGCGCCAGTTCCTTCAGTGCCCTGCATCTGGCCGGGATGGAGCTGACCACCGGTGCTGCTGATATGGTGGTGACCGGCGGGGTGGATACCTTTAACGACATCTTCATGTATACCTGCTTCAGCAAGACCCCGGCTCTTTCAGCCACCGGCAATGCCAAGCCGTTTGATGTTTCTGCCGACGGCACCATCCTGGGCGAAGGCCTGGGGTTGGTGGTCTTGAAGCGTCTGGCGGATGCAGAACGGGATGGCGACAAAATCTACGCAGTTGTCCGCGGCATCGGCTCCTCCAGCGACGGCAAGGGTGAGGCGATCTACACCCCAAGTGCCCAGGGACAGCAAAAGGCTATCCTGAACGCCTGCGCCAATGCCGGGGTCAGCCTGGACAGCATCGGCCTGCTGGAGGCCCACGGCACCGGCACCAAGGTGGGCGATGCGGTTGAGGTCGCGGCAGCACGGGAGATCTTTGGTGAGGCGGACCAGCCCTGGTGCGCCATCAGCTCGGTCAAGTCCCAGATCGGCCATGCCAAGGCTGCTGCCGGGTCTGCAGGCCTGATCAAGGCTGCCCTGGCCCTGCATCACCGGGTCATACCCCCCACCATCAAGGTCACCAAACCACAGGATGAGGTCACCGCTGGCCGCACCCCCTTCTATATCACCACCCGCAAACGGCCCTGGATTACCCGTAACAACAGCCCCCGCCGTGCCGGTGTCAGCGCCTTCGGGTTTGGCGGTTCCAACTTCCACACCATTCTGGAAGAGTACCGCCCCCTGCAGGAGGCTGCAGAATGGGATGGTTCGGTACAGGTGCTGACCTTCAGCGGCGCTGATGCAGCCGGTCTGACCGCACAACTTACCAGTCTTTCTGCTGATATGGCCTGGAATGACCTGCGTGCCAAGGCAGCCGGCCTGCGGGCCGCTTTTGATCCAAAGGCAGCCTGCCGTCTGGCCCTGACCGTTGAACGCAGTTCCAATCTGGGCAGCCTGCTGCAGACTGCTCAAACCATGCTGGCCAAGCAACCTGACGCCAACTGGACCACTCCGGATGGCATCTGTTATGCCACCGGTGCTGCTGTTGCCCAACCCGGCCTGTTGTTCCCCGGCCAGGGAGCCCAGTATGTGGGTATGCTGCGGGATCTGGCCTGCGCCTTCCCCCAACTGCTGGACAGCCTTGAACAGGCTGAAACCACAACACCCGGCCTGACCGACCTGATCTACCCTGCTGATCGCTTTGAGCAGGGGGCAGCTGAGCAGCAGGAGGCTGAACTGCGTGCTACCCAGATCGCCCAGCCAGCCATTGGTGCGGTCAGCCTGGGTGCCCTGCGCCTGCTGGAGACGTTCGGCCTGAAGGCTGCCGCTGCGGCTGGCCACAGCTATGGTGAACTGACCGCCTTGTGTGCTGCAGGCCTGCTGGATGAGAGTTCCTTCCACAGCCTGTCCCGTTTGCGCGGCTCCCTGATGGCCGAGGGTTCCGGCGACAAGGGCGGAATGCTGGCAGTTTCAGCCCCCCTGGCCGCGGTTGAGCAGATGCTGGCTGAGGAAAAGATCACCCTGGTGATTGCCAACCGCAACGCCCCGACCCAGGCGGTCCTGTCCGGCGCAACCGACCAGATCAAGCTGGCCGAAGCTGCCTGCAAGAGCCGCACACTGACCTGTAAACAGTTGCCGGTTGCTGCTGCCTTCCACAGCCCGCTGGTGGCTGATGCTGCAGCACCGTTTCTGGCCGGCCTGGCAGATATCCGGTGGGGCAGCGGCAGCATGCCGGTCTATGCCAACAGCAGTGCCGCCCCCTACCCGGCTGACATGGTTGCTGCCAAGGAACTGCTGGCTGGCCAGCTGGCCCGCCCGGTTGAGTTTGTGGGCCAGATTGAGGCGATGTACGCTGCCGGCATCCGTTGTTTTGTCGAGGTCGGCCCCGGTGCCCGCCTGTCCGGTCTGGTCAAGGCGATCCTCGGGGACAGGGAACATAGCTGCGTGGCCCTGGACAGCTCCAACGGCAAGCGTAACGGTCTGGTTGACCTGGGACGCTGCCTTGCGCAGCTGAGTGTGCTTGGCCTTGAGATCAATCTCCAGCTCTGGGATCAGGGCTACCACGCCCCTGCAGCGCCTGCCAAAAAGCCGCTACTGGTGGTTCCGCTCTGCGGCGCCAACTATGTCAAGCCCAAGCCCAAGCGGCCTGCAGTGCCCCCCAAGCCGGTCAGCGCTGCACAGCCGGCCAGTAGCATACCGGTTGCCCCGGCACCGCAGACTGTTCAGGCAGCTCCACCGGCTGCCTCCCGCGATGCCCTGGCAGAATCGTTGCGGGTGACCCGTGAAGGGATGGCAGTGCTGCAACGGATGCAGGAAGAGACCGCCCAACTGCACCGCCGTTTTCTGGAAGGACAGGAGACCGCCTCCCGCACCATCCAGACCCTGCTTTCCCAGCAGCAACAGGTTCTGCAGGGTGGTATGGCGATCATGCCGGCCATGCCGCTTGCATCTGTCAGCACGGCTGCACCGGTCATGCCTGCACCAGTTGTACAGCCCCAGCCGGTTCAGGCTCAGGTTATTGCTCAACCAGCCCCTGTTGCTGCACAGCCGGTCTCCACTGCCGTCAGCGAGACCCTGCTGGCAGTGGTCAGCGAAAAGACCGGCTACCCAATGGAGATGCTGGAACTGTCCATGAGCATGGATGCTGATCTGGGGATCGACTCCATCAAGCGGGTCGAGATCCTCTCCGCTCTGCAGGAGCGACTGCCCTCTTCACCGGTAATCGGCCCTGATCAGTTGGGCGTGCTGAACACCCTGGGACAGATTGCCGACTATCTGGGGGCCGGAGCTGCTGATGCAGCACCTGCTTCAACGCCTGTGCCGCAGGTATCCAGCGCCATCACCGAAACCATGCTGGCTGTGGTCAGTGAAAAGACCGGTTATCCGGTTGAGATGTTGGAACTGACCATGAGTATGGATGCTGACCTGGGGATCGACTCCATCAAGCGGGTCGAGATCCTCTCCGCCTTGCAGGAACGGCTACCCGCAGCGCCGGTGATCGGTCCTGACCAGCTGGGTGTACTGAACACCCTGGGGCAGATCGCCGACTATCTCGGGGCAGGAGCAGCCCCCACAGCTGCGGTTGCTACTACTGTCAACACAGCTCAGCCGGCAGCATCAAACATCAGCGAGACCATGCTGGCAGTGGTCAGCGAGAAGACCGGCTACCCGGTTGAGATGCTGGAGCTGTCCATGAGCATGGATGCCGACCTGGGGATCGACTCCATCAAGCGGGTCGAGATCCTCTCAGCCCTGCAGGAACGGCTGCCCGCAGCGCCGGTGATCGGCCCTGACCAGTTGGGTGTGCTGAACACCCTGGGACAGATCGCCGACTATCTCGGAGCAGGAGCAGCCCCCACAGCTGCGCTTGCTCCAGCTGTCAGCACAGCTCAGCCAGCAGCGTCAAACATCAGTGAGACCATGCTGGCAGTGGTCAGCGAAAAGACCGGCTATCCGGTTGAGATGCTGGAACTGACCATGAGCATGGATGCCGACCTGGGAATCGACTCCATCAAGCGGGTCGAGATCCTCTCCGCCCTGCAGGAACGGCTGCCCACAGCGCCGGTGATCGGCCCTGACCAGTTGGGTGTGCTGAACACCCTGGGACAGATCGCCGACTACCTGAGTGCCGGTACTGCAGCGGTTGCACCGCTTCAGGCAGCAGCGCCTGTTCAGACCGCCCCGTCAGCGGCCCAGGCTGTGCTGAACCGCAGCCAGATTATGGCAACGCCCGTTACAGCCCTGTCTGAGCCCATCAGCCTGGCGCAAAACGGGGTGATCGTAGTGACCGATGATGGCTCCGGCTTCTCTGCCGAGCTGTGCAGTTGCCTGACCAGTCAGGGGCACGGCGTGATCCTGACCAAGGTCCTGGATATCCTGGAACTGCTGCCCATGGATCAGGTGGCTGGCCTGGTGCTGGTCGCGCCGGCTGACGGCACTGATGATGCCTTTCTGAAAAACGGGTTCCAACTGTTGAAGCAGATGGCCCCCGGCCTGAAACGGGCCAGCCGCGAAGGTGGCGCCCTGTTTGCTACTATTTCACGCCTGGATGGTGCCTTTGGCTGCACTGAAGCCCCATTGATTGATCCGCTCTCAGGCGGCCTGGCAGGTATGAGCAAGACCGCCCGCCACGAATGGCCGGAAGTGGCCTGCAAGGCGATTGATCTGGGGCTCTTCCCTGACCGGTCTGCTGCGGTACAGGCAGTTGCCGCAGAGCTGTTCCTGAACGGACCGATTGAGGTGGGGCTGTCAGCAGGGCAGCGGATCAGCCTGACCCTGCAGGACCTGCCTGAACTGGCTGCAACCGCAGCGGCACCGGTCCGGCCGGGTGAACCGGTGGTCATCACCGGTGGCGGACGGGGTGTGACTGCCGCTGCTGCGGTGGCCATGGCAAAGGCCTGGCAACCGCTGCTGGTGCTGCTGGGACGCAGTCCCCTGCCGGAGCAGGAACCGGACTGGCTGCAGGGCATAACCGATGAGGCCGGCATCAAGCGGGCAATCCTGACCCATGCCACAGAAAAACTGCATCCCCGGGAGATAGAGGAACGTTATCAGGCCACAATTGCCGGTCGAGAGCTGCGGGAAACCATGGCACAGATCCAGGCGGTGGGTGGCAGATCGCTCTACTGCTCAGTGGATATCCGCGACCATCAGGCCGTGGCTGACCTGCTGGCCGACCTGCGGAAGGAGCATGGCCAGATCCGCGGTCTGGTGCATGGTGCCGGTGTGCTGGCTGACCGCCTGATCGTTGACAAGACCAGGGAGCAGTTTAACCAGGTCTACAGCACCAAGGTGGTTGGCCTGCGTTCGCTGCTGGATGCCACCCGCACCGATGAGCTGCGCTTCATCGCCCTGTTCGGCTCCACCACCGGCCGCCTGGGACGTTCCGGCCAGGTGGATTATGCTGTGGCCAACGAGGTACTGAACAAACTGGCTCAAGGAGAGGCACGCCGTCGAGTGAACTGCCGTTCCCTCTGCCTCAACTGGGGCCCCTGGGATGGCGGCATGGTCACCCCGGCCCTGAAAAAGGTCTTTGCCGCCGAAGGGATCGGCCTGATCCCGCTGCAGGCCGGTGCAGACCTGCTGGTGCAGGAGATCGCCGCGCCAGCCGGCCCGGTTGAAGTCACGGTGCTGGCCGGTGTCAAAGGGGCCGCTCTGTCCATTGATGCCCCGAAACCTGCTGCACCGCTCAAAAAGGCGCTGCGGCTGACCCTGAACGTGGATGATTTCCCGTTCATCAGCTCCCATGTCATTGACAACAAGGCGGTGCTGCCGATGGCCATGATTGTGGAATGGCTGGCCCACGCTGCCCTGCATGGCAATCCCGGTTTCCGCTTCCACGGTTTCAATGATCTGCGGATCTGCAAAGGGGTGATCATTGACCGTTCCACCCCCTGCAGCCTGCAGTTGATGGCAGGCAAGGCCAAGCGTCAGGACGCCTTTTACACCGTGCCGGTGGAACTGGTCAGCAGTCTGGGAGAAGGACGCAGCCAACTGCATGCCCGGGCAGAGATCGTTCTGGCAAACAAGCTGCCGGAAGGAATCCGCATCATCAAGGAACTGCCAAGCAGTCCCTACAACCAGAGCAGTGCGGTCTATGACCAGCCCTACCTGTTCCACGGTCCTGACCTGCACGGTATTGAGCAGGTGATCGGCTGTTCCGACAAAGGGATAGCCGCATTGGTCAAGGCGGCTCCCCTGCCTGGTAACTGGATCAAGCAACCGCTGCGCAGCAACTGGCTGACTGACCCGCTGGTGGTTGACAGCGCCTTCCAGATGATGATCCTCTGGAGCTTTGAGCGGTTCGGTGCCGGCTCACTGCCCTCCTTTGCCGGCCGCTACCGCCAGTTCCATGAGTCCTTCCCCAAGGATGGCGCTCAGGTGGTGATCAGGGTCACCTCGCAGCAGAGCCACAGCGCTGTTGCCGACGTTGAATTCCTTGAGCGGGCAAACGGCAAGCTGATTGCCCGCCTGGAAGGATACGAATGCGTCATTGACGCCTCGCTGCAGCAGGCCTTCCAGCGTAATCAGTTGCCGCAGG
Organism: Trichlorobacter lovleyi; assembly: GCF_015239775.1. Classification (NCBI taxonomy): domain Bacteria; kingdom Pseudomonadati; phylum Thermodesulfobacteriota; class Desulfuromonadia; order Geobacterales; family Geobacteraceae; genus Trichlorobacter; species Trichlorobacter lovleyi. The sequence continues at coordinate 2,237,491 of NZ_CP058409.1, forward strand.
CCGGACAGGCGGCTGCCCTGGTAGCGGCCTGATGCAGGATTACAGCAGCACGGTTGCCATAGTCGGAATCGGCGCACTCTTTCCTGACGCACCGGATCTGATCCGCTACTGGGAGCTGATCCGTAGCGGGAACAGCGCTGTCCGCGAGGTGCCGCCAGGACGCTGGCAGGTGGCCCCGGAAGAGCTCTTTGACCCGGAGGTGGGCAAGCAGGATCACCTCTACACCACCCGTGGCTGTTTTCTGGACCAGACCCCGCAGCTGCCCGAGCTGGATGGCCTCGATCCGCTGTTTCATGTCCTGGTCAGCGCAGGCAGAAAGGCCTTCAGCGACAGCCGGACCGCAGACCTTGACCTTTCCCGGGTCGGGGTGATCATCGGCAATCTGGCCCTGCCGTCCGAGACCTCCTCACTGCTGGCCCGCAACTGGCTTGGCCGCAGCTTTGAAGAGCAGGTTGTCGGACAGGCTTCCGATCCAATTCCCACCTCTCCGCTTAACCGCTATCTGGCCGGTCTTCCGGCCGGCGTACTTGCTCAACAACTCGGGCTGGGCGGGGTCACCAACACCCTTGATGCCGCCTGCGCCTCATCACTGTATGCCATCAAGCTGGCCATGGATGAGCTGCTCTCCGGCCGCGCCGATGCCATGCTGACCGGCGGGCTTTCCCGGCCTGATCCGCTCTACACCCAGATGGGCTTCAGCCAGCTGCGCGCCCTGTCAAAGCGCGGGATCTGCTCGCCCTTTGATGCGGCCGGCGACGGCCTCTTAACCGGCGAAGGGGCCGGTATCTTCCTGCTGAAGCGCACCAGCGATGCCGTGGCCAGTGGCGACCGGATCTACGGCGTCATCCGGGCAGTGGGTCTTTCCAATGACGTGGGCGGCAGCCTGCTGGCACCGATGTCAGAGGGTCAGTTGCGCGCCATGCGGGCAGCCTACCAACGGGCCGGCTGGCAACCGCAGGATGTTGACCTGATTGAATGCCATGCCACCGGCACCCCGGTTGGCGACGCAGTGGAGGTGGCCAGCCTGAAGGAACTCTGGCAGGGTAGCGACTCCCGCCAAAACTGCGTGATCGGTTCGGTCAAGTCCAACATCGGCCATTTGCTGACCGCTGCCGGGGCAGCAGCCCTGACCAAGGTGCTGCTGGCCATGCAGCATGCAACCCTGCCACCTACTGCAAACTTCTCTGTCCCCCAGCCCGGCATGCAACTGGAACAAAGCCCGTTCAAGGTGTTGACCCGTGCAGAGCCGTGGCAACGCCGTGGCGAAACCATCCCCCGCCGTGCTGCAGTCAGCGCCTTTGGCTTTGGCGGCATCAATGCCCACCTGCTGGTGGAAGAGTGGCTCCCCCGGACAGAGCAGCCCACAAGCAGTGCAATCAACCTCCCCCCCTCAGAGCCGATTGCCATTGTTGGCCTGGACGCCTCCTTTGGTCCCTGGCAGGGTCTGCAGGCAGTGCAGCAGCGGGTGCTGGGAGGCAGCAGCAACGCCGTGGCCCCAACCACTCCCGACAAGCGCTGGTGGGGTGTTGAACAGCGAGCCTGGTTCAAACAGCAGGGGCTTGACCGGACACCGTTCACCGGCTGGTTCATGGATCAGGTCAGGGTCGGCAACAACCGTTTCCGCATCCCTCCCAAGGAGATGGAAGAGATGCAGCCCCAGCAGTTGCTGATGCTGCAGACCGCTGCCAATGCCCTGCAGGATGCCGGTCTGGACAAACAGGACAACCCCGCTACCGGGGTGATGATCGGGATCGCCTTTGACCTGAACAGCACCGGGTTTTCCCTGCGCTGGCCCATGCAGCAGCAGGCCAGAATCTGGGCAGACCGGCTGGGACGGCAGCTGACTGAAAACGAGCTGGCAGACTGGACCGCCAGGCTGCGGGACAGCATCAGCCCTGCCCTGAACGCCAACCGGACCATGGGCAGCCTGGGCAACATTGTGGCCAGCAGGATTGCACGTGAGTTCAAGATCGGCGGCCCCAGCTTTACCCTTTCCAGTGAAGAGAGCTCCGGTATCCGAGCCCTTGAAACCGCTGTCAGGATGCTGCAGCAACGAGAACTGGATCAGGCCGTGGTCGGTGCGGTTGATCTGGCCGGTGATCTGCGGGCAGTGCTGGGCCAGCATGCGGTACGCCCTTTTTCTGCCAGCGGTCAGTGCCGCCCCTTTGACAGCCAGGCTGATGGCACGGTCATTGGCGAAGGTGCCTGCGCCTTTGTGCTGAAACGGCTGTCCGATGCAGAGGCCGCCGGCAACCGGATCTATGCCGTGATCCGCGGCATCGGTTCCAGTAACGGTACCCCCCCCTCGCCCCCCCCTAATGTAGGGGGGGGATGGGGGGGGTACAACCATGCCCTGCAGCGTGCCTATCAGGATAGCGGCGTTGCCCCGGCCAGCATTGACCTGCTTGAGGCCACGGCTGATGCCAATCCCGAACAGGACCGGCTTGAGGCAGAGGAGCTGACCCGTTTCTTTGCCGACGCTGCTGATGCAACAGTGCTGGGCAGCGTCAAGGGGGCCATCGGCCATACCGGTGCCGTATCCGGCCTGGCATCACTGCTGCGGGGCTGCCTTGCCCTGTATCAGGAGATCATCCCGGCTGCCGGCGGCACTGAGACGGCCTGCCCGGAACTGGCCAACGGACCGCTGCAGCTGGCAACCACCCCCCGCTACTGGCTGCGTAACCGGGAAGCCGGTCCGCGCCGGGCCGGTGTATCGGTCTGCGGCGTTGACGGTTCCTGCAGCCACGTGGTGCTGGAAGGGTGGGATCAGCAGCCCGCTGCAGATGCTGCCAGACGGCATGCGCCGTTGGGACCGTGTCAGGAGCTGCTCTTTCCGCTGGTTGCCAACAGCAGTGCCGAGCTGTCAGCAGAGCTGGATCTGCTGCAGCAGCGTTGCCGCGCCACTGCCGGTAGCAGGCTGGAGCTGGCAGGGCTGGCATCTGAATACTGCAGCAGGATCACCCTGCAGTCGGTACAACCGCAAGGGATGGCACTGGTGGCGGCCGATGCAGACCAGCTTGAGCAACTGATTGAGCAGGGCCGGCAGACCCTGCGGCAGGCTGCCGACTCTGTCGAGATCCAGCCCGGCCTGCGGGACCGGCTGTTCTACAGCAGGGAACCGTTGGTCAGCCAGGGACGGATCGCCTTTGTGTTCCCCGGCTCCGGCAATCATTACCCTGCCATGGCCAGGGATCTGTTTTGCTGCTGGCCCGAGGTTCTGCGGCAGCAGGACACAGAAAACCGCTGGTTGAAAAATCAGTTCCAGCCGGATCTATTCTGGTCCGGCAACGAGAGTGCCCTGATCAATGACAACCACCGGGCCGTGATCTTTGGCCAGGTGGCCACCGGCTGCGGTGTCAGTGACCTGGTGCGCAGCTTCGGCATCAGCCCCGGCAGTGTGATCGGCTACAGCCTGGGTGAGTCAGCCGCCCTGTTCTCCACCCGCACCTGGGTGGATCGCGACCTGATGTACAGCCGGATGCAGCAATCAACCCTGTTTACCCATGACCTGGCCGGTGAGTGCCGGGCAGCCCGGACCGCCTGGGGGCTGCCGGATGACCAGCAGGTCAACTGGAGCCTGGGGGTCGTGATGGCCCCGGCTGATCAGGTACGGGCACAGCTCAGCGCATTGTCGCAGGTCTATCTGCTGATCATCAATACCCCTGATGAATGCGTGGTGGGTGGTGACAGCGCTGCAGTTGCCGAGCTGGTCAGCCGTCTGGGCTGCCACTTCTTCCCGCTCTACGGTGTGACCACCGTGCATTGCGAAGTGGCCCGACCGGTGGCAACCCCGTACCATGACCTGCACCTGTTTACGACCAGCCCGCCCCCGGGGGTGACCTTCTACAGTGGCGCCAAGGGGGATCGTTTTGAACCGACCCGCGAGAACTGCGCCGCAGCGATCCTGGATCAGGCACTGCACGGGATTGATTATCCGGCCACCATTGAGGCTGCCTACCGTGATGGCGTGCGACTGTTTCTGGAAATGGGGCCCGGCAACTCCTGCAGCAGGATGATCAGCCGGATCCTGGATGGACGCCCGCACCTGGCCCGTTCCGCCTGTTTCAACGGCCAGGATCAGGTACTGACCCTGCTGCGGCTGCTGGCCAGCCTGATTGCCGAGCGGGTGCCGCTGGACCTGTCACCACTCTGCATGGCTGAGCCGCTTGCAACCCAGGTCACAAGCAACAGCCCACAGGTCCGGCTGGCTGTCGGTGGTAAACCGTTTCATCCGCCGCAACCGCCGGTGACAATCCATGCAGAATCAGTCCCCTCTAACCCTCCCCGACCCTCCCTTGTCAGGGAGGGAGCACAACCTGTTTCTAGCCCCCCTGACAAGGGGGGATGGGGGGTTACTTCTTCTAACTATGCTACCCTGTTGCAGGAGTTCAGTCAGGCCCAGGCTGCCCAGATTGCAGCCCACGAGGCGTTCTTGAACCTCAGCAACAGCCTGACCCAATCCATGGCACAGGCCCTGGTGCTCCAGGCCGGCCTGCAACAGGCCCTGGGTGATGATGCAGAGACAAACCCACTCCAGCCCGCAAACCCCTCCCGTCCTCCCCTTGTCAGGGGAGGAGAAAAGCCTTTAAGCGCTCCTGACAAGGGGGGTTGGGGGGTTGCCTTTAACCGTGAGATGTGCCTGGAGTTCGCCATCGGGAAGGTCAGCACGATGCTGGGGCCGCAGTTTGCCGAGGTGGATAGTTTCCCTACCCGGGTACGCCTGCCGGATGAGCCGCTGATGCTGGTGGACCGGATTATCCGGGTCGAGGGTGAGCCACGCTCCATGACCAATGGCCGGGTGATCACCGAGCATGACATCTTTCCCCATGCCTGGTACCTGGATGGTGGCCGGATACCGACCTGTATCGCGGTTGAGGCGGGTCAGGCCGACCTGTTCCTGTCCGGGTATCTGGGGATCGACTTCATCACCAGAGGACTGGCGGTTTACCGTCTGCTGGATGCGGTGGTGACCTTCCACCGTGGTCTGCCCGGCCCTGGTGAGACCATCAACTATGATATCCGGATTGAGCGTTTTTTCCGCCAGGGCGACACCTGGCTGTTCCGCTTCTTCTTTGAGGCAACCGTGGCTGGTGAGCCGCTGCTCTCCATGCGGGACGGCTGCGCCGGGTTCTTCTCATCCGCCGCCCTTGAGGCCGGTAAAGGGATTGTCAGACCACTGGTTGACCCGCGTCCAACAACAGGGATCAGACCGGCTGACTGGCAGGATCTGGTACCCCTGAAGCGGGAAGGGTTCACGGCTGAGCAGCTTGACAAACTGCGCCAGGGTGATCTGGCCGGCTGCTTTGGTCCTTTGTTCAGCGGCCTGGCTATCAAGCAGCCCCTGACCATTCCGGGCAACAGGATGCGTCTGGTACACCGGGTCAATGAGATCATCCCCCATGGTGGACGCTACGGCCAGGGAATGATCCGGGCTGAGGCGGATATTCACCCGGATGACTGGTTCATCACCTGCCACTTTGTGGATGACCGGGTCATGCCCGGCACCCTGATGTACGAGTGCTGCATGCATACCCTGCGGATTCTGCTGCTGCGGATCGGCTGGGTGGCTGAAGCGAGCCATGCGGTCTGGGAGCCGGTGCCCGGGGTGGCCAGCAAGCTCTGCTGCCGTGGTCAGGTACTGGAGACCACCAAAGTGGTCACCTATGAGGTCACCATCCGCGAGATCGGCTATCGCCCGGAACCGTATGTGATTGTGGATGCCCTGATGTATGCCGATGGCAAGCCGATTGTGGAGATCACCAGCATGTCGGCCCGCCTGACCGGCACCACCAGGCAGCAACTTGAACAGCTCTGGCAGGGACGTAACAGCAGTCCGGCCAGCTATATCAAGCCAGCCATCTACACAAAAGAGCAAATTCTTGCATATAGCAACGGCAACCCCTCGGAAGGCTTTGGCGACCGCTACCTGGTCTTTGACCAGCAGCGCAAGATCGCCCGTCTGCCCGGCCCGCCGTTCCAGTTCATGGACCGGGTCACCGCAGTCACCGGTGAGCCGTGGCAGATGAAGGCCGGAGCCGCAGCCGAGGCCCAGTACGACCTGCCGTCTGACGCCTGGTTCTTTGGGGTGGAACGTCAGCCCCGTATGCCGTTCTGTGTGCTTCTGGAGGCAGCCCTGCAGCCCTGCGGCTGGCTGGCAGCCTATGTGGGCTCAGCCCTGACTACCCCCAACGACATCTCGTTCCGCAACCTGGGCGGCAGTGCCATCCAGCACCGCCCCGTGACCCCGGATAGCGGCACCCTGACCTGCAGTGCCACCATGACCAAGGTGGCCACCAGCGGCGGCATGATCATCCAGGAGTTTGACTTTAGCGTGGCTGACAGCCAGGGGCTGATCTACGAAGGCCAGACCATGTTCGGGTTCTTCTCAAAGGAGGCGTTGGCCAACCAGGTCGGTATCCGCGATGCCCAGCCCTACCAGCCGTCAGAGGCGGAAATTGACCGGGGCCGCAGCCTTGACTATCCAACCAACGCCCCGTTCCCAGACCGGCAGCTGCGGATGATCGACAGGATCGAGCTGTACGTGGCCGATGGCGGCCCGGCTGGGCTGGGCTACCTGCAGGGGATTAAACAGGTTGATCCTGAGGAATGGTTCTTTAAGGCACACTTCTTTGAGGACCCGGTTACCCCCGGTTCTCTGGGGCTGGAGTCATTCCAGCAGTTGTTGAAGTTTGCGGCTGTTGAACGCTGGGGCTGGCAGGAAGGCACTATCATCTCCAGCGTGGCCCTGCAGCAGAAGCACCGCTGGCTCTACCGCGGCCAGGTGGTGCCTTCAAACAAGCAGGTCCGGGTCACCGCCTGGATCACTGCAGTGGATGATCAGCAGCAGCTGATGACTGCCAGCGGTTTCCTGGCCGTGGATGACAAGCTGATCTATCAGATGATTGATTTTACCGTGAGAATGGAATCCCTGACATGAAGTATCAGAAGGTAGTAATTGAGGCGTTGGAATACGAACTGGCGCCGGTGGTGGTTTCCAGCAGTGATCTTGAGGCACGGCTGGAGCCGCTCTACCGCGAACTGCGGATTGCACCGGGCCAGTTGCAGGCCTTGACCGGTATCCGTGAGCGGCGCTGGTGGGAGCCGGGCTACCCGCTTTCCCATGGCGCCATCATGGCAGCCCGCAAGGCGCTGCTCAGCGCCGGTATTGCCGCCAGCGAGATCGGCGCCCTGGTCTACACCGGCGTCTGCCGTGAGCAGTTTGAACCGGCCACCGCCTGCCGGGTGGCAGACGGCCTGGGGATCAGCGGTGATGTGGCGATCTTTGACCTTTCCAACGCCTGCCTGGGGGTGTTAAACGGCATCCTGGACATGGCCAACCGGATCGAGCTGGGCCAGATCAAGGCCGGTCTGGTGGTTTCCTGCGAATCAGCACGCGAGATCAATGAGGTCATGATTGCCAAGATGCTGGAAGAACGCAACATGCAGCATTTTGCCCATTCCCTTGCCACCCTGACCGGTGGTTCCGGTGCCGTGGCAGTGCTGTTGACCGATGGTTCATTCGGCAGCAGTGCCCCCCATCGGCTACTGGGCGGCATCACCAAGGCAGCTCCGCAGCACCACAACCTCTGCCTGTGGGGAGTGGGGCCGGACGGTAAGGGCGGTTACCAGCAGTCCATGGCCACTGACGGGGTCAATGTCATGAACCATGGCGTGGAGCTGGGGCGCCGCACCTGGGAGGCGTTTCTGCCCCATGTGGGCTGGAAGGCGGAACAGGTTGACCGGGTGATCTGCCACCAGGTCGGCTCAGCCCACCAGAGCATGATCCTGAAGACCCTGGGGGTGCCTGCCGACAAGGACTTCACCACCTATGAATTCCTGGGCAACATGGGTACTGTCTCCCTGCCGCTGACCGCAGCGTTGGCGGTGGAGCGGGATATCCTGCTGCCTGGCGACCGGGTGGCATTCCTGGGGATAGGCAGCGGTCTGAACTGTATGATGCTGGGGATAGAATGGTGACCAGCGCCCTCTTCAAGCGCTAACGGCGTTGGCTCGTCTGCGGCTCCCTCAACGTACAGCTTGGTACGCCTCAGTCACCGCCTCCTCGCCGCCTTGTTATCATCTTGAATATGACGCTGGTTTAGCACTGAAAGGTTACTCCCTTAAATGGCATTGGATCTGGCAAAAGAATATCCCTTCAAAAGCAACTACCTCGACCTGAACGGCCTCAAGTACCACTATCTGGATGAGGGCAACGGCTCGCCGGTGGTGATGTTGCATGGCAACCCGTCCTGGTCGTTCTACTACCGCAATCTGGTCAAGACGCTCTCCAACCGTTTCCGTTGCATTGTGCCGGACCATATCGGCTGCGGCCTGTCGGACAAGCCGGGGGATGACCGCTACGACTACACCCTGCCACAACGGGTGGATGATCTGGAACAGCTGCTGGACAGCCTGCAGCTGAACGAGAAGATCACCCTGGTGGTGCATGACTGGGGCGGCATGATCGGCATGACCTATGCGGTGCGCCACCCGGAGCGGATCAGCCGGCTGGTGATCCTGAACACCGGTGCCTTTCCATTGCCAAAGGCCAAACCGTTTCCCCTGGGCCTGAGGATCTGCCGCGACACCTGGCTGGGCACCCTGCTGGTGCGAGGCTTCAATGCCTTCAGCCGTGGTGCTGCCCGGGTGGGCTGCAAAGAGAATCCGATGTCTAGCGAGTTGCGGGCGCTGTACGAGCTGCCCTATGACTCCTGGCAGAACCGGATCGCCACCCTGCGCTTTGTGCAGGATATCCCGCTGCAACCGGGTGACCGCAACTATGACCTGATCTGCGCTGTGGCGGACGGCATCAACCAGTTTGCTGGCCTACCGATGCTGATTCTCTGGGGTGAGCTTGATTTTGTCTTTGACCACCACTTCCTGGCCGAATGGCAGACCCGCTTCCCCAAGGCAGAACTGCACCGTTTCCCGCAGGCCGGGCATTACATCCTGGAAGACCGCAAGGATGCGGTGATACCTCTGATCAACGAATTCCTGGACCGGACATGACCGGTAGCAGCCTGGTCAACATCGCCGCCCATCTGCCCAGGATGGCGCAGCTGCAGCCGGATACCACGGCGATCATCTTCCCCAAAGGCAATCAGCAGCTGACCTTTCAGGAGCTGGATCGTCTCTCTGACCGGATCTGCCACGGCCTGACAGCCAACAACATCAGCCAAGGCACCCGCACCGTGCTGATGGTCACCCCTTCGCCGGAGTTCTTTGCGTTAACCTTTGCCCTGTTCAAGCTGGGGGCAGTGCCGGTACTGATTGATCCCGGTCTGGGAATCAAAAACCTCAAGAGCTGTCTGGCCGAGGCGCAACCGAGCGCCTTTATCGGCATTCCCAAGGCACAGCTTGCCCGTCTGCTGTTCGGCTGGGCAGAGCAGACGCTTAAAACCATCATTACGGTGGGGCCGCGTCTGTTCTGGGGCGGCAGCATCCTGAACGCGCTGATCAAGGCATCCCCTGACACCCCGTTTACGCCTGCGGAGACGTCTGCAGAGGATCAGGCAGCCATCCTGTTTACCAGCGGCAGCACCGGCCCTCCCAAGGGCGCGGTCTACAGCCATGGCAACTTCAGCGCCCAGGTTGAGGCCTTAAAGCAGGTCTACAGGATCCAGCCCGGTGAGATTGACCTGCCCACCTTTCCACTGTTTGCCCTGTTTGCCCCGGCCCTGGGTATGACCGCCGTCATCCCGGAGATGGACTTTACCCGGCCCGGTTCGGTTGATCCGCAAAAGATCATCTCTGCCATTACAACCTATAAGGCCACCACCATGTTCGGCTCACCGGCCCTGATCAATCGGGTTGGCCGTTACGGTGCCGAGCGGGGTATCAAACTGCCGACCCTGCAACGGGTGATCTCAGCAGGGGCACCGGTGCCGGCTGTGGTGCTGGAGCGGTTCAGCAGGATGTTACAACCTGGGGTGGAGATTTTTACCCCCTATGGTGCCACTGAGTCGTTGCCGGTCTGCTCCATCGGCAGTAGCGAGATCCTGGGGGAGACCCGCGCTGTTACCGAGAACGGCGGTGGGGTCTGCATCGGCAAGCCGGTAGACAGTATCCGGGTTGAGTTGATCAGGATCAGCGATGAACCGATTACGGCCTGGAGTGATGATCTGCGTGTTGCACCGGGTCAGGTAGGCGAGATTGTGGTACAGGGACCGCAGGTGACCCGTGGTTATTTCCAACGTCCCGAGGCAGATCTGCTTTCCAAGATCAGCGACCCATCCGGCGGTTTTTTCCACCGCATGGGGGATCTGGGCAGGCAGGACAGCGAGGGCAGACTCTGGTTCTGCGGCCGCAAATCACACCGGGTTGAGTCCGCCCAAGGCCCGCTGTTCACCATTCCGGTGGAGGCGGTCTTTAACACCCATCCGGCAGTCTACCGCAGCGCCCTGGTTGGCATCGGCCCCAAAGGCAGCCAGCAGCCGGTCATCTGCATTGAACCGGAACAGGGGATCAGTATCAGTCAGGAACAGCTGCGGTCTGAACTGTTGGGCATTGCAGCCAGTCATCCCCATACCAGGGAAGTCAGCACCATCCTGTTTCACCCTGCCTTTCCGGTGGATATCCGCCATAACGCCAAGATCTTCCGAGAAAAGCTGGCCATCTGGGCTGCGGAGCAACTGGCATGAAGGCGCTGGTTACTGGAGGAGGCGGGTTTCTGGGCGGGGTAATCGTCAGGATGCTGCGTGAGCGGGGCGATCAGGTGGTCAGCATCTCACGTGGCAGCTATCCGGCGCTTGATCGTCTTGGCGTTGAGCAGGTTCAGGGCGATCTGGCTGATCAGACTGCCGTGATCAAAGCCGCTACGGGGTGCGACGGCATCTTTCACGTGGCTGCCAAGGCCGGCATCTGGGGCAGCTACAGCGACTTTTATCAGGCCAATGTAACCGGCACCAGGAACGTACTGGAGGCCTGCCGGGTACATGGCATCAGGCAACTGGTCTACACCAGCTCCCCCAGTGTGGTGTTTGATGGCAATGATGTCGAGGGTGGCAATGAATCCCTGCCCTACCCTGACCACTTTGAGGCCTTTTATCCCCAAACCAAGGCGCTGGCGGAACAGCTGGTGCTACAGGCGAACAGCCCGCAGCTTGCAACCGTATCCCTGCGTCCCCACCTGATCTGGGGGCCGGGTGATAATCATCTGGTGCCACGGATTATTGCAAAGGGAAAAAGCGGCAGGCTACGGAGGATTGGCAACCGCCCCTGCCTGGTGGATACGGTCTATGTGGACAATGCTGCCAGGGCACACCTGCAGGCAGCAGAACAACTTGCACCGGGCAGCCCGGTGGCGGGCAAGGCCTATTTTATCAGTAATGGTGAACCGCTACCGCTCTGGGAGATGGTCAACCGGATCCTGGCGGCAGGTGGTGTTGCTCCGGTCAGAGGAAGTATCTCACCAAAGGCGGCTTATGCGGCGGGAGTGATCTGCGAAGGGATCTGGCGGCTGTTCAGGCTGTCCGGGGAGCCCCCCATGACCCGCTTTGTGGCAAAAGAACTGGCCACAGCCCACTGGTTCGACATCTCGGCAGCCCGCCGGGATTTTGGCTATCAGCCGCAGGTAACGCTGGATGAGGGGTTGGTGCAACTGCAGCACTGGATGGCCGAGACTACCCCTTGACCGTTTCCTTTTCTTGAGCCGTTTCCTTTTTCCTGCGGTTTAACATGATCAGCAGCACCCCGCCAGCCAGGTAGACCGGCAGACTGAGCAGTTGCCCCATGGAGAAGAAGTTGAAGTAGAGGCCCAGCTGGCTGTCGGGCTGGCGAAACAGTTCCACCACAAATCTGAACAGTCCGTAGCCGCACAGGAAGGCTGCCATGGCGGTACCGGGGGCCTGATAGCGTCGGGAGATCCAGCGGACCAGAAAGAACAGCACGATCCCTTCAAGAAATGCCTCGTACAACTGGGACGGATGCCGGGGCAACGGCCCGCCATCAGGAAAGATCATCCCCCAGGGCAGGCTGGTGGGTCTGCCGAACAGTTCACCATTGATAAAGTTTCCGATCCGCCCCAGGCCAAGGCCCACCGGTGCCGCCAGGGCGGCAAGATCGGCCAGCTGCAGATAGGAGAGCTGAAAACGGCGGGCGTACCAGAGTGCAGCGACCGCAACACCGATCAAGCCGCCATGGAACGACATCCCCCCCTGCCAGATGGCAAAGATCCGCAGCGGGTTTGCCAGGTAGTTCCCCAGATCATAGAAAAGCACATAGCCCAAGCGGCCACCGGCTACCACTCCCAGGGCTAGACAGAAGATCAGGTCTGCAACGGCCTCATTGTCCAGCGCAAGGTTTCTGCGGCGGGCTTCATTGCGGATGATGAAATAGCTGAACAGAAAACCGATGACATACATCAGCCCGTACCAGCGGAACTGCAATGGACCCAGGCGAAAGAAAACAGGATCAATTGCTGGAAAGTGCATAACGGATTACTCCTCAGAAGTCCTGATCAGGAAATAGGTATAAAAAATCATCCACGTTTTCCGGCTGCTGTGCTATATAAAACAGCTGGAGGGTATCATGAAAGATATACTTTTGTTGCTGCTTATTCTGGCTGTCTGGTTTGTCGTCAACAAATATCTGCTACCCAGGCTGGGGGTTCCTACCTGAATGTCAGACAGTTGTGCTCCCCCGGTTCGGGAGGAGAAAAAAACACCACCACAAAATAAATAGCAGTTTAGCAGTCAGGTAAGACGGACAAGGCCGGTTGCTCTCAGCGACCGGCCTTGTTGCGTCGTTCTGTCGGTTCCTCCAGAACCACCAGATAACCATCAGGGTCAAAGCACCACATCTCCTTGACACCATAGGGTTTCTCTTCCAGGTGGTAGAGGATTTCCATATCCTCCTCCAGGATGGCGTCCCGGATCCCTTCTATATCCCTGACCTCAAAATGCAGTGTCACCCCGACCCCTTTGGGAAACATGCTGAAGCGGTGTTCAAGCACGGGGTGGGTCCTGATCACATCGCTTTCTTCAACAAAGATCAGGGAGATGCCGCCCATGTCAACAATCAGATGTTCAGGTGCCCCCGGAGCTGAGAATGAACGCCGGATCGGCAGCTCCAGGATACCGGCATAGAATGCCTCAGTAACAACCAGTTGCGTTACAGCCAGCTGAATTGAGTGTTCAGAACGGTGCGCCTTGACCATCTTAGTTTTTCATAAACAGCAGATTGACATACCCGGAGAGTACGGACAGCCAGTTGGTAAATATCAGCACACCAACAATCACCAGGAAGAAACCGGTAATGATCTCAAAGAGCCTGATATGCTTTTTAAAACGGTTAAACACGGTGATAAAGCGGTGCAGTGCAAGGGAGGACAACAGAAACGGTATCCCCAGGCCGATGGAGTAGAGTAACAGCAGGACAATCCCGTGGGCGACCTTTTCTTCAGTTGCCGCAATCATCAGGATCGAGGCCAGGATTGGGCCGATGCAGGGGGTCCAGCCAGCTGCAAAGGCTAATCCAACAAGAAAACTACCCAGAAAACCTGCTGGTTTATTCTTCAGCGAGACCCGTTTCTCGCCCAGCAACCATTTCAACGGCACCAGGCCGGTGACATGAATACCGAAGACAACAATCAGGATGCCGCCAAGCTTGCGGACCAGCTCCATATGCTGCTGCAGAAACGAGCCGATATAGGTTGCCGATGCCCCAAGCAGGACAAACACCACAGTAAAGCCACTGACAAAGGCCAGCGAATGCAGCATGGTCTTTCTACGCACAACATGGGTGGGATGCTCGGCATCCAGGTCACTGAATGAAAGACCGGTGATATACGTAATATACGACGGAATAAGCGGCAGGACGCAGGGAGACAGGAAGGAAAGCAGTCCTGCGACAAAGGCACCGATATAGGTAATCTGTTGAGTTTCCATAAGGTGGCCGGCTACTTCATCAGTCCTTCAAGAAAGGCGATCACTTCAGGGCTGTTCCAGTCCAGGCCGCCAATCACCTTTTTGACAATTATACCGTTCTTGTCGATCACAAAGGTCTCAGGTACCCCGGTAATACCGTAGGTCTTGGCAACCTGTCCGCTTGGGTCGGTATAGGCAGGCAGCGAGTATTTTGAATTTTTCAAAAACTCCTGTACCGCCTGTTTGCCCCCTTCATCAACCGAAACGCAGACCATCTGAAACGGCTTACCTGCCATAAACGTGTTCAGCTTGATCATGGAAGGGATCTCTTCCCGGCAGGGAGGACACCAGGTGGCCCAGAAATTAAGCAGCACCACCTTTCCCTTCAGGGCGGCCAGGGTCAACTGCTGGTTGTCAAGCGAGACCACACTGATCTCGGGGGCCTGACTCTTCTCAGCAGGGGCCTTGGAAGGGGCGGCAGACTTGTCCTTGCTGCAACCGGCGGTAAGGGCAACAGCACAGCAAAGCAGTACCAGCAACTTTTTCATGTATGTATCCTCCAGCAGAAAAACGGGATTTGCAGCGTGAAAGAACAGCGCCAGGGGTGGTTAACGGTTGCGCGTTACCACATATTCAGCCAGATCCAGCAGTGCTGCCTTGCAGCTATTGGCAGGAAAACAGGAGAGATGTCGTGCACAGTTTGCAACACAATCACGGGCTTTTTCAACCGTGTACTCAATACCGCCGTAGCTCTGCACCAGACCTGAAACCAGGCGGAAGTCTTCGGGGGTCAGCTCGTCTTTTTCAATAATGGCGCTTACCGCCTCACGCTCTTCATCGCTGCAGCCACGCAGGGCATGGATCAGAGGCAACGTCAGCTTGCCTTCTTCAAGGTCGTGGCCGATGCTCTTGCCGAACTCCTCTTCAGAGGCCGTGTAGTCAAGGATGTCGTCCATCAGCTGGAAGGCGATCCCCAGCTCCATGCCAAAGTCTGCCAGCGCCTGTTCCTGTTCCGGAGAAACCCCGCCCAGAATGGCACCACACTGACAGGCCGCAGACAGCAGTACCGCCGTCTTGGCACGCACCACCTCGATATACTGCTGCTCGGTGAGTTCCACCTCGCCGGTATACAGCAGCTGCAGCACCTCCCCTTCAGCAATAACGGTGGTGGCCTTGGACATGACCCGCAGCACATCAAGACTGCCGGCAGCGACCATCAGGGAAAATGATTTGGAGAAAAGGAAGTCGCCGATCAGAACCGAGGCCTCGTTACCCCAGAGGGTATTGGCAGAGGCAAGTCCACGGCGCAGGGTGGCACTGTCAACAACGTCGTCATGCAGCAGGGTGGCGGTGTGGATAAACTCAACCACGCTTGCCAGAGGGATGGCCTGATTGCCTTGGTACTCACACAAACGGGCGGCCAGCAGCAGCATGGCGGGACGTATGCGCTTTCCGCCGCTGGCAAGGACATATTCGCCAACCTTGCGGATAAGCGGAACATCAGACTCAAGATCTTTTCTGAACTGTTCCTCGACCTGTTTGAGATCTTCACCAATCAGTTCTAACGCAGCCTGCATGCCTGTCCAATCCATGAATAAAGTTTACACATACTACTGAAGCGCCGCTTAATTTGTCAAAGTATTTCTGGATTTACCTGCAGAGCCGGATGCGTATAAAGTTGCTTGTATCAACGATCCGGTGTATAGCAGTCAAGACTTTCTATCCCATCTATCAACCGGAAACGACTCTATGAAATTCAGTGATCTTTCGCTCCCCGCGCAGGTGCTGCAGGGGATCCATCAGGCCGGGTTCAGTGCCTGTACGCCGATTCAGGCCCAAACGCTCCCCCTGTCACTAAGCGGCAAGGATGTTGCCGGACAGGCGCAGACCGGCACCGGCAAGACCGCTGCCTTCCTGATCACCCTCTTCACCAAGCTGCTTGCCTCACAATCCGAAACCGCCGCCGGCAGTCTGCCGCGCCCGCGGGCCCTGATTCTGGCACCGACCCGCGAGCTGGTTGTCCAGATTGAAAAAGATGCCCAGTTGCTGGGCAGCCACTGCGGCTTTAACATCCAGGCCATTTATGGCGGCGTTGATTATATGAAGCAGAAAAACGCCCTGAAAGACGGTGCAGACGTCGTTATCGGCACGCCGGGACGCCTGATCGACTACCTGAAGCAAAAGGTCTATTCCCTGAAACATATTGAGATGCTGGTGATTGACGAGGCGGACCGGATGTTCGACATGGGCTTCATCCCGGACCTGCGCTATATCCTGCGCCGGCTGCCCCCCTTTGATCAACGCCAGAATCTGATGTTTTCAGCCACCCTGAACCAGCGGGTGATGGAACTTTCCTATGAATTCATGAATGTGCCGCAGAAGGTCTCGGTCACCCCGGAAAAGATGACGGCCGAACGGGTTGAGCAGGTGCTCTATCACGTTTCCAACAAGGAAAAGTTCCCCTTGCTGCTTGGCCTGCTACGGCGTGAAGGGATGGCCCGGACCATGCTCTTTGTCAACACCAAACGGGAGGCAGAGCGGTTACAGGACCGGCTGAATGCAAACGAGTTTCCCTGCCGGGTTATTTCCGGGGATGTTGATCAACGCAAGCGGATGAATATTCTTGAACAGTTCAAGCGGGGGGAGCTGGCAATTCTGATTGCCACGGATGTTGCCTCACGGGGGCTGCATATTGACGGCGTTTCCCATGTCATCAACTACGACCTGCCGCAGGATGCCGAGGACTACGTCCACCGGATCGGCCGGACCGCACGGGCTGGGGCTGAGGGCAAGGCGATCTCGCTGGCCGATGAAGACGGGGCCTTTTATATCGAGGCGATTGAGGAGTATATCAGACACAAGGTGGCTGTAGAATGGGCTGAAGACGACCTTTTCATGCACGACTACAAGCGGCCGAAGCACCGTCCGGCGCCGGTTGCCTCAACCAAGCAGCCCCACGGGCAACGTCACAAGCCCAAAGATCAGAAAAGCACGCCACGCAAAACAGCTGCAGCCTCTCCGCCGGAAGGAGAAAAAAAGAAACGCCGCCCGCGCCGGAGAAAACCGGGGGGCAGCGCCGCTCCAAGCGAGGGGACCGTCAAAACCGACTAGCCCTGCTGGTACACCCGTTTAAAACTATCTGCCTTGAGGTACAGCAACAGAAAATACAGCGGCACCATCCAAAGCGCTGAAACCAGCAAGGCGCTGAAACCTTCCACGAGATAGGCCCACCAGGGGGGGGCAATCGATTTCACGATCCAGACGACGTACAGCCCCACCTCATAGACTGGTGCCAGCACCAGCGAGGCCATGACAACCTGCTGTACCCCTTGCATGCCCCATGTTGCGCGCTGCAGGAAACCAAACGCAGCAGACAGGACAGCCAGACCGTAGAGCAGCTTTACCCAGGGCAGAAAGCCATAGCCCCAGAAGACCTGCCAGGCCGAAACCGGCTCAACAGACTGTTCCGACAGCTGCGCCTGAATGTCGGTACCAAGGTAACCGATTACCTCCCAGCCCCCCACCAGCAGGAAAACGGCTGCCCAGACTGCCACCCCCCAGCCCACGGCAGCGACCGGATCAAAACCATTGGCAAAGCCGGCCAGGCTGATGGCCGTTTTTTCCTTCACAGCTGGCGCAGCCGGTGCTTTAGCGGCAGCCGGCAACGGCACGGCGACCACCGTGTCAGGGCGGCAGTTCCGGTTCAGCAGCTCCTGCTCCCGCTTGAGCGCCTCTTCCTCCCGTTTTTTGGCAGCCACGGTCTTAACATCCATCCCACAGTGGGGACATTCGTCAAAGACCTCTTCGCAGAACGTGCTGTAGCCGCAGGAAGGGCAGGTATTGGTGGCAAAGGCAGAGGTCGCCTTTTTACGCGGCTTCTCAACCCGAAAACTCTCCTTACAACGCGGACAGGCGAGCATCATCCCATCATCAGGGATCTCAAGGTCATTCATGGTTCCGCTTGCCTTGCAGTTGGGACACTCTATACGCACAGTAGCTACCCCACGGTAGAAATGATGAATTCTCGCACCTGTCCGGCATCTGCCTGCATCCGCACACAACGGGTCGGCAGCCCCTCCAGTCGGGCAATGGCCGGCGGAACCGGAACCGCTTCACCGGTGGCCTCAACCACAGCCTCACCGAACTTTGCCGGATGGGCCGTGGACAGACAGACCACCGGCGTATCATCCGCAACCAGTTCCTGTGCCGCCCGCACCCCTACTGCGGTGTGGGGGTCCAACAGGTAGCCGGTATCATGCTTAAACTGTCTGATGGTCTCCAGGGTTGCCTGACGATCAACCGAGGCAGACCGGAAATCCTGACGGGCCTGCTGCAGCTCTTGCTGGCTGAAGCTGATTTTCCCCTCGGTCTTGAGCTGGGCAAAGGCGGCAGAAACCCGGGCTGCATCCTGCTTGAAGAGATAAAAGAGGTAGCGCTCAAAGTTGGAGGCGACCTGAATATCCATGGATGGCGACAGGGTTTGCACCACCGTACCGACCGAGTAATCCCCCTGATTGATGAAACGGGTCAGGATATTGTTTTCATTGGTGGCCAGCAGCAGTTTTTCAACCGGCAGCCCCATCTGCTGTGCCACATAGCCGGCAAAGATATCCCCGAAATTTCCGGTGGGAACCGAGAAGACCACCTTCTGCCCCTGTTGTGCCACCCGCAGCCAGGCGTAGATATAATACACCACCTGGGCCAGCACCCGGGCCCAGTTGATTGAATTCACCGCCCCAAGCGAGTATTTCTGCTTAAACTCCAGGTCGCCCATCAGCTCCTTGACAATATCCTGGCAGTCATCGAAGGTCCCGTCCACGGCAATATTGTGGACATTTTCATCCAGCACCGACGTCATTTGCAGGGCCTGTACCGGCGAGGTCTTACCATGGGGGTGCAGGATGAAGATGCTGATGCCGGCCTTGCCCCGTACGCCATGAATGGCTGCACTGCCGGTGTCACCGGAGGTTGCCCCCACAATGGTCAGCTGCTCATGCCGCTCCTGCAGGATATACTCAAACAGGTTGCCCAGAAACTGCAGGGCAACATCTTTGAAGGCCAGGGTGACGCCGTGGAACAGCTCCAGGATATAGACGCCGTCTTTCTGCACGACCGGCGTCACCTCCGGGTGGCTGAAGGTGGCGTAAGAACGATCAATCAGAGCCCGCAGCTCACTGGCCGGTATGTCATCAACAAAACGTGAAATAATCTCGAAGGCAAGTTGCGGGTAGTTCAGAGAGCGCCAGGACTCCAGCTCTGCAGCAGAAAAGACAGGAATCGACTCCGGCAGCAAAAGGCCGCCGTCGTTGGCCAACCCCATCATAACCGCATCTTTAAAACGTACCGGCGCAATGCCGCCACGGGTACTCAGGTAACGCATGGACATTCCTTTCAGGCGGAGAGTTGAACGGTTTTATGTAACAGGTTTGGACAAAAAAAGCTAGAGGCTGACCGGTCGCAACTCTCCCGGTGAGAACAGGAAAAAGACACGAAAAATACAATATTTATAGAACTCGGAAAACAGCAGCCGGAAGGTGCCCAGATGATGCCACCACTCCTCCTTGACATTGCTGCTGTCAACCGGATAGGGGTACACCGCAACTTCCGGGGGAAGGGCGTTACGAAAGAGTATGGCCGAACGTTTCAGGTGATAGCGTGAGGTGATCAACAGCACCGAGCGGACCTTGTGTTCCACCAGGATATCCCGACCGTAAATGGCATTTTCCAGCGTATTCCGCGACAGTTTTTCCAGAACCACATTATCAGCAGACGGGTCACCGGGCTTGGGACGGTACAGGTCTGATTTTCTTACCGTCGGGTCCACCCCCACCAGAAAGAGCCAGGTTGCGCGACGCTCCCTGAAAAGCCGGACCCCCTCATCAACCCTGCCTTTACCGCCGGCCAGCACCACGATCGCATCGGCCTGCACCTGACGCGGACGGGCAGAAAAGGTCTTATAGGTAAAATCAATAAAAAGCGCTGTCACAATCAGCAGTGCCAGCATGAGCAATGACAGGAGGGCCTTAAAGATTTTCATGTCAGTATTTTTCCTTGCACCAGAGAAACGATTCTGATAAAAGAATTTGTTCAGTTAGCACGGGAGGTAAGATCCATGTCCAGAAAATGTGAAATTTGCGGTAAAGGCCCCAGCACCGGCAACAATGTGAGCCATGCCAACAACAAGACCCGTACCACCTGGTACCCTAACCTGCAGAAGGTAAAGGCCAAGGCAGCCAACGGCAGTGTGTCCACCATCAAGGTCTGCACACGCTGCATCCGTTCCGGCTCCGTTACCAAGGCTCTGTAGCCTTTCCGGTAACACCTACATTAAACAGCCGTGTGCACCCGCTTGCACACGGCTTGTTTAGTTTTGTGCGATCGCGACCGCCTCTACTTCAACCCGCGCTCCCCGCGGCAGGGCAGCAACGGCAACCGTGGCCCGGGCCGGTTTGACACCCGGGAAGTACTGGCCGTAGACCTGGTTGACAAGCGGAAAATCAGCCATATCCGTTAAATAGATTGTCGTTTTCACCACCTGGTCAAAATCGCTACCGGCGGCCTCAAGTACCCCCCGCAGATTTTCCATCACCCGCCCGGTCTCCTGCTCAACCGTACCGGTGACCATCTCACCCGATACCGGATCAAGCGGAATCTGACCGGAACAGAACAACAATCCACCTGCCACCACAGCCTGGGAATACGGACCGATCGCTGCCGGTGCCTTGTCAGTTGCTATGCTTTTCATATACTCCCCCACTCAACTACAAATTAAAGGACAGGATAACTGCTTAACTCCTCGCTCCTTAATACGTTCTTCAACTCAAACAAAAAAATTGCGAGGAAGGCCGGATACCAGGCGCACGGAGCGCAATGACCGAGACATACCAGACAGGTAGGCGAGGTTATGAGCACCGCGCAACACCGTAGACGGCCTCCGCAGCATTTTTTGCCTAGCTTTTTACCCGCTCCACCTTCATAACCCCCTTCACCTTCATCAAGGCATTCACAACCTTGTTCAGGTGAGTCAGGTCGGTCACGTTCAACTCAAAGATGTTCTCTCCACGCTTGTCGACGGTACTCTTGATCTGGGCACTGACAATATTGGCTTCGGCATTGGTGATTGCCAGCGTCATATTGGCTAGAATCCCCTTTTCATCCATACAGAAGACCCGCAGCCTGACCGGCAGTGCAGCACTCTTTCCCTTAGCCCAGGTCACATCAATCCGCCGCTCCGGATCACTCTCGGCAACAAAGGGGCAGTCGGCGGTATGAATGGTAACCCCCTGCCCGCGGGTGATGAAGCCGACAATCTCATCGCCGGGCAACGGGTTGCAGCATTTGGCATAGCGGATCATGATATCCTCCATGCCGCCGACCTCAACAGCACTGGAGGAACGGCCCTTCAACTTATTGATGACACTGGTTATGCGGGATTCTTTCTGATCCTGACGGACCTGCAGCCGCTCTTCAGGAATCAGCTTGCCGATCACCTGCCCTGCTGAAACCTTGCCATAGCCCATGGCCGCCAGCAGATCATCTTCACTGTTGAAACCATACTCGTTGGCAATCTTCCTGAGCTCCCCCCCCTTGATCACCTTCTGGAGGTTCAGGGAGTATTTGCGGAACTCCTTTTCACAGAGTTCACGCCCCAGCACGATACTGCGCTTGCGCTCCTCAATCTTGATCCAGGCCCGGATCTTGTTACGGGCGCGGGAGGAACGGACGATCTTGAGCCAGTCTTTGCTGGGCGTGTGGTGGGGGGAGGTGATCACCTCGACAATATCGCCGTTCTGCAGTTCATGTTTCAACGGTACCAGCTTGCCGTTGACCTTGGCCCCCACGCAGCGATGCCCCACATCGGTATGCACGGCGTAGGCGAAGTCGATCGGGGTGGAACCCTTGGGGAAGCCCTTCACATCCCCTTTGGGGGTAAAGACATAGACCTCCTCGGGAAACAGCTCAACCTTGACCGAGTCCATGAACTCCCGGGAGTCCTGTAACTCCTGCTGCCACTCCAACAGCTGGCGCAGCCAGGCAAAACGCTTGACCTCTTTTTCGTCGTAGCCCTTGCCTTCCTTGTACTTCCAGTGGGCCGCAATCCCTGCCTCAGCCACCCGGTGCATCTCATGGGTGCGGATCTGCACCTCCATCCGGTCGCCATGTGGGCCGATCACGGTGGTATGCAGCGACTGGTACATATTCCCCTTGGGCATGGCGATATAGTCTTTAAACCGCCCGGGAATCGGCCGCCAGGAAGAATGAATCAGCCCCAGCACCTCATAGCAGCTCTTGATATCATCCACCAGAATCCGCAGGGCGGTCAGGTCATAGATCTCCTCAAAATCCACCTTCCGTTTTTCCATCTTACGGTAGATTGAATAGAGGTGTTTGCTGCGGCCCGAGACCTCACCCACAATCTGGTGTTCGACAAGTTTCTGCCGGATGGCCTCCTGAATCTCATGGATGAATGATTCCCGCTCCTGCTTCTTGCGCTGGATCTTGGTTGCCAGGTCAAAGTAGACATCCGGCTGCAGGTACCTGAACGACAGGTCCTCAAGCTCGGTCTTGATCCAGGAAATCCCCAGGCGGTGCGCAATCGGGGCGTAGATATCCATGGTCTCGCGGGAGATGGAGCGCTGCTTGGTATCAGGCTGAAACTGCAGGGTCCGCATGTTATGCAGCCGGTCAGCCAGCTTCACCAGGATCACCCGGATATCATTGGCCATGGCGATCAGCATCTTGCGGAAGTTTTCGGCCTGATTCTCTTCCTTGGTCTTGAAATGGATCTTACTGATCTTGGTTACCCCGTCAACCAGTTCGGCAACTTCCTTGCCGAACATCTCGGCCAGCTCTTCCGAGGTGGTCAGGGTATCTTCGATGGTATCATGGAGGAAACCGGTCACAATGCTGGGCACATCCAGCTTTAAACCGGCAAGCAGTCCGGCAACTTCCAGGGGATGAATGATATACGGCTCACCGGAAAGGCGGGTCTGGCCCTGATGCACCTTGGCACAGTACACGTAGGCCTTCCTGATCAGATTCAGATCAGCAGACGGGTTATAGGTTACAACCGTATCAAGGATATCGTTCAGGCGTATCATGCAGGGGTACGTGCTATCGGGTGACCAGTGTCACAAACACCGGGGGAAGGTGCAAAAATGGAGGCGCTACCAAGCGGCAGGCCTCCAGAGTTGATCCAATCATGCAGAACGCTTGCTGCTCAGCTCAGCCGACAACTTACCGGCAGCAATTTCGCGCAGCGAGGTAACCACATGGCGGTTGTTCTTGGGGTCAATCAGCGGCTTAGCCCCCTTGTAGAGCTGCTTGACCCGTTTGGAGGCCATCATGACCAGCATGAAGCGGTTATCCACTTTTTCAAGGCAATCTTCAACAGTAACCCGTGCCATCGTCTCTATCTCCTTTTGTCCACAAACGAATAATGGAGCGGTGATTATACCTATAGCTGCTCAAATATCAAACATTTTCGACACCTGACCCAACATACGTGCCGTGGTATGGCGTGCGGCAGTCACCAGTGACGCCAAGGCCTCGTGGGCCTCATCAAGCCGGTCGTTTACCACGATGTAATCATACCAGCGCGCCTCACGGATCTCCTCGGTTGCCCGCTCGATCCGGCGTTCGATTACCTCTTTGGCGTCGGAAGAGCGGGATTCAAGCCGGCGCCGCAGCTCTGCCATGCTGGGAGGCAGCACAAAGACAAACAGGCCGTTAATACCGCGGTCCTTGAGGATACGCGCCCCCTGGCAGTCAATGTCGAGCAGGATATCAATGCCGTCAATCCTGGCCTGTTCCAGCGTCGCAATGGCGGTTCCGTAAAAATTTCCATGCACCTCGGCCCACTCGGCAAAACCGTTTTCAGCAATCATCTGCTTGAAACGCTCAATCGAGACAAAATGGTAATCAACACCATCCTGCTCCCCCGGCCTGGGTTGCCGGGTCGTATAACTGACCGACTCCTTCAGTGCAGGAAAACGGCTGACCAGCCCGTTACAGAGTGTTGTCTTGCCAGCCCCGGACGGTGCTGAAATAACGATGAGAAGCCCTTCTTGCTGCATATCCCCCCCGCAGGTAAGGAACGATGATTTTTTTGTTCTGAGTGCGGCAGTTAAGAAATGGCGCGAAGGCGTACCATCAAGTACGTTGACAAGCCATTTTGAAGACTGACGTGCTCAGAGCAAAAAAAGACCGTTCCTATTCGATGTTCTGGACCTGTTCCCGCATCTTCTCCAACTCCGCCTTCATCTGCACCACCAGCGAGGTAATGGCGGAATCATTCGCCTTGGAACCGATGGTATTCACTTCACGGTTGATCTCCTGCATCAGGAAGTCAAGCTTGCGCCCAACCGGTTCCTTCAGCAGCAGGGTCTCATCAAACTGGGCAAAGTGGCTCTCCAGACGTACCAGTTCTTCCGTAATATCACAACGGTCAGCCAGCAGGGCAACCTCCTGGGCCAGCCGCTGCGGATCAAGCTCTGTCCCGCCCAGCAACTTCTCTAGCCGTTGCTGCAGCTTCTGCTGATACTCCTCAACCACCCGGGGGGCACGTTCCCGCACCTGGGCAACCAGGGCCGCCAGTTCAGTACGCCGCGCCTTCAGGTCAGCCTGCAGTGCCTCGCCTTCGCGCAGCCGCATCCCGTCCAGACCGGCAAGGGCCTGCCCAACTGCCTGCAGTACCAGCGGCAACAGATCCCCCTGGTCCTCACTGGCCGACTCCTGCAGCACATTGCGTTGAGCCAGTATCAAAGAGAGCGGAATCTCCGCCGACACATGCAACTCATGGGCAAGCTCCTGGAAGGCCTGATGATACCCCTTGGCAACCCCGTGGTTCAGCGGCGGAACCACCACCTCGCCCACAGCCGGCTCCCACTGTACAAACAGATCGGCCTTACCACGCTTGACATAGCCGCCGACCGCCTTACGTACCTCATGTTCATAGGCCAGAAAACTGCGCGGCATCTTGACCGACACCTCCCCGTAGCGGTTATTGACGGTCTTTATCTCAACCAGACAACGGCCCTGATGATCCGTTGATTCGCCTTTGCCATACCCGGTCATGCTCTTGATCATGCCTGCCTCCTCATCGTTCGTACCTACTCATATACTTCAGCTGCCCTGCTGCTGTCCATAGTGAGAACGCAGCAGCAACGATCCTCAGGTTCATGCAACTGCCTATTGACAACATCCGGGATCAATGTGCAAAGTCGTAGAACAGGTTAAAAACCGGATACATTCCATGGGGATCAAATTTCGATTCCAGCTCAGCAATGCCTGCAGGGGGCTGCCAAAGCGAGTACCCTGCCCGTACATTGAGATAACGGGTGAAACCATATGAGCCATGCCGCAAACATCCGCAGCCGGATACTGATTCCGTTGTCTCTGACCTTTCTGGTGCTGCTTTGCAGTTTCCTCTACAGCGCCTTTGCCATCCGGGGCGCCGGGATTGCCAATGAGCTGGAGCGGGAACATGGTGAAACCATCTCCATCTTTAAAGGGATGCTGTCAGCCAGAACCAGGCTGATGACAGCCGCTGCCGAGATCATACTCAAGGACCCTGCGCTGAAGCAGGCCATGCGCAGCCGGAACCGCGCTGGCCTCTACGCCGCAGCCCTGCCCTACCAGCGCAAACTGACAACCAACGATGTCACTCATTTCTATTTTCACACTCCCGACTCCAAAAACTTTTTGCGGGTTCACCAGCCGGACCGCTACGGAGACCTGATCAACCGGGATTCCATGCAGCGTGCTGTGGAGACCGGTGATGCGGCCGATGCCCTTGAGATGGGCCCCTTCGGCACCCTGACCCTGCGGCTGGTCATCCCCTGGCATGACCAAAGCGGCCTGATCGGTTATCTGGAACTAGGAACAGAGGTCAACGACATCCTTGACGATCTTGCCATTATTAACAACATTGACTATCTGGTCGTGCTCAACAAGGAGCTGCTGGACAAAAAGACCATGGCAACAGGCTATGCCTGGGTGGGAAGAAAAGTCGACTGGGAGCGTTACCCGGATAAAGTCGTTATTGCCCAGTCGATTCCAAGCATTCCACCGGCACTGGACCACCAGCTCGCAGAGGAAACAAAGAAGCTTTCCCGCAGCAGGGCCTGGAACAGCGCAGCACTCGGTAACCAGCACTACGCCTTCAGAACCTTTCCCTTTCACGAATCAAGCGGCCGCGAAATCGGAAACTTCATCCTGTTATATGACATAACCAATCAGACACGAAGTTTTCACCACTTCATCATCTATTCACTCTGCTTCAGTTGCGGCATATCGATCATACTGTTCATGTTTGCCTGGAAGATCCTGGGGCGCGTTGAGCAGACCATCGAGGAAACCCGGCAAAAATTATCAGAGGAAGTGGACAAGACCTCTGAAGCCAACAACCTGCTTGAAACTGAGATTGCCGAACGCCAGAAAGCAGAGGAGGCGCTTGTCCATCTGAATAGCCACCTTGAAGAACGGATTGCGGAGCGGACCAGACACCTTGAAGCAGCAACCGAAGCGCTTGAACTGGGACGGCATGAGCTGGAAAAGGCCTATGCAGAACTGACCTCACGGCAGGCGATTATCCTGCATCAGGACAAAATGGCCAGTATCGGTCTCCTGGCTGCCGGGGTGGCCCATGACATCAACAATCCGATCGGTTTTGTAACCAACAACCTGGAAGAGCTCAGTATCTACCTGACCCGGCTTCAGGCGTTTATTGAAGAGCAGCAGGCCATAATCCAGGCCACCGCCTCCCCTGAAGAGCTGAAAAAATTGCACGAAGACTGGAATCAACTGGGAATTGATTACATTCTCGATGATTTTGGAGCGTTGATTGCAGAGTCATTGGAGGGGGCAACCCGGGTCAGCGACATTGTCAAAAATCTGCGCAACTTCTCCCGTGTCGATGACTTTGCCTTCAAGCAGGCTGATATCAATGAGTGCCTGGAAAACTCAATCAAGATCACCCATCATGAATTGCGGCATAAAGCGCAGGTACATCGGCAGTTTGGCGAGATTCCAAAAATTTTATGCTGCCCGCAGCAGCTGAACCAGGCCTTCATGAATCTGCTGGTCAATGCTGCCCATGCCATTGACAAACGTGGCGACGTAACACTTAAAAGCTGGTCTGATGCAGACTCTGTGCATATCTCGATCACTGATACCGGATGCGGCATTCCGGAGAACCTGCAGCCACAGATATTTGAACCGTTTTTTACCACCAAGGAAGCTGGCAAAGGAACCGGCCTGGGACTCAGCATTGTTGCTGACATCATCAAACTGCACCAGGGAGAGATCAGCGTGCAGAGCCGGCCGGGTCAAGGAACAACCTTTACCATTACACTGCCAACAAGGCCCGAGGTCGGCGATGCCTGACACGCTGCGACTACTCTGTGTTGACGACGAGGAGCATATCCTTAAAACACTGGCGCGGTTCTGTCATAATGAAGGGATCACCCTGCTGACTGCCGGTTCAGCCGCCGAGGCCCTGTCCATACTGGAACGGGAGCCGGTCATGATTGTCATCTCCGACTACCAGATGCCGGAAAAAAACGGACTAGACTTTTTGAGTGAAGTCCGTAGCAAATGGCCAGAGATCGTCAGGATCATGTTGTCCGGCTTTATCGAGCCAAGCGCGGTCAGCCAGGCATTGCAACAGGGTGAAATATTTGGTTTTCTGCCCAAGCCCTGGCAACGAAGTGACCTGAAAAACCTGATTCAAACCGCAGCCGTCCAGTACAAGGCCGGCACTGCCACAGAAAGAACTCCCAGATGACGGTAGCCACCCGTATCCTGTTTGTCGATGATGAACCTGCCTATTGCCGTATTTTCAGCAAACGGATCGGTGCTGACCCCCGCTTTCAGGTTGAGACCGCCGGGAGCGGCCCTGAAGCGCTGGCGCGTCTGCAACAGTCTCCGGCCGACATTGTCATTACCGACCTGAGCATGCCGCTCATGGACGGCATTGAACTCTTAAGTGAAATCAAAAGCCTGTATCCCCAGATCTTTATCCTGATCCTGACCAGTGATGACAGCACCTCGCAAGTCGTCAAGGCAATGAAGGCCGGGGCCTATGACTACCTGCTGAAGCCCTTTGATTTTGAAATGGTTGAGCGGGCGATTGAGACCATACTGTCTCATAAGGCCGCCATACTGGCCGGTCTCTGTCCGGAATGCCGGGACGGGGAGCAGTATTGCTTTGAAAACCTGATCGGCCAGGACCGCAAGATGTTTGAGATCTATGAAATGATCAGCCAGGTTGCCTAGACCAGCGCCACCGTACTGATTACCGGTGAAAGCGGTACCGGCAAAGAGCTGATCGCCTCTGCCATCCACGCCAAGAGCACCCGCAAGGACAAGCCGTTTATCCAGATCAACTGTGCTGCCCTGACAGAAGGGCTGATCAGCAGCGAACTCTTTGGCCATGAAAAAGGCGCCTTTACCGGCGCCGTGGCCAGAAAAAAAGGGCTCTTTGAGCAGGCCTCCGGCGGCACGCTGTTTCTGGACGAAATCGGCGACATTTCCCCCACCACCCAGGTTTCACTCCTGCGTATCCTGGAACTGGGCACCTTTCAGCGGGTTGGCGGCACTGAGACCATCAAGGCCGATGTGCGCCTGATCTGCGCCACCAACCGGGACCTGGCCGCTGCCGCCCGGGAAAAACAGTTCCGCGAAGATCTGTATTACCGCCTTAATGTGGTCTCCCTGCAGGCCCCTCCCCTGCGGGACCGGCGATCAGACATTCCCCTGCTGGTACGCTACTTCCTGGAGCGTTACTGCAGCCTGAACAACAAACAGCTCGATGGCGTCACCCGTGATGCCATGACCCTGCTCTGCAACTATGACTGGCCGGGCAACTGCCGTGAACTTGCCAACATCATTGAACATGCAGTCATCTTCAGCCGTGGCAGAACCCTTGACAAAGACAGCCTGCCAACCCAGCTCAGAACATCAGACAGCCACTCCAACGGACTCACCCTGAACCTTGCCACATCGACCCTGGCTGACGCCGAAAGCGCCCTGATCAAAAAGGTGTTGGAAGAATCCAACTGGAACCTGAAAAAGGCAGCCGAACTACTGGATATTGCACGCGGTACCCTCTACGGAAAAATGGAAAAATACCATCTCACCAAGCCGGCCTGAAGCCTGCCTACCACACTGCCGCAAACTGGACAAACGAAGATCAACACACCCAACACAATGTATTAATTACATAAACACCAAGCTGCAACCAAACAGTGTCGGGATTTGAACACCGCCTAGTATCAACATACCAGTCTAAAATCATTAACTAAATATCCAACGCCCACGTTCCGCCTCTAACTTATGTCGGATATTGAACAG
Source organism: Trichlorobacter lovleyi (assembly GCF_015239775.1). Classification (NCBI taxonomy): domain Bacteria; kingdom Pseudomonadati; phylum Thermodesulfobacteriota; class Desulfuromonadia; order Geobacterales; family Geobacteraceae; genus Trichlorobacter; species Trichlorobacter lovleyi. Next base: position 2,266,710 of record NZ_CP058409.1, read on the forward strand.
ATTAGAACATCTGTCCGATTCTGAACAGTCCAACCTGCTGAACAAAACCTGCTAAACAGAATTTTAAATCTGTAAATCAAGCTAGTTGCCTCAAGCGGCATAGTTGTTGCTCAATTGATTAACCAAATTGCACAACTACGCGAATAAACTAATTAATATTATTTAATCCAACTCCAGCATACAGCCAACGGAAACGAGTACGATGACCAGAATCCCATCCACAACCGGCAATCCCAAGCACCGTCAGGCAAGCGACAAGGATACCGCTTCAACGGCGGAGCGGATTATTACAGCGACCCAGGTGCTGTTATCATCCCGCTGCCTCCATGCCATCTCGATTCGCGACATCGCCTCTGCAGCGAACGTCAACAGTGCCCTGATCTCGTACCACTTCAAGAACAAGGAAAACCTGTACAACACGGTGGTTGCCTCACTGTTTCAGGCCTATCAACAGCAGGTCGTCTCCGCATTTACTACTGAAGGCGACATCCGCGAAACAATCGGCACGGTCTGCCACCGAATCGCCTCTTTCCACAGTTCAAATCCCTGCATGCTCATACTGTATTTCAGGGAACTCACCAACCCTTCACCGGCATACAAAACAATCATTCAACCCTGCATCAAAGAAGCCTCGGATAAATGTGTCGCCATGATCAACGCCGGCATCCGCGCCGGAGTAGTTTGTCCAACAACAAATCCCCGCCATGTCACACTGTCACTGGTGGGGATGGTCAATTACTTCTTCATGACCAGACAGATCATGCAGGACCTTGCGCTGGAACCAGCCAACAACGTTAGCGAATATATCGATTTTGTTATCAAAACAATTTTAAGCAAGATCATTGCAGATTAACCCGGTCTGTACTGACACCCTATACAAAGGAGAGGAGGCAAAAGCTGTACCGCAAACAGTTGAAACACTTACATGGAAAGGAGGTTCGCTAGATGGGGTACAAAAATGGAATACTCCGCATAATGTTGGGCGGGACACTGCTGCTTTCAGCAGCATCTGTTCAGGCTATTGAACTACATGGCCGGGCATCAAGCCAGTATCTGTGGTTCAACAGCATCTTTAATGGAAAGAAACAGGCAGATTTCGCACAGTTGCTAAATTTCTCCTTATCCGACATTGACCCTGACAAAAAACTAACGCTGCAGGGCTACGGCCGTATCAGCCAAGATGTAATGAATGGCAATGGTTTTGAAGGCCGTCTTTTTTATCTGTATGCAGATTATCGCGATCTGTTCAATAAAATCGATATCAGGGCCGGTCGCCAGTTTGTTAACTACGCTGCCGGCAGCGCCCTGGTTGACGGCGGCATGGTGGATCTTAAAAATGTCGGGCCAGTAGCATTTTCAGTAATGGGCGGCCGCAACGTGGTCTATGGAATTGACCGTGAACTGACCAGGGCAGGCGATACAGTGTTTGGTGGAGCAGCCACCCTGACCGGCTTTCCCGCTACAAACGCAGAGCTCAGTTACTTCTTAAAACAGGATAGTGACGGGGTTGCACGGGAAACTATCGGAGCGATGTTTAACCAGTATCTGTTTGGAGGTTTAAAACTCTATGGCAACACCAGATTTGATACTGCCAGTGAAACTTTTGAAGAGGTATTGGCAGGCGTCAAATACTTTGCCACGACAAACCTGGTGTTGACCGCAGAATGGTTCCAGAGCTACCCAACCTTTGACTACACCTCAATTTACTCGGTTTTTGCCGTGGACCGCTATCAAGAAGGGTCTTTCAGGGCAGATTACACCATCAATGACATGTTTGCCGTGCGCGGTGCCTACAAACGACAAGATTTTGGCGAGAATACGGCCGGCGACGTCTACGAGGTTGGACTAAAAATCCGCCCGTTTACCTCTTTGATGTTTGATCTGGCCTATGACCGCCGTCAAGGGTACGCAGGCAGCCTTGACGGTTTTACCTTTGATGTTCAGTACGACGTCAAGCCCAACCTTCAATTGGCAGGCGGAATGGCCTACGACGTCTATCAGAAGGACAGCATGACCGGAGATACCACCTCGCAAACCTACTGGTTGGGCACCCGCTACAAACTGAATAAGGCTATCTCGTTTGATGCACGAGTACAGGACAACGTTGATGTATGGAAATTCAAACATGACTGGTCAGGTCGAGTCGCCTTTAACTACGACTTCTAGAAAGGGGGGATTATTGTGAAAAAAGTTTTTTTCATCTGCGCATTACTCATCTATGGCCTGTTGATATTCAATCAGCAGCAGTCCAGTGCAGAGAAGATGTCGCATAAAGAGTACGCCAAGCTAGAGCTCAAAGACTGCAATGAATGTCACAAGGCTCAAGGCATCCCCCTGTCCCATGACAACGACTGGGCCGGAAAACACCACCAGAATACCGACTGGATGGGTGAGCACCGGGCAATAGCCGGCAAGGGTGGTGCAAACTGTGTTGAATGTCATACCCAGGCATTCTGCAGCGATTGCCATTTTGGCGGTGGCGCTGATGTTGAACTGCGTAAAAACAGTTTTCAACAAAACTATGTTCCCAAGAATCACCGCAGTGATTTCATCAGTATCCACCCGATCAAGGCCAAGGACAATCCCCAGACCTGTACCCGCTGCCACAATCAGAAGTACTGCAGCGACTGCCATGCCCGCTTCCCCAAGGGCTCTCTGCGGATCAAGTCTCACAACCCACTGGGGCAGAATGGACAAAAGTATTGGGCAATGGATCACAGCACTGAGGCCCGTAGAAACCTGATGTCATGCCAGACCTGTCATCCCAGCGGCGATGTCTGTATTCAATGCCACAGCAGCGGCAAGGTGCGACCGCACCCACGTAACTTCAAAGCAGGTAATTTTAGAGACAAGACCAATGGCAAGATGTGTCTTAAGTGCCACTTGCCAGGGACCTATTAACAACCCATCACAACAAGGAGGAAAAGAGTATGCAGATACGAAGATTAGCCATGACGCTGTTTTGTGCGCTTCCCATGGCAGCACTGATGTACGGCTGCGGCTCGTCCAGCAAAGAGGGATCAAGCTCTTTATCTGACGTAGCAACCGTTGGCGACACTGCCTGCATCCAGTGTCACAGCTCTCTTACAGAACCACTTACAGGGGAAAGCCTTATAACCCAGTATCAGCAAAGCTCACCGCACAATGCAAATGGTGTCGGCTGTGAGGCCTGCCATGGTGGTGGCACACAACACAATGGCGTTGGCCCAATACCTTATCCAATTCCAGATGCCAATCGCTGTGCAACCTGTCATAATGGCCTAATCGCCCAAGCTACCAATGCAAACACAGCCTTTGAAACATCGAATCATGTTGATGGGACTCCTTCCCACACCTCTGGCGTCTGCGTACGCTGCCACACCCATGAGGGCGCTGTACTCTCCAACAAGAGTGGCTTCACCGGTGACGGTACCGTGATTGATGGTGGTGTATACCTGCCTCCCGCATATACAGGGGCATACACCGGCATCAAGTGCGAAACCTGCCATGAGCATGGCGGCGGGCTGCGCAGTATTATTGCAAAAGACACCTTGGGCAGAGATGTTGCCTGGAACCCCAGCAAGACCAGTGGCGCAAAAAACAACCAGTTCAATCTCTGCACCAGTTGCCACACCATGTATGACTACACAGGCAACAAACTTTTGGCTGATGGTATCATCACTGTGAATGGCGCCCTCACCGGTACAGTTGGACACCATACTACTAGCTGGTACCGGATGATTGCTTCAACTCACTTTGACGACCCTTTAACCACAACAACAATTGAAGGCTACAACATCCGCAAAAACGGAGCCACCCCCTGTTTTGATTGCCACGGTCACGAAGCAAAAACTGGCACACGGTATGGAAATACGACAACTCCTTCAATTCACACCGACTGGGCACAGTCAGGTCACGCAGGGAAGTTGCTTGCCAACAAGTATGCCTCAAACGGCGGAAGCCCTACTGTCGCATCCGTATTTTCTGCTGGCGCAATTGAAGCAACCGGTGCTGCCTGGGTTCATTACGACTGGGATGCAACCACAACGGTTACCGCAGGTGTCGCAACACCTAACCGTGGTGCCTGCCAAAAATGTCACACCGCAACCGGTATTTCAAACATGCTTAATAACCCTGATACCTATGACAATACCGGTGCAGGTAATGACTTCACACATCTCTCAGGCTGGAAAAAGGCCACCGCAACTGCTTCAACCGTTTCATCAGGCCAGAATGAAGTATTGTACTGCTGGGGCTGCCACAGCAACGCCGGCAAAGGCACCCTGCGCAACACCACCAAAGCTGTGCTTGATTTCACCTATCAATCACAACCTATCGTCATTACCAATGCTGGCAAATCAACCGCCTGCGTAACTTGCCACGGCGGTCGAGGTAACGTTGAAAGCCCACGCAGCACCAGATTCCAGGGGCACCACGCTCCGACTGCTGGCTTCATGTACAATGAGAAGACTCATATGGGTTATGAGTATGCTGGCAAGGATTACTCCAACGCCACGACCCACTTCCAGCATGACACCATCGGTGCAAATGCAGATGGTCCGTGCGCAAGCTGCCATATGGGCAACAAGAGCCATACTTTTGCAGCTGTTACTGAAACCGCTGGTACAATTACCGGCATTACCAACCAAACGCTGTGCAACACTTGCCACACCGTTGGCGGCCCCTATGAAATGACCGCCACCAAGCTTGAAGAAGAGAAGCTTGGCTACCAGCAGGCAAGCACCATTCTGAACAACTATGTTAACAACGTGTACACAAACCCGATCAACCACGCTGTAAGTACTGCCGCGGCCGATTCGGCACAGCCGTACTATTACCTGAACGTATCAAATGACGTGTACGGTGCTTTCCAAAACGCCAAGATCAGTGCTGACGAGCCAGGTGCTTATGTTCACAACCGCACCTATGTCAAGCGCCTGATCTTCGATTCCATCGACTTCATGGATAACGGTGTTCTTGATGGCACGATTACCCTTTCCTCGGCGATGATGACTGCCTATCCTGACGCAGTCGCCTGGTTACGTGCAAACGCTACAACCGGTGTAGCATCACGCCCGTAGGTACAAGGAACCAGTTCCCGGAGGCATCGCGCCTCCGGGAACAACTTAGTTACAACGTGGTGTACCGCAACGGTACTGCTTGGCCGCCCCCGTACGGGGGCGGCATTTTTTAGCAGCGGAGATTTACATGATAAAGCTCGCAATTGTTGTAGCAGTTAGTTCTATAAGCCTGATTGGTGCCCAAGAGCAGCCAAAACCTGAGAGTACTACTGCGCCACAAACCATAACCTTACCGGCTGGACACCCACCAATTAAAGCAGGACAAACTGTTCCAAAAGTTGATGCTCACGCTAACATGAAGGCGGCCACACTGCCCGACAACGTGCCAACCACTAAGGCGACCGTACTACAGACCATTGATGCTGATGTCTACACCTATATTGAAGCTAAAGCAGCCGACAACAAGACTATCTGGCTGGCACTACCAAAAGTTACTGTGTCAAAAGGCACCACAATTGAATATCCAACCAAGGCCTTTGCTGTCACGAACTTCACCAGCAAGACCTTAAAAAAGACCTTTGATAATATCCTCTTTGTTGAAGGCATTAGAATTGTTAACTAACAGTACCTTTTCATGACTCCGCTTCCTCTTGTACAGGAAGCGGAGCCTAATAAGGTAGTCATGAAAAATTCTGCCACCCCATACGCAATGCACCGCAGCTCACGCTTCCTGGCAATCTGTATTCTACTTTCTTTACTGGGACATGCCTTTGCGAGCGTCATCCTGGAACGATTCGGTACCTTTTATTTTGGTGCAGCCATAACGCAGCCAGCCGTGGTTATGGTTGATCTGACTTCCCCCAAACAGAAACCTTACAAAAAACAAATTGCTACAAATGTTTCACCGCTAAAGAAACCAGCCAAGCCAAGCCTTTCCTCAAACGTACCCGTTGCTCCAGCAGCGTCAATGCAGCCGCTTGTGCATGCCATAGCAAAACCAGAGGCTGATCATGCACCTGCCAAGCCTCAGCCAGCGATTCAGCCGAGCGCTGCACAGGCTCCTGCAGCAGCACCGCCACAGCCCGCCCTTGCCTCTCCTGAAGATATTTTTGTTAAAGGTGACAGTATTGTGGCGTTACTGCAGGAAAAACTGGTCTATCAGCTTAGCCTTTCTGGGGTACCGGTGGGCAGTGCTCAACTTGAGGCAAGCAACAACAATGGAGAGGTTCGGATTCAATCAACCATCCGCTCAAATAGTGTCGTTTCTCCCATCTATACCGTTAACGACAGTACCGACACCCGCCTGATCAAAGGCCGTTTCCTGCTGACTCGTATCAAACAACAGGAAGGATTGTTCAAGAGCGACACCGGCTTCACCATCATGTACCCAGACCGCAAGATCTTCTGGGTTGACCGGCTCAAAAAACGTTACAGCAATGAACCGCTTGAATCATTGGATACGCTGGATTTTGTTTCCGGCTTTTATTTCCTGCGACAAAGAACACTTAAGATTGGCGATAAGTTCTCTTTGAAGCTGTATGATGGCGATACCACAACCACAGCGCCAGTTATTGTGCTACGCCGAGAAAAACTGTCGCTACCCGGTATGCGGAGTGCTGACACACTGGTAATACAACCTGCCTTTGCTGAAAGCGGTTTTTTCAGAAATAACCGTGACCTACTGGTCTGGTTCACCAATGACGAAAACCGTGTGCCGGTACGTTTTGAAGCAACCACACCAATTGGCCGGGTTGTGGCAGAGTTGGTCTCATCAGAGAGGATCATGCAGCCTGTCAGCCATTCTGAAAAATAATCATTAATCCTATCTTGACATTGACTCCGTACACACGTGCATGCATAATATGCATGCACAATATCATCATAAGCATCCACCTTTGGAGTCAGTAGATGCAGCAACTAATCATCGATACAAATATCTACGCTGCCTTTAAGCGCAACGACCCTGTTGTTCTTGGCATATTGCGACAAGCTGAAACCATAGCGGTAAATACCGTTGTGCTTGGTGAACTACTGGCAGGTTTTAAAGGGGGAAACAAAGAGGCACTCAACCGTAAGGAGCTTGATCTGTTTCTGGATACACCGCGTGTACAATTTTGTGCCGTTGAGGAAACAACTGCGGAGTTCTTTGCACTTATATTCAACAATCTTAAACAGGCAGGAAAACCTATTCCCGTTAATGACATCTGGATTGCTGCATCAGCCATGCAACATGGACGAACCCTGTTAACGCTAGATAGCCATTTTTCATATATTGCCGGACTTTCACTGCATCCGGCTTTAGAAAGGAAGTAAAGATGGCAACCATGACCTTGCGAGGTATTGATGACTCTCTCGCACAAACCTTGAAAGAACTGGCCCGAAATCAAGGAGTCAGCCTTAATACACTTGCTTTACGTCTGATCCGTGAGGCAACTGGTAATGACAAACGAAAAAGAACGGCCGTCCACCATGATCTTGATTGTCTTGCCGGTACATGGAACGAAGAGGATGAAGCTGCGTTCAGACATGCTGTTGAACCATTTGATATGATTGATACTGAGATCTGGAAACAATAAGGATGTATGCCCGTTGTTCACCAACTCGCTTTCCCTCGGTAAACGTCCGGACAGTTTTTCAACCGTTCTACCTAACACCGGAATAACAGATAAAAACCATGTACTGTACCTACTTCGGACTGAAAGAACGCCCCTTTACCCTTACCCCGAACCCGGATTTCATCTTCCTGGGCAAGGCCCATCAGGAGGCGTTTGCCCACCTGCTGTACGGCATTGACCAGAAGGCCGGCTTTATTGCGTTAACCGGTGAAGTAGGAGCCGGAAAAACCACGGTCATCCGCACCCTGCTGACCCGGCTTACCCCAGAAACCCACGCCACGGCCCTGATCCTGAACCCGATGCTCTCTTCACTCGGCCTCTTGAAGACGATCAACCGGGAATTCGGCATCTCTGATAACGGTGATGAACCGGCTGAACTGGTGGAGACGTTGAATCAGTTTCTGCTGCTGCAAAAAGCGGCACACAAGACCGTGGTGCTGGTCATTGATGAGGCCCAGGATATGGAACCGGCGGTACTGGAGCAGGTCCGGCTGTTGTCGAACCTTGAGACCGCCACGGAGAAACTGATCCAGATCATCCTGGTCGGCCAGCCGGAACTGGAAACACTGCTGTCCCGTTCCGAACTCCGCCAGCTGAATCAACGGATCACCGTGCGCTATCATCTGACCCCCATGGATGCAGCAGACACGCGCGACTACATCGCCCACCGCCTGAGGGTGGCCGGCGGCACCCCGGAGATGATACGTTTCAGCACCGGCGCGGTGCAGGCGATTCACTGCTTTGCCGGTGGACTGCCCCGCCTGGTGAATGCTGTTGCCGACCGTTGCCTCCTGATCGGCTATACCGCGGAGAGCCGCCAGATTGAGGCCGCTCAGGCCCGGCAGGCTGTCTGCGAAGTAGCCCCTGCCGAAGGACGGCGCACCCGGCGGCGCACCCGGATGCTGGCAACGGCCGTTGCCGCACTCCTGCTGGCTGCTGCTGTGCTGGCCGGCATGGTCTATCGCCGCCCGGCCCCTGCCCCCCCGGTTGCGGCAGCTACCCTGCAACAGACCGCCACACCGCTGGCCCTGCTCCTGCAACGGCTTGACGAAGGCCGCAGCAGCCGGGAGGCCTATCAGACCGTACTGAAGGCCTGGAATATTGTTCCGCCCGCATCGGTACTCCCTGACAGCTCCCTTGAACGGTCACTCAAACAGGCCGGCCTTGACATCTTTCGCTACACCGGGAATCTGGGGGGGCTGTCGCGAATCGGCTATCCCGCGATCCTGGAACTGTCCCTGCCAAACAACCAGAAACGCTATCTGGTGTTTGGGGGTCTAAGCAGTGAACAGGCCTTGGTTGCCACTGAGTCAGGCAGCCTGACAAGGGTCTCAACAGCCGCGCTTGAGCAGGTCTGGACCGGTCGTGCGCTGATCCCCTGGAAAAACCTGCTGGGGCTGTCGGTACCGGTCCCGTACCTGCCCAACCACACCCAGCGTGAGCTGCTGGCACGCCTGCTGGTCTCAGCCAGGACCTGGCCGCCAAACCAGCCGGTCATCACGGAGGGGGCGGTGCGGGAAGCGGTCAAGCTCTTCCAACAATCACAACGAGTTGAAGCAGACGGGGTTGCCGGTGGGCAGACATTGCTGCTCCTGTACCGTCAGGCACCCGACTTTAAGACTCCAGTCCTGAAGAAAGCAGAGAAAACCGATCCATGAGCAATATTCTTGAGGCACTGCGCAAGGCACAAGACGAAAAGAGCAGGGCAGCTGATCAGACAATCACCGGACGCGAGGCCCTGATTGCGCACCGGACAACCCGCAGCTGGGCCGGTGCGAACAAGCGGGTCATCTGGCTGGGCTGTTCCGGCGCTGTGCTGCTTGCGATAGTGGGCTGGCTGCTCTATGGCCCGTCAAAACCTGCTTCAGAACCCAAGGCGCCCCTGACCGCAGCAGCACCTATCAACATGCCGGCTGAACCGCCTCTGCCACCACAGCAGGCGCCGCCGGCACCGCAACCCGCGCCTGCCGCGTCCGCAGTACCGTCGCCAGCCCCTCCGGCCATTCAGGCCCCTGCGCCACTACCCGCAGCGCCTCAGGCCAATGATGATGAGGAACGTTCTCCGAGCCGGAGACACCGCACCGCAGCAAGCCCTCCCGCAGTTGCTGCCAGCCAGGCAGCGCAGCCTTCCCGCAGCGCAGAAGCGACCATTTCAGGTGTTCCTGAAGGGGTAAAACTGACCGGTATCGCCTGGCAGGACAGCCGTAAAATGCGCAGGGCGGTGATCAATGATGTGCTGGTTGGTGAAGGGGCTGTTGTTGCAGGGGCAAAGGTGCTTGAGATCAGACCGGCGCTGGTGCGGTTTGAAAAAAACGGGACAGTCTTTGAGGCGGCACTGCCGCGCTAGCAAACGGTTAAGGCCGTCACGGGGCAACATGGCTGCAGGACGCAGAGCGTACAGCGACTGAGGCATAACGACTAGTGCGGCAAAGGGCGGACTACCGCGCAACGCAGCAGACAGGCTTCACAGTACCTGCCGACGCGTCACGAACCGGCGCTGAACTCCCGCTGCCAGGCATCAAAGATGGCAACCTTGTCATCACCGAATTTTGCCAGGTTTTTTCTGATCTTTTCCACTGGCTTCTCCTTTTCAAGCCGCTCGGGATGCTTTGAAAAAAAGAGATCAGCATAGCAGATGATCCGCTCCGCCAAGGTTTCAGGGGTCATATCCCGCTGCGGCAGCGGCAGGTTCTGTCTGGTTATGTCAGTGATCGTGAGTCCTACCCCGGTATGACGCTCACAGATCAGGGCGTGCAGCGGCAAGCCTTCTGCATCGAGCAGCTCACGTCCCAGCAGACCGTGCCTGATGTACGGTTCTTTGCCATGACAGGCAATATCCGGTGCATCAACCCTGCAGACACCGATATCATGCAGATAGGCGGCCTCTATGACCAGGCGGCGGGTATCAGGGTCTGCGTTGACGGCAGCACAGGCGGAAAGGGCCTTGCCAGCCACCATCCTGCCATGGGTCATCAGGATCTCAACGGTCTCAGGACAACAATAACGCTTCAGCAACTCCTCGACTGCCAGCATCGCCTACCCCTTTCCAAAGAAGTCCCTCAGCCGCTTCAGGTAATCAACCGGGCTACGTTCATCAACAACGGAATCCAGCTGTCGCTCCTGCAGTTGCCGGTTGCTTGCAGTATGCCGCGACAGCGCCTCTCCCAGCCGCTCCATCAGCTTGTCGTTGCTGTCCAACAGGTCGGCGATGGCCGGTTTGGAAAGTTCTGCCAGGATCGCCTCGCTGTGGGCCCTGACCGTGGCCCGGCGGGGTTCGCCGGTCAGAAGCGACATCTCGCCGAACATCCTGCCCTGGCCAAGACGGGCCACTTCTTTCCCATCAACCTCAACCGCCATCTCGCCACGCAGCACGAAAAAGAGCGAACTGCCTGCATCCCCCTGCCTGACCGCGGTCTCGCCGGGTGAAAAGGGTTGCATCCGGGCAGCTTCAACCAGATGGGCAAGCTCATCAGCAGTCAGCACATCAAACAGATGTGACTGGCGTATCCCTGCCAGAATCTCATCACGCTGATTGGGAAACGACTCCTTAAGCGCCCCGGTAACCAGTTGACGATGGGGAAAGGGAAAGCTCCAGCCGGCGCGATGAACCGCGTACCAGGCCTTGGTCTGCAGTTCCGACAGGGCCTGGTTGCGCTGGGCCGGATCTGCCAGCCAGAACTTGAGCAAGTAGACAATGCTGCTGTCAGCCATGTTCTGAAGCCGGACGGCCGGTGCCGGTTCAGCAAGCACCAGCGCATCCTCCTGTAAAACCTGCAACAGCAGCGCCTTGGCCTGTTCAGGAGGCAGTTCATAGGGCAGACCGATGGTCAGGGTCAGGGCGGCCCGTTCCTGGGCCGCTTCCCTGAGCGAGCCGTGGGTGGTGACCACGCTCTGGACCACCACGGTATTGGGTACCAGCACCTGATTGTTGTCCAGTGTCCGCAGGGTGATGTAACGGAAGCCGACGTTGACGATCTCGCCAAACAGGTTTTTTTCAGGAATCGAGATCCAGCTGCCCCGGGTCATCAGGGGGTCGATCTGGACCGTAAAGCCGTAAAAGGCATTGGAAAGCGTGGTCTGCATGGCAAAGGCGATGGCGGCAGTCAACACCGTGGTGGTGGTGATAACGGCAGACAGATCCACCTGAAAGACCAGCCGCAACGAGGCGATCCCCGCCGCCAGATAGACTGCCAGGCGGATGGCGTCCCGCAGCAACATCGGCACATCGCCATGACGCCGCAGGCAGAGGATCATGTCAACCAGTATGTAGATCACCAGCTTGGCCAGACAGATCAGGACGATCACGCTCTGGATACGGGCCAGGATCTGACGATAGTTGGGATAGCCGGTCAGGGTGGCCTCAAAATAGAGCAGCACCAGTCCCAGCAGCGACAACTTGAGCGCAGTGGGCGCCAGGGGCGAGAGCGGTTTGCCCTGCACCCGACGTACCACCGTCACTGTAGTAAAGAACAGGATCACCACCAACAGCACAACCAGCTTGTTGACCAGAAAGAAGTTCAGGTCCACCAGTGAGAGCATTCCCTGATTCAGCTGTTGTGCTGCTGTTGTCGCCATCCTACCCCTCCAGTGCGCCGATCAGGCTCCTGATATCAGCAATCCCCCGCTCAGCCAGCCACTGCTCCATCCCTTCGGCAATCTCCTGGGCGGCACCGGGGTTCACAAAACTGGCAGTACCGACCTGCACTGCCGTTGCACCGGCTAGGATGAACTCCAGGGCATCGGTTGCCGACATGATGCCGCCAATACCGATCACCGGCAGCTTAACCGCCCTGGCCACCTGCCAGACCATCCGCAGGGCAACCGGTTTGATGGCCGGACCGGACAGACCGCCGGTAACATTGGCCAGCACCGGCCTGCGACGTTCCAGATCAATCGCCATACCGGTCAGGGTATTGATCACCGACAGGGCATCGGCCCCGGCCCCTTCACAGGCCTGGGCCATTTCTACAATATCGGTCACATTGGGAGAGAGCTTGACGATCAGAGTCTTTTGCGTGGCAGCGCGACAGGCCGCAACCACACTGGCAGCGCAGCCCGGATCAGTGCCGAACACGATCCCGCCCTGTTTGACATTGGGGCATGAGATATTTACCTCAAGGGCGGCAACCTCGGGAATCGCATCCAGACGGGCAGCCAGCTCGGCATACTCATCCGGGGTATAACCGAAGAAATTGGCAATGGCCGGGGTATTCACGGAACGCAGGAACGGCACTTTTTTCTGGATAAAGGCATCAATCCCCACATTCTGCAGGCCGATGGCGTTCAACATGCCGCCGGGAGTCTCTACAATCCGCGGGGTGGGATTACCGGCGCGAGGCTTCAGGGACAACCCCTTGGTGACAAAGGCACCGATCTTTTCCAGATCAACATACTGGCTGAACTCTTCACCGTAGCCAAAGGTGCCGGAGGCGGTCATGACCGGGTTACGCAGCTTGAGGCTGCCGATCTCAACAGACATAGCAGGTCTCATGTCAGTTCCCCTCCCACTTCAGTTCAGCCGCCTCAAAGACCGGCCCCTCAGTACAGACACAGCGGTAGTCGGGGTTTTCAGCACTGTGTTCAGCCCCCTGACAGACGCAGCCCAGGCAGGCCCCCATGCCGCAGGCCATGTACCCTTCCAGGGAGACCTGTGTCGGAACATTGCGTTGCGCCCCAATGCCGGCCACCGCCTTCAGCATGCCGTGGGGACCGCAGGCAAAGATCTGGCCCTTGTTGGCGGTTGCATCCAGACGCTGCTCCAGCACCTTGGTGACCAGACCGCACTCCCCCAGTGAACCGTCTTCGGTCGCCGTGTAACACTCAACCCCCAGCCGCTCAAATTCGGTGATACAGAGCACGTCATCCCTGGTACGACCACCGGCAAACAGGCGTACCGGCGAATCCTTGACCAGCTCCTTGGCCAGCAGGTAGAGCGGGGCCAGACCGACACCGCCGCCAACAATCAGCTTCTCCTCACCGGCCGGGCCTTTCTCAAAGCCGGTCCCCAGCGGGCCGAGGATATCCAGAATATCGTTATCATGCAGGGTGGAGAGCATGCCGGTCCCCTTGCCCACCACCCGGTAAAGGATCTCCAGGTAGGGCTGGGGAGCGGCGCCGGTATAGGCAGGCTGCAGCGTTCCCACATCAAAAACCCCAAAGGGACGCCGGATCAACGGATCGATGGACGGATTGACCCGCACCATCACAAACTGGCCCGGTCTGGCTGCAAGCATCTCCGGTGGTGCCGTCATCCGCATCCGCCAGTAGCCGGGGGAGACCTCGGCATTGTCAAGAATCATGGCCTTAAACTGCATTCACATCCTCCTCAACGAGGTTTTTATCCATTAACAGGGCATCAACGCCCTGTTCGTAGTACGCCTTCCTCACACCGTTTCTGACAAACCCGAACCGTTCATAGAGGGCAATGGCCGGGGCACTGGTGGCCCGTACCTCAAGCCGCAGCAGCGTTGCCCCTTGCCGGACCGCCTCATCACAGGCCCAGACCAGCAGTGCGGCGCCTATGCCGCTGCGCCGGCAGGCAGGATCAACCGCCAGGTCCAGAATTTCCGCCTCATCCAGCAGCACGGTCAGACAGAGATAACCGGCCACCCGGCCATCAAGCTCGGCAACCACCGGCGTGGCACGTTCCGAACCGATCTCTGCATGAAAATGCGCTCTGGTCCAGGCACGGGGGAAACAGGTCTGTTCAATCCGCAACACCAGATCAAGGTCAGACTCAGCCATGGGACGGATACGGATCATTGGGGTAGAATATCGTCAAGGATGTTGTGCGTAAACAAAAAAGGCACCTGCTGTGAGCAGGCGCCTGTTTTTTGTCTATCCCCGGCTGACAGGTGACGACCATCGATCAAACAGTACGGCGAGGTTGCAAAGCGGGAGGCTACTGCTGTTCTTCAACCCTCAACATCCTTTTTTCCAACCTAATCAGCTTTTTCTTCATTTCAGGCAGGTGCGGAAACACGGCTGCCGATTTCAGCCGTGTCTGATGTGCAATTGCCGGCGTGCCACTGAGCACGGCGCCTGCCTCGACATTATTAAACACGCCTGACTGTCCTGATATCATGGCATTATCACCAATCGTAAGGTGATCAACGATAGCGACCTGCCCCCCGAGGGTGACATGTTTTCCAAGCGTGGTACTCCCCGCAATCCCGGTTTGAGCAACAATCATACAGTCCGGGCCGATCTGGCAATTGTGCGCAATCTGGACAAGATTATCAATCTTGGTGCCCCTGCCGATACGGGTAACATCCAGAGCTGCCCGGTCAATGGAACAATTGACACCGATCTCCACATCGTCATCAATGATAACAATGCCAACCTGGGGAATCTTAAACCAGCCTTCTCCATCAGGGACATAACCAAAACCGTCACCACCAATAACGCTTCCGTTGTGAATGGTGACGCGATTGCCGATCCGGCAGCCTTCACGTACCGATACGCCGGCATGCAGGGTGACATCATCCCCCACTACCGCCCCTTCATACAAGGTGACATTGGCATGCAGGGTGACCCGCTTGCCCAGTTGAACACGGTCTCCAACACAGGCGCCGGGATAAATGCTGACATCCTCACCGATCACCACATCGGTACCGACATGGGCACCGGACATGATCCCGCGCGCAACCCGTGTACGGCTGGTAAAGAGGGTCAGGAGTTTGGCAAAGGCAAGATAGGGATCGGCTACCATGATGCCGTTTCGGCCACAGGTATCGGAGGAGGTATGAAATACTATTGCAGAGGCCCTGGTTGTCACGACCTTTGACGCATACTTCTCATTGGCGAGAAAGGTGATCTGGCCATCCCCTGCGTTATCCAGGGTACCCAGGCCGGAAATAACCAACGAAGGGTCACCAGTTACACTCCCCCCAAGATACTCAGCCAGCTCTGCAAGATTTCTAGTTAGAGCCATGGAGGTAGTCCTTTAACTGCCGTAGTTGAATTTAATTAGAACAACGTACACGTTTTCATCCGAGTTGAACAGAATAATAAAAAAGGCCCACCCGAGGTGAGCCCTGTGGCCTCTTGATCGCAGAAGAGCTGAAACGTGCCGGAAAAGAAAAAAGCACCTGCGATTGCTCGCAGGTGCTTAATTTCTATGGCAGGGGTGCCAGGATTCGAACCTAGGAATGCCGGAATCAAAATCCGGTGCCTTACCGCTTGGCGACACCCCTAAAAAAGAGAAAAGTTAAATAGCAAACTATCAGCTGCGAGTCAAGCTTTTCGTGCAGAAAAAACTGCAGCAGCCCCCGCCTCAATCGCCTTGATGTTAGCCGGAATCAGTTTGTGGTTGCGTTCCGGCAGGGCATCCTGCAGTGCTTCCCGCAGTGATTCCAGGGCAAGGGCGCCGGTTGCAGCGGCATAGGCACCGCAGGCCACCATGTTGACCATCCGCACATCTCCCAGTTCAATCGCAATCTGGTTCATCGGCACGGCAAGCAGCTCCCGTCCCTCACACGCCTCCCCGCCCAGTTCAACCAGCGAGCTGTTTACCAGACAGATACCGCCCTGCTTGACCTTTGCGGCATATTTTTCAAAGGAAAGCTGATTCAGGATCACGGAGACAGAAGGTTCACCGACCACCGGTGAGCCGGTCTCACCATCGGCAAACACCACGGTACACATGGCTGCCCCGCCCCTTTTTTCCACGCCGTAGGCCGGAAAAAAAGAGACGTTTTTACCTTCACGAATGGCCGCATAGGAGAGCAGGTTACCGGCCAACAGTACACCCTGGCCGCCGTACCCTGCAAAAAAGACATCATAACGCATAGAATTTGCTCCAGTTACAGGTTTTCGTTATTTTTAAAGACACCCAGCGGGAAGTAGGGAATCATTTCACTCCCCACCCGCTCATTGGCTGCCAGCGGATTCATGCCCCAGTTGGTGGGACAGGCTGCCAGCGCCTCAATAAAGGCAAACCCCTTGCCTTCCACCTGATACTGAAAGGCGTTTTTGATGATCTTCTTGGCCTGCAGCACATTCCTGGGGTTGTTCAGGGCCACCCTGGCCGAGTAGGCCACGCCATCAAGATTGGAAAGCAGCTCCGCCATCTTGAACGGCTTGCCGTCATTGGCCACATCCCTGCCATTGGGTGAGGTCGAGGTCTTCTGGCCCGGCATGGTGGTGGGGGCCATCTGGCCACCGGTCATGCCGTAGGTGGTGTTGTTGACAAAGATCACGGTGATCTTCTCACCACGGTTGGCTGCATGGATGATCTCGGAGGTACCGATGGCAGCCAGGTCGCCGTCCCCCTGATAGGTGAACACGATCCGGTCGGGCCGGGCCCGTTTGACACCGGTGGCCACCGCCGGAGCGCGACCATGGGGAGATTCCACCACATCAATAGTAAAGTAGCCGTACAGGAACACCGAGCAGCCCACCGAGGCGCAGCCGATGGTCTTGTCGGCAATCCCGAAGCTGTCCATCGCCTCAGCCACCAGACGGTGGATTGAACCGTGGTGACAGCCGGGGCAGAAATGGGTCTGAACATCCTTCAAACTTACCGGTTTGGAAAATACCTGCTTCATATCCATTGGTCCTTAACAGAATTTCTTGATCTGGGTAAACAGTTCTTCCGGGGTGGGCAACGAGCCGGCCCCCGGCGGGCGGCCATAGAACTCCACCTCGGCATCCCGTGCCACAGCCAGGCGGACATCATCCACCATCTGACCGGTGGAGAGCTCCATGGTCAGCCAGCGCTTACAACGGGCCGAGAGCTCGGCATACCCCTTTTTCGGGAACGGGAACAGGGTAATTGGCCGCATCAGGCCGACCTTGAGCCCTTCTGCACGGGCCATTTCAACGGCAGTACGGGCGATGCGGGAGGTGCAGCCAAAGGCGGTCACAATCAGCTCGGCATCGTCGGTGGCAAACTCTTCCCAGCGTGACTCCTTGTCTGCCAGCTCCTGATAGCGGGCATGCATCTTCCAGTGAAACTTCTCCATCTCGCCATCACCCAGGTAGAGCGATTTGACCACGTTCTGCACACCACCACCGGTGCCACGCACGGCCCACTCCTTGGCAGGCAGGTCGGCCTTCGGCCGGGGATGGGGGACAATCGATTCCTTCATCTGCCCCAGCACCGAATCAGCCAGCACCATGGCCGGCATGCGGTACTGATCGGACAGGTCAAAGGCCAGCATGGTCAGGTCGTACATCTCCTGGCCGGAGTTGGGAGCCAGCACAATAATCCGGTAGCCGCCATGCCCGCCCCCTTTGGTGGCCTGATGATAATCTGCCTGGGAGGCATCAATACCGCCCAGTCCCGGACCGGAGCGCATGATATCAACAATCACGCCGGGCAGCTCGGAACCGGCCATGTAGGAGATCCCTTCCTGTTTGAGCGAGATGCCGGGGCCGGAGGAGGAGGTCATGGCGCGGACGCCGCAGGCCGAGGCCCCCAGCACCATGTTGATGGCGCCGATCTCGCTCTCCACCTGAATGAAGGTGCCGCCGGCCTTGGGCAGTTCACGGGAAAGGTACTCAGGAATATCGCTCTGGGGGGTAATCGGGTAGCCGAAATAACACTGCACCCCCGCTTCGATGGCAGCCATGGCAACCGCTTCATTGCCTTTGACAAACTTCCGTTTCAACGCACTCATTGTTTATCTTCCTTAAACACGGTTATGGCAACATCCGGGCACATCTCGGCGCAGAGACAGCAGCCGGTACAGTTTTCTGGGTTGCTGAATACTGCCAGGGTGTATCCCAGGGCATTGGGCTGACTGCTTAATTGCACCAGCTTTTTAGGGCAGGCGATGGTACAGAGCCCGCACCCCTTGCAACGTTCTTCTTCAATCACGATATACGGCATATTCACGTCACCTCAGACAAAGTCGGCATGTTGAAAGTTTTTTGTAGTACCAGAAGGATGTTAGCACGGTCAAACTTTTTTTCAGATCCACTTTCAGAGCAAAAGAAACTGCTTGATTTAATGAATGTATACTGTTAGATGAGAAAAGTTATTAATACTGGCATAGCATATATGGAGGAAACATGTCATCAATACTGGTTGAGTTAACGGCAAACATTGTATCATCTCACGCTGCAACAGTTGAAATGAGTTCCGATGAACTGTTACAAGAGATTCAAAAGGTCTATGCCGCACTCAAAAATCTCGACTCCGATCTTCCGGCTGCAGAAGAGGACGTTGCAAAAGAGGCTACACCTGCCATCGCCCCTAAAAAATCAATTCAGAAGGATCAGATCATCTGCCTGATCTGCGGCAAGGGCGGTTTCAAGACCCTTTCCCGCCACCTGAAGCAGGCCCACGGCCTGAAGGCCAGTGAGTATCGCAAACAGTTCGGTATCGCCAGTGGCACCCCGTTGGCTGCCAAAAACTACTCAGAAGCCCGGCGCCAGTCGGCGATCAACAATAATCTGGGTGAAAAGCTGGCCAAGGGTCGTGCAACCCGTATGGCCAACCTGGCAGCCAAGAAGGCGGTTGCGGAGGCACCTAAAAAGGCTGCTCCGGCAAAGGCCCCAAAAGCTGCTGCAGCTCCCCGGGCAAAAAAGAAATAACCCCATCTGCTGCATTGACACAAGGCCGCCGCTGAAAAGCAGGCGGCCTTTTTTATATCCCGAGCTGGTTTGACAGGGAGCGTGACAGCAGGGCAAATTCCTCAATAGTCAGGGTTTCACCGCGACGGCGGCCATCAACGGAACAGTCCTGAAGCAGCTGTGCAAGCTGTTCCGGTTCTGCCAGAGCGCCGCTTTTGAGGCAGTTCCAGAGGGTCTTGCGCCGCATGCCAAAGGCGGCCTTGACCAGCCGCTCAAACAGGGCCTGATTGCCCACGTCTACCCGTGACACCGCCAGCGGGGTCAGACTGATCACCACGGAATCAACCTTGGGCGGCGGAAAAAAACAGCCCGGCGGCACCAGAAACTCCCGTCTCACCTCGAACCACTGGCGGAACAGCACCGTCAGTATGCCGTAATCGCTACAGTCAGGCTGCGCTGCCAGACGTTCGCCCACCTCTTTCTGCAGCATCACCACCAACCTTGAAAAACGCTGGCGTTCTTCAAGAAACCTGAACAGCACCGGGGTTGAGATATTGTACGGCAGGTTGGCCACCACCTTGTAGCGGCCACTGCCCAGCAGCTGTTCAAAGTCGACCTTCAGAATGTCCTGCTCATGGATCGTGACCTGTTGTTGTCCGGCAAACCGCTCACGCAGCAATGCAGCCAGATCACGATCAAACTCCACAGCCACCAGCTGTCCGGCCTGCCCGGCCAGCAGCTCCGTCAGCGCCCCCCTGCCCGGCCCCACTTCCAGCACCCGGTCCGTCGGCTGCAGGTCAGCTGCAGTCAGGATCTTCCTGATGATGTTATGGTCACTCAGAAAGTTCTGCCCCAGGGCCTTGCGGGGACGGGGAAAAGACTGGTTCATGGCAGTTGCTCCCAACGGGCCACCTGATCAAGGGGCCAGGTGGCCACCGCATCCAGGGCAAGGGAATCCTGACACCCGGCCGAGAGGTAGGCATCACCGGCCACAGCCAGCATGGCAGCGTTGTCACCGCACAAGACAGGGGGCGGTATCTGCAGTTCAATCCCGCGCCGGGTTGCCAGCTGCTGCATAGTTTGACGCAGTCCGCTGTTACAGGCCACACCACCGCCCACCACCAGCCGCTGCAGCCCTTCCTGCTTCAGGGCAGCCTCGGTCTTCTTTACCAGCACCTCGCAGACCGCCGCCTGAAACGAGGCGCAGAGATCATGCAGTTCAGCACCTTCCGGAAGACGGGGCTGTTTCTTCAGATGGGTCAGTACGGCGGTCTTAAGCCCGCTGAAACTGAAATTAAGTGAGCCGTCATGCAGCAGAGGACGGGGCAGTTTCACCGCTGACGGACTGCCCTGTTGCGCCAGGCGGTCAATCACGGCTCCTCCCGGATAACCAAGTCCCAGCAGGGTTGCGGTCTTGTCAAAGGCCTCGCCAACCGCATCATCAATGGTGCGTCCCAGGATACGATAACGGCCGATACCATCCACCCGATAGAGGTGGGTATGGCCACCGGACACCACCAGCGCCAGAAACGGAAACGCAACCGGCTGTTCCAGAAAACCGGCCAGCAAGTGCCCTTCAATATGATGCACCCCCACCAGCGGGATCTTGCAGGCCAGGGCCAGGGATTTTGCCATTGAGACCCCCACCAGCAATGCTCCCAGCAGCCCGGGACCGCGGGTCACGGCAATCCCCTCAATCGCGGCCAGCGCAACACCGGCCTCATCAAGGGCCTGCCGTACAACCGGCGTGATCATCTCCAGATGTTTGCGGGAGGCGATCTCCGGCACCACGCCGCCATACTCGGCATGCACCGCCACCTGGGAGGAGACGACGCTGGACAGGACCAGACGGCCGTCGCGAACTACTGCGGCGGCCGTCTCATCACAGGATGTTTCAATGGCTAACAGTACCATATCAGCTCAATTTCTTTCCGATTCAGGAAACATGACATTTCCGCAAGGTCGCAGACCAGCACCGGGTTGCGAAAAAATACGTTTCTACAGCAGGTTGGCAGCCAATTCAGCCAGTTCTGACCGCTCACCTCTGGTCAGGGTCACATGGGCCGAGATCCGCTCGTTCTTGAAGCGCTCCACCAGGTAGGACAGGCCGTTACTGGAGGAATCCACATAGGGGTTGTCAATCTGGTACGGGTCACCGGTCAGGACGATCTTGGTCCCCTCTCCGGCCCGGGTCACAATGGTCTTGATCTCATGGGGGGTCAGGTTCTGGGCCTCGTCCACGATCAGGTACTGGTTCGGAATCGAACGGCCACGGATATAGGTCAGCGGTTCGATATCCAGCAGCCCCATGGCCATCAGCTCCTTGTAGCCTTTGTTGCTATGACGCTTTTCAGACTCATGGCCGGAGATCAGCAGCTCAACGTTGTCAAAGATCGGCTGCATCCAGGGGGTCAGCTTCTCTTCAATATCACCGGGCAGAAAACCCAGGTCCTTGCCCATCGGGAAGACCGGACGGGAGACCAGCAGGCGGTTGTAGACATTCTCCTCAGCCACCTTCTGCAGGCCAGCTGCAATGGCCATCAGGGTCTTGCCGGTACCGGCCTTGCCCACCAGGCTGACCAGTTTGATATTGTCATCCACCAGGGCATCCAGGGCAAACTGCTGTTCACGGTTGCGGGCATGGATACTCCAGACACCCTCCTTGGGCACCTTGCGGACCGGCACCACCTTGCCGGTGGCCAGATCAAAACGGCAGAGCGCCGTATGGGAGGGGTTGCTGGTGTCGATCAGGGTGGCATACTCATTGGGCAGCAGCCCCTCCGGAGCCTCAAGCCAGCCCTGACCGTAGAAACGGTCAATGGAATCAGGCCCCATCTCGATGGTGCGGGCACCGGCATACAGCTCCTGGATGTCAACCTTGTCAGATTCATAATCCTCTGCCACCAGACCGATGGCATCGGCCTTGATCCGCAGGTTGGTATCCTTGGTTACAAAAACGACCGCCTCATCGGGAAAACGTTCATGGGTGACCTGGGCCACCGCCAGAATCCGGTTATCCCCCTTATCATCCCGCAGATCCTTGGGCATCCGGTTCAGAGCCTGTTCTTCACACAGCTCCACCCGCAGCAGACCGCCGCCCGGCAGGCTGACACCGCTGGACAGTGATCCCTTTTCCCGCAGCATATCCAGAACCCGCGAGATGGAACGGGCATTGCGCCCGGTTTCATTCATGTCTTTCTTGAAACGGTCTATCTCTTCAATCACCGTAATCGGTATGATGATGGTGTTATCTTCGAACTTGAACAGTGCCTGTGGATCATGGAGGAGTACGTTGGTGTCGAGAATAAAGAATTTCATGAATCGCCTTTCTGGGTAATCGAGATAAGAGCATCACAGCAGCTATCAATATCAGCAAGGGTGTTAAACCAGCCCGGACTTATGCGCAGGGTTCCGGTCGGGTAGCTGCCGATCGCGCGGTGGGCACGGGGGGCGCAATGCAGACCGGCCCGAACCGCAATACCATACTCGCGATCAAGGTAAAAGGCCAGAAGTGAGGGGTCCCATCCCTCAACCGTCAGTGACAGCAGACCGGAGCGCCGCTCCGGCTGCAGCGGCCCGAACAGCCTGCAGCCGGCCAGACCGCCAAGCCGTTGCCGCAGATGTTCCGCCAGCAGCTGTTCATGCTGTCCGACCGTGCTAACACCGGTTTCAAGCAGAAATGCCAGACCGGCTCCCAAGCCGGCAATACCGGGCAGATTATGGGTACCGGCCTCAAACCCCTCCGGGAAGCTGTCCGGCTGGTGGTCCTGGTCAGAACTGCTGCCGGTCCCCCCGGCGATGATCGGCCGCAGCGGTACACCCGGGGCAACGGCCAGCAAACCGGTCCCCTGCGGTCCAAGCAGTCCTTTATGGCCCGGCACCGCCAACAGGTCAATCCCCATGGCCTGCATATCGATCGGCAGGGCGCCGGCAGACTGGGCTGCATCAAGCAGCAGCAAAGCGCCGGCTTCGCGGGCAATACCGGCGGCCTGCTGAATATCCTGAATCCCGCCGGTGACATTGGAGACATGGGACAGTGCAATCATCCTGGTCTGCGTACGCAGCGCCTGCCTGATCTGTTCAGGTTCCACCAGTCCCTGCGCATCAGCCGGCAGAACCGTCAGTTCAACCCCCTGTTTTTCAAGTTGAAACAGCGGCCGCAGCAGGGAGTTATGCTCCATGGCACTGGTAATCACATGGTCACCCGGCAGCAGGGTCCCCACGGTTGCCAGATTCAGGGCCATGGTGGCGTTGCCGGTAAATACGATGCGGGAGGAATCAGCACAGTTGAAAAGCCGTGCAGCAGCCTCGCGGGTATCCAGCACCAGACGGGAGGCATCCAATGAACGGCCGTAGCCGCCCCTGCCGGGTGATGCCCCGACCTGTTGCATCGCCTGCAGGGCTGCCTGATAGACCTGTTCAGGCTTGGGAAAACTGGTGGCTGCATTATCAAGGTAGATAGACATGGCGCAGACCGGCTAAGGGGCCGTTACCGGGCGTTCTTTCAGAAAGGGAACAAACAGGACCAAGGCAGCATCCTGCTTCCGCTCCGGGTCAAGGATACCGGCTGCAACCTGCGTTTCATCGGCACTGCCCCACCAATTAAGCAGGGCCGCAAACGGCTCGCTGCCACGGTTGTGCAGATTGCCGCCCCTGTTATCGTCAAACACAGACCCGGCAACACTGCCGCGGGCGTTTTCAAGCAGGAGGCCAACCCCGCTGTTCTGTATGAAGGATGAGTTGTTGATCCGTATTTTCACCCCCACCAGTTCAGCTCCGCTTTCACGGTTCTGGGAGAGACGGCAGAGAAAGAGCTGGCCGTCCCCCCCGGTCAACCTCACTCCGCTCCGGTTCTCGGCAAACAGACTGCTGGTCAGACGAAAGCGGCACTGATCCGCACTGACCCCTTCCTGGGAGTTACTCAGCACCTTGACGCTGGACAGGGTAAATGACGAATGCTGTGCGACAATCCCCTGGCGATTCTCCCGCACGGTACTGTCACGCAGATCAAGTTCACTGTCGGCGAGCCTGCAGCCCCTGTCGCAGCGGCTGATGGTACAGCCCTGCAAACTGGCTTCGGAATCATACAGGGCAATGCCTGTCCGGGACTTGGAAACCATGACCCCGCGCCCCGAGAAGCGGGAAGAATGGGCCGCAATACCGGTCTGGGCACCTTCAATACGGCAATGGTCAAAGCTGTTCTTCTTCTCGCTGTTTAACAGCACCACCCCGCCCCAGTCACCGGCCAGCGAATCACTCAGGGCAGGTGCGAAGACAACCGGCTGCTGCACCGTACCGTTGGCCACAATCCGCCCCTGTACCACCAGGTGCGCAAGCTCTGCAGAACCGGGACCGGGAGCAAACCTGATCTGGGTACCGGGGTCAATCCGCAAGGTTGCCTGGGGTGCAATTACCAGCGCCCCCCTGATCAAAACGGTACCACGCAGCACCAGATCTTCTGCAACGGTCTTGTTGACCAGCACGGTATCAGCCTTTTCCACCGCACTGCGAACCGGCTTTGACAGATCAGGCTTGGGGGCATCGGGCTGTGGTTTGACTGACAGCGGATCGTTGTTAACAGCAGCCTCGCTTGGCAGCAGGCGGCTGTCAAGCGGCTTCTGTTGTGCTGTTTTCTGCTGCGCCGGCGCTTCAGCCCCCTGCTGTAACGGTTTCGCTGCAGGGGGCGGCGGCTGCGGGACCGTCATGGAGACGGTTACCGTCTGCCCTTTGAGCGGGGCGTCCTGGGCATGAAACAGCTGCTGGCAGCCGGTCTGAGTCATGATCAGAGCAGCAAACAGCACTGTACGGAGTAGAGACGCAGGGGATACGTGACAGCTTTTGCGGGCGGTGGGCTGCACCGGCAAAACATTCAATTTTTTAAATATACGAATAATGTTCATAGCATAGTGTCCAGAGAGCGTAATTTTTAAAAACCTTCCTGTATTCAAAAACTTTGCTGACCACACCAAACATATCTTAACATTTGCTGTTGACAGCACATATATGTTGTGGTTCTATCGCTACGTCAGCACAAAATGTTGTGATCAGCCCGTAACAGCCAGCATCACCTTCATCAGCACTTCCCTGTACCACGTTATAAAGCATATAGGAACCATCTGACAAGGAGAACACAACCATGCCCGCACAAGCGTCTGCTGCCGGTCAACCTGCGCTCACCCCCAACGCCCTTACCGTCCTTGAAAAACGCTACCTTAAACGGGACCCCAGCGGCAAACCGCTTGAGACCCCGTCTGATATGTTTCGCAGGGTTGCAGAGACCATTGCCGAGCCGGACAAAAAATTTGATAAAAAGGCTGATGTCAAAAAACTTGCAGACCGTTTCTATGAGATGATTGTCAGCTTTGACTTTCTGCCCAACTCCCCGACCCTGATGAACGCAGGACGTGAACTGGGGCAGCTTTCCGCCTGTTTCGTGCTTCCGGTGGGCGACTCGATTGAAGAGATCTTTGATGCGGTCAAGTTTACCGCCATGATCCACAAATCCGGCGGCGGCACCGGCTTCTCCTTCTCCCGTCTGCGTCCGGCCAACGACCTGGTCAAGACCACCACCGGTGTCTCCAGCGGCCCGATCTCCTTTATGCGGGTCTTTGATACCGCCACTGAAACCATCAAGCAGGGCGGCACCCGCCGTGGCGCCAACATGGGTATCCTGCGGGTTGATCACCCCAACATCATGGATTTCATCATGTGCAAGGCCGATCAGAAGCTGTTCAACAACTTCAATATCTCGGTCGGCCTGACCGAGAAGTTCATGGAGGCGGTTGAGCGTGACGAAGAGTATGACCTGCTCAACCCCCGCGACAAAAGCAAGATGGGCACCCTGAACGCACGCAAGGTGTTCCAGCGGATCGTCAACCAGGCCTGGGAAAACGGCGAACCGGGCATCATCTTCCTGGATCGCCTTAACCGTGACAACCCGACTCCCCATGTCGGTGAGATCGAATCAACCAACCCCTGTGGCGAGCAGCCGCTACTGCCCTACGAGTCCTGCAACCTGGGCTCCATCAACCTGGGACGTTTTGTCAACGACGGGGCGATTGACTGGAGCCGGCTCAAAGAGGTCATTCATGACTCGGTCCACTTCCTGGATAACGTGATCGAGGCCAACAAGTACCCGCTGCAGCAAATCCACGATATGACCCACGCAAACCGCAAGATCGGTCTGGGAGTCATGGGCTGGGCAGACATGCTGATCCTGCTGGGAGTTCCCTACAACTCCGGTGAAGCGGTCAAACTGGGCAAAAAGGTCATGCAGTTCATTAATGACGAAGGCCATGCCGCCTCACGTGAACTGGGCCAGAAACGCGGTTCCTTCCCCAACTTTATCGGCTCAACCTTTGACAAAAAGGGTGCCCTGCCGCAACGGAACGCCACAGTCACCACCATCGCCCCCACCGGCACCATCTCCATGATCGCCAACGCCTCTTCAGGCGTAGAGCCGCTCTTTGCCATCTCCTATGTCAAGAACGTCATGGACGGCACCAAACTGATCGAGGTCAATCCGACCTTTGAAAAACTGGCCAAGGAGCGTGGCTTCTATTCCGCAGAACTGATGGAAAAAATTGCTGAACATGGCACGGTACATGATCTGGACGAGGTTCCTGCCGATGTCCGCCGGGTCTTTGTCACTGCCCATGACATCACCCCGGAAGACCATATCCAGATGCAGGCCGCCTTCCAGTACCACACCGACAACGCCGTATCCAAGACGGTCAACTTTCCCAATACCGCCACCATTGAAGATGTTGAAAACGTCTACATGCTGGCCTACAAGACCGGCTGCAAAGGGGTCACCATCTACCGCGACGGCTCCCGTGACGAGCAGGTCCTCTCCACCACCAAGAAAGAAGAAAAGGCCGCTGTAGCAGCGCTGCCGATGGAAGACGACAAACATGCCATCAAGCGTGAACGCCCCAAGGCGCTGAAAGGCTGGACCTACCAGATGCAGACCGGCTGCGGCCCGCTCTACATCACCGTTAACGAAGACAAGAACGGCCTGTTTGAACTGTTCACCACCATGGGCAAGGCCGGTGGTTGCGCAGCCTCCCAATCAGAGGCGATCGGACGGATGGTTTCCCTGGCATGGCGCAGCGGCATCCAGGCCCGCCAGGTCATCAAGCAACTGCTCGGCATCTCCTGCCACTGCCCTTCCGGTTACGGCGAAAACCGGGTACTCTCCTGCGCCGACGCCGTGGCCAAGGCAATTCAGGCCCACATGCTTGAAAACGGCTACGACCTGAATGCAGAGGCTACCCAGCATGAGCGTGGCGCCTGCCCCGAATGCGGCGGCATTGTCGAGCACGAAGGCGGCTGCATGGTCTGCCATGTCTGCGGCTACTCTGAATGCGCATAAATCTAGAGATTGACAAGGCGGAGCACCTTTCGCTATAAAAGGTGCTCCATTGAGCGGGAATAACTCAGTGGTAGAGTGTCAGCTTCCCAAGCTGAAGGCCGCGGGTTCGAATCCCGTTTCCCGCTCCAAAAAAATCAAAGGCTTAGCCAAATCGGCTAAGCCTTTTTGTTTGCCGCCATTTCGCGATACGTATTGTGGCCCCCGGTTGAAGTCACATCGTTCTGTTTTGCAGCGCCAAAAGGACTCCTGCTGCACTACGGTCAAGCGGATTTAACTCCAGCAATGCTCGCAGAGCGGCTTCGCATGCACAATGATCTGATGCACTCTGGCACAGGAGTTGTGCCCGCTCCAGCGTGGCAGCAGCATTTTCCGTATCTGCGGCTATAGCCTGCTCAAGACAGTAAAGCCGGTCTGCCAGTTTTACACAGCTATGTGCCCGGTGCCACCACCAGGCAGAGAGCAGTTGCTGACGGGAAGCGGCGGTTTCTACGAAAAGTCTCGCCAGGAAAGGCTCTGACGGCATTTCTTCCACCGGCCAACCTGACGACGCCAGCTGTTGTTCAAGGGTTTGATACATACTAACCAGTTGATTGAACAGTCCCCCCTGTTGTTTTGACAGACTTTCCGAAGGGTTCCGCAGTTCATGACGGTAACGCCGATACAACTTTTTCCGGGTTGCCACCATGTCCGCCTTATGGCGGGTCGAGGTATTGGTAAGGTCGTCCCGGATGCGGTATTCACAGGTAATCCGGGGGACCCGTTTGATTGGATAGTGGCGTGCGATCCTGATCCACAAATCCCAATCCTCATGGGTCCATAGTGATTCATCGAACATGCCGGCTGTTTCCAGGCAGCTCCTCTTATGCACCATGCAAAGAATCGGGATATAATTTTCACACAGCAGCGTTTCCCGATCAAATTCGTCTGCATAGATCACGTTACGCTCGATCGTCACATAGTTGCCATCAAGCGACTGCTGGCGTGCACGGTAGGCGTCACTGTAGGCTGCCGGTACCCCCTGCTGCTCCATAAAGCCAATCACGGTGGCCAGATGATTCTGATAGTACAGGTCGTCGTCATCCAGATAGGCGATATACTGCCCGCGTGCGGCCCGGATGCCGGCATTCCGTGCTGCTGAACGTTCCCGCCGTTCGGGCAGCCTGAGATGTACGATACGGTCGTCGTGCAACGACTCCAAAAGCGCAGTCAGATCGTCGCCGCCATCGTTTACCACAACGACTTCAAGACTGGAGATACTTTGATGCAGAATACTACCGATAGCCTCCCGCAACATGTCCGGACGATTGCGTGTGGGAACGATGACAGACACGAGAGGTGGCAGAACGCCTCTGGCAATACCAGCCCAAAAGCGGGCACCGGTATGCTCACCGCACCGGATTGACTTGATAATTCCAAGATTTTGATGCGCCAATGCATTGGAAGGGTCCCATACCAGCGCCTGCAGAAACATGGCTTCGGCAAAATCCAGATCGCTTACCCAGTGGTCTCCCCAACGGTAAAATTGAAACCCTAATGCGCCAGTTTCCACGTAGAGCTGCGCCAGCTCCTCCTGTTGTACAGGCACTGAGCGCCCGTAAAGCCTTGCCAGACGTTCAGGTGAGGTATATTGGTTTCGGAGTGCGATCAACTCCTCTTTTCCAGATTTCTCGGCATGTTCAACGCTTACAGCATGTTCAAGATAGAGGCCGAGTGTCGCGGCAACCCGTTTTGCCTTCAGGCCGGCACTGGCGAACCGCAGCATAAGTTCACGATCTCCAGCCACCTTCAGGTCGGATTGATACATTCCGATTTTATCAAATACGGAGCGGCGAAGCATCACGGCATGGGAGCTGATCTGATAGTACAGCAGCAAAGGAGGATAAAACGGCGGATACCTGAAGTGAAACTGGTGCGCATCGTAGTTAAACCGGTCATTTTCAATGTTTGTCACCAACCAGTCGCCGTAAACGGCGTCGAGGGAAGGGTCGGCATCGAGGTATCTGCTGAGTAGCTCAAGGGCATTGGCGCAGAACCGGTCGTCTGTGTTTGCGTTGATCACATAACGGCCACGAGCCATACTGATACCACGATTCCAGGCGGCGTAGACCGTTTCCCGCCGTTCTGTACGCAGGTAGCGGATGTTCTCGGGATAGGCTGTCAAAAACGGTTGGATGCTGACGAGTTCATTCTGCGGAGAGTTGGAATCAATGATGATCAATTCAAGTAGCCCTTGCGCGAACAATGTCTGTTCGACAAGATTTTCAAGCCTGCCCCGCATAAAACGTTCGGCATTGTAGACTGAGATAATTGCCGTTACCAGAGGAGGCTCAGTGCTATTCCGGTAGTGTGGTGATTGCCTGAGCGGTTGTTGCTCATGACAGTGCGATGACTCGAGCAATGAGATCGCACGGACCAAACGGTTATAGCTCCTATAGCTGCAAGAGTTTCGCATAATGGGTTATCCAGAGAGAGGTACCTGTCATCTCACAGACAGGTTACCTGTCCAGCTCCTCGTGCGACGCCAGACCAAGGGCTAAGCGACGTATTTCCTGACTATCCGGGTTAATCGTCAAGTATTCGCGGCAAAATGCCGCTGCCACAGTATCCTGCCCCAACCGGCACAGGACCGCAATCATCTCTTCCGCCAGACCGGCATTGTATGGCTGATACTCCAGAGCAAAACGGAACTCGTTAAAGGCACGCGCGTATTCGCCCCGGCACAGATTGAGACGCCCGAGGTCACGATGAAGACGCGCTGAACAAGGATCAATGACTGCAGCCCGGCTGAACCGCTGTTCTGCCCCTCCGCACTCTCCCTGCCCCAGGAGATCCTCCCCCTCCTGCAAAAGACGCTGACACTGGTCCCGCAGGACTGACAACTTATTAAGCTGCAGCAGCTCCGCAACAAGGTGCCGCTTTTCGATCAACGCAAGCAGGCCGACTTCCTGCTGAAAAAAATCCACCCGGTCAAGTTGTTGGCCATTATGAAGCCTGGCTACTGCCACTCGAATATCGCTCAGGTACTGTCTCCACGCCGGGCGGGTATCTAAAGACAGGGCAGGGGCAAAACCGGGTTGAGCTATCAGTGCGGCAACCTGTTCACGAGTTATCTTAAACGGTGCCGGCATACCCGGTAAGGTATCAAGAACCCCGGCAAACCGTGCCCGCTCTGCCGTCAGGATGTTTTTGGCCTCATGATAATATTGCTCACGGTGCAAGTAGCTCTTTTGCGTACCGTAAACGCGGCGGAACCCGGCCAACAGGGTGTCAACCTGATGAAGTACGGTCACCCTGAAAAAGCGCACCCAAAGCTCCAGATCGCCTGCCAGCTCAAAATTGCTTGAAAGTGCGCCGCCTGCAGCTTCCCATAACGTCCGCCTCCAGAAGGTTCCTTCCTGCTGTATAAAAGGTTTATCAAAGATGCCGTTCAGATACTTACGGCGGCTCAGCACCTCCAAATCTTCTTGAAGATAATGAAGCCTGCCGGCACGGTCCCATTCATTTTGTCGGCCTGTGATCCACTCGGCTTCCGGGTGGGTTATGAAAACGGAGACCACCTTGGCAAAGGCCAAGGGATGAAACTTGTCGTCTGAATTCAACCAGGTCATCAGTTCACCGCGGGTATGCCGGAACCCTTCGTTGATGGCTTGGTACTGGCCGCCATCCGGCCTGCTCTGCCAGTAGGCCAGATGTCTTTCATATTTGCGGATGATGTCGACAGATCCATCGGTGCTGCCGCCATCCATGATAACGTATTCCAGGTTCGGATAGCCCTGCCCCAGGACAGAATCAATACATTCCTCCAGATAGTCAGCCTGGTTGTAGGAGGGAGTCACCAGTGCAATCGTAGGCAGTGGTAACTTGCAACATATTTGTAAGTCTGCCTTTTCCGGGCATTCACGCTGCTCAGGCAGGGGTAGCTGCAACGATGCGGCATCGGCAGAGCTGTCCCGTGTCTGGCTGGAGCAAAACAGGTGCCAGCCGTTGCCGAGGTCGATGCAGGGATAAGGAGCGCCTCCACCCTGTTGCAGTGCTCCGGCAACCGCTGTATGAGCGACGAAGCTGTGCTGTTCCTTCAAATGTTCGGCATCCTGTGCCAGCCCGTGCAAAAAGCCAGGCATGATACGACGCAACTTGATCAGTTGTTGTTCAAGACAGCTAAGGTAGGGAGCGACACAGCTGGTAACGACGTGCACAGGCAACGGGTAGTGCAAATCCCGTGCAGGCATGACAACATCAGGTGTCAGGAAGGTAAACGCGTGAAAATGGTAAAAGATGACCGGATTGCCGTCCACCAGGGGGTGCCCTGATGCATCGCATGAGAAGCGATAATTATCGTGATTCCAAGGGGCCACCCCGCCGCCGGCATGATCCAGTACCCGCACCCCGGTGAAGCGGGCGGGCCAGTCCTCAAGGTAAAGCTGATCCCCGAACTTGCCATCTTCAACCCGCTGATAGCACCATTCAAGACAACGATCCCGCCACCAGCTGAGTGCCTCACGGCCATTGCTATTGTTTCTGAAGCAAAGCAGTCCGACATTATAGGTGCCGTACTTTGCCAGAAAAGCCAGCTCCGGCGAAAAACGATGTTCGTGGATCAGTACCGCGTTGTCACCAAGAGCAGCATAGATCGGGGCGGTTGAGGAAAAGAAGTACAGATCGGCATCCAGGTACGTGATCAATTCGATCGAGGGATAACATTTCAGAAGGTAGGCTATAACGGAAGGCGTCAGGGTCCAGTAGTATTCAACCTGGCTCCGGTTTTGCTTTGCCGATGCCAAAGCGCTGTCTCCGGCCTCAATAGCGGCCAGCGGCACCGTAACCACCTGGGTGATCGCCAAACGATTCAGCAGCTCCTGCGTCAGCTCATCAAGGCAGACCACATACAGCCTGAACGGATCCGGCTCATGGGCGTGCAGGGAACTGATCAGGGCCAGCCCCTTCAGCAGGTAGTTCTTATCAAAATAGGTGCAATAATACCGCATCGGTACCTCTGGCCTCTCCCGCACTTCCGGTACCGCAATACGCGTCAGACGTCCCCTCAAAGGCGGCCACCTCAGGCGCCGGCACATGCCACCCGTTTGAGTTCATTGGCTATCCGCGTCCAAGCAGCCGGTTGGCTGCAGCGTTGCTCGAAAAGCGCTGAGGCAGACTGTATATCCTTTGCGGCATTGCCACAAAATCGCCTTTTGACAAGGTTGCATAAACCGACCGGATCTCATGGGCTTCATTCGTCCCTGGATAGACAATTCCCAGACTGGCAGGCACATAGAGGCGCCAGTCACATTCAAGAACCACAAAACCGGCGCAGTTGCTCAAGTAACGTAAGCAGTCAGGGGTGTAGCGCCAAAAATCATCCGGTGAGGGATGGTAGGGATAGGCAAAAACCGTCTCGATAATCAGCAGACTGTTGTCTCTCATCACTTTAAACAGCGCCTCAAAGACCTTGAAAGGATTTTTGACATGTTCTATGACGTTCAGGCAGACTGCTGTACTGATCCGATTTTCAAAGACGTAAGGTAAATATTCTATTGCGGGATCACCCTTGTCCGGGTTCAAAATTATATACTGAGGGTCAATATGATCAAACGGACGCTGCCCTAATGAGATGGAACAGGCATCCTGGTCACCGGTAGTAATAGCCAGATCATAGTCGGCAATAAACGGTTGTTCCATACCACCTATGTCAACAAGCGTTCCACGCAGGCCATAGCGTGATATTTGCTCTGTTACCAGCTTGATATCATCCCAGAACATTATTCGGTCTCCTGAAGCCAATAACGTTTTGTATCCCGGCTTGGAAAAACGCCCGTACAATCATGGCAGATTGTCTCACAATAGCCATCACCACTTATCTGATTTTTCAATAATGCCCGGCAATACCGATACTTTTCGCCATTCCAGATTTCCCAGAAATCGTCAGTCACAATATTGCCGATACGGTACTCCCGCATGCCTGAAGGAAAGCAACACGTATACCAATCACCATTCCAATCGATCGTTACATGGTTGTAAGGCTCTGAGCATGACTTCATGGCCCCATAGGGAAAGTGTGGTTGAAAATCCTGATGCGACGGTATGTAGCCGTTATTTTGCGCCTTGGCCCGACCATACGATGACATATACGACATTTTTATGAAGTTAACCGTATCCACCCCTTTTGATAGCCAAAATTGTTCATACGGCTGCATCTGGTGTTCATTAAAGGCAAAGACGATACATTGCATTTCAATATGCGGGTGCAGTGTACGCATACGGCGTTTTTGCAGAATAATATTTTCAACTGACGTCACAACCTTAGCCAAATCACCACCGGAACGATATTTTTGATAGGTTGCCTGGTCGAGACCATCACATGAGACAATCAGCTTATCAAGCCCTGACTGAATCAGGTGCAGACCTGTTTCTTCAGTGTACAGCATCATGTTGGTACTGAGCTGCGTGCGGACATGATAGCCCTTTGCGTATTCAATGCATCGAAACAGATCGTTATTAAGAAGCGGCTCTCCCCAGTTATAGAGTAAAATTGACTCGATCTCCGGCAAAAGCTTATCCAGGCCGGCCTTAAAGGTCTCAAACCGCATAGTGCCCCGTTCAACGCCCGGGAAATGCGGTCTCATTGCCCCGGTATTACAAAGTGAACAATGCAGGTTGCATCGGTTTGACATCTCGAAGATGGCATAGGTCGGTTTGTTTTTTATGGTAATCAGTTGGTGCCGGGCAGAAAACTCGCTTAAACAGGAGTTAACCGTACGATGAGTCCGCAACTCTTTTTGTTGTTCTCCGGTTTGACAGCCATCTGCTAAAAAATGTTGTTTGTTGGCAGGCGTATCGATTCGCCTGATAAAATCGCCAAGTTCATTGTAGTGAGCCCATTCAGCGGCATCTGCGGTTGATGCCTCAGCGGGCTTTGGGGCAATACGCTTAAACACGAACCCCTCGAAGGTTGAAGGGATGTTAACGCTATCCTGTGCTGAAAAGCCTGCTACTATCTCATATTGACCGGTAAACAGCCGGAGAAATTTCTTTTTTGAGAAAAACCATGCCGGATAGGAGGCCTCATAGATTTCAGGAGACACGAATTGCACCGTTAAACGGTCATGGTCTCCTGCAATAAAGGGGGTTCTGTCAAAAATGATATAGTCAAAGTTATAAGCAAGCAGCTCCTCAATAAATCCGTATGGTTTCTCCAGATACTCAAGCACCGCGGACAGCAGGACAATTGAAGGTTTTTGATGTTGCACGCACTCAGACATGCTGCTGAAGAATCTCAAACAACTATCGGAAATTGCGGCATTGCCATATTCGACAAAATGAGCCTGCTCAACGATATTCCACTTTAACTCCCTGACTCCTGCCAGATACCCCCTTAAGGCAAAGTAGGTACTCCCCAGTGAGCCTCCGAAATCTATCAGATTAAGAGCTTGGTCATATTCAGAGGCGATCTGCGGCAGCCAGTACGCAAGCGGTGCTATCCATTCATAAGGGATGGTATCAAAGACCACCGTGTCTCGTTCGTAGGCAGCCTTGCCTGACTTTACCTGCAGTGCGGCCTCTTTAACCCTTTCAAAAATCAGGGGCGCATCATAACGCCCCGCATACTGCACCGCTTCTGCCCAGGTGGAAAAATCCCCGAAAAACCCATATTCATTGCTTTTCCTTTGAAATGGCGCAGCAGCCAAAGCGGCGTCAGCAAACAAATCGCCAAAGGCAACCCTTGGAAAAACATCCAGTAGAGTGCCTTCAGCCGCATTCAAGATAGCAATTCCTGACCGGGCAGCGGCCTGCCTGATTGCCTGATACTGTTGCACCAGCTGAAGATAGGAGTGGCCGTCTTTTTCCAGGCCACCATCGTGCCTCTCCCTGTCCCTGCTGTCATGAACACTGGCCCCATGTGCATCCTGATGATCAACGTCCTGACTGATATTCAGCGGCACGAGCCAGTCATGATCGTGCCCGAGCAGGTAAATATCCTTAAACCCCATATACACTGCCGCCTGAAGCGCCATGACAGGAGCTGTTTGAGATCCTGAAACCGGCTGCGTCAGGTCAATCCCCTGCCGCAATAAAAAGTCAGGAGAGGCTGAGAAATCCAGATAATAGGTTTCTGCCTCGACAGGGGTGCTGCTTCTGTTGTTTCTTTTTATATCAGCTAAAGGGCAAAGCAGAACCGTGTCCGGGTGGCACAGCTGAAGAGCAGTGGTGAATGACCGGATCCAGTCATCCCAGACGGCCTCGGTGATCGACGGACGGAAGGTGGGTAGACAGTGATACCGGGGTTTAATGCAAGCAAAGTCGAAATGAACAGGAATGGTACTGACCGTTATGCATATTTCATCCTTCAGCGGTTCAAGATCCAGATTCTTTATTGCAGGCCCGTCAACAAGTATAAAGCAACGCTCACCCCGATGGCGACCACCCAGCACAGCATTTCGCTCGAGTATATGCCGTCTTACTATTTCAGGAAGCACATGCACCTCATAGGAGCAGGGACAGGGAGGTTATGCCGGCCATTGTATCGTCACAAACGCAGTCACGATGAAGAGATATGAGCCACAGATTTCCTGATAGCATCTTTCCGCAGATCCGGACAAACAAAAAGCAGGAACTGCCTTGAGTAACACCATGTAAAATCACCAGTTTAAATCTTTTTCATAGCCAAGTTCCATCAATAGATTTCCTGCATGTTTCTTAAAAATGTATTTGCTCGTGCTATCAAATAGATTTTTCCAGTCACCCACTATTCCTTTTCTGACAAAATCACCTTTAAAAAAGCTGAGGCTGGCACGCATATTTTCCTTAGAGTGTTTTTCCAGCGCGGACTCAATAGCATCCTGTGAAAAATCAAATCCAAGCCGGTGCCCAAGATCCTTAAGTGTCCTGACCGGGTCTTCAATCAGTTTTTCATAACGACACGACGCCTGATGCTTACCCTGCCATGAATACACATAATCAACCCATTCCAAGACCGTCTTTGTCAAAAAAACATTGAAAGGGATATCAAATTTTTCATTAAATCCATTAAGAACACAAAACTCCTTCTCAAAGCAGAATCTGGAAACTATTACATCTCGGCCATCTCGCAGCAGATGTACGGTTGCATGTTCAAAATCATGCAGCCGGCTTCCAGGTTTCTCATGACTTTTTATAACGCAGGAGGGAGTTAAGCCGAAATCGGTTCCTCCCTTATACCAGGGGTGAATTACTATGTGGGGAGCGGGGTTGTTGGCATCCACATAAATATCGCGGGTTGGCACATGCAGGAGCTCTCCGAGCAGATTGCATAACCAGCTGCCCCCGGATTTAGGGTACTCAGCCACGACTATTCTCATACATCACCCCTGGAAAATTCCAAAGTTTGTCTCAGTTGCCAGTTGGCGTGGCACTGCAACAGAATCTGCAGGCAGCTCCAGGTGCCGGTGAGTTGCCGATACTGGGTTTTCTGTCAAAACAGACTATGACAGATTTGAAGGAAGGATGCTCTATTTTGTCAAATCGGCAACTGCCCTGCCTTTCTTTATCAGGTCAGTTCACCTCAAGAACCGTTCTATTCCTGAGTAAGCCTCCGTCCATACACTAACGGACCGTTGCCATGCTCTTCCCGGCCCTGATCTCCCTTTCGCTGGCAGGACGCACACTGATCACCGTGCCTTCAAACACCAGGGCCATCCCGGCCAGGGGATGGTTGCCATCCAGTACCACCTTGCCTTCAGCAACATCCGTCACCGTAAAGAGCAGATCATGGCCGTTTTCAGTCTGTTCCAGCTGCATGCCGACTTTCACCTCTTCATTGAAGGCATCGACAGATTCAATCCGCACCAGATCGGCATCATATTCACCAAAGGCCTCAGCCGGCTGCAGATTGATTATGATGCTATCACCTGCCGACTTGCCCTCCAGGGCCGCCTCAATCTGCGGAAAGACATCATCATAGCCGCCATGCAGATAACTGAGCGGTTCCTGCCCCTCATCAACAGGCATACCATCAATATCGGTAACAGTATAATCAAGGGTAACAACGGTGTTTTTTGTAATTCCCGCCATCTTTGTCTCCTGTCTTCAGGTCTTAAGCAGCCGGTACCATACGGTATTGTGCCGATTATGGCAACTGCAGGCTGCCCGGATGGTGGTATACTTGCCTCAAAAAGGAGGTGGAGTATGAAGCTGCTCAAAACCAAGGTCTGGCACTGGCGCGATATTGCGTTACTGAAATGGTGCGCATTCCTGTTCGGTAGTGCGGTGGGGGCCTACTTTCATCAGTGCGTTGTACAGTATGCCTGGGTAATCATCATTGCGGCGCTGCTGCTGGCACTCCGTCCGGCAGCAGCCTACTGGAAGGATTAACCGGCCGTGTCAGCCAGCGGGTTGGCAGCGGTTGTCTGCCGCTATAGCTGCAGGGCATACCACCAGGCGGTTACGACAAGCAGACAGCTGCATACCGCCAGCAGCAGATTCAGAAAGCGGCCGGGATAGCCATAACGGCCAATCAAGACCTCGGTGAGCAGTCCCAGCAGCAGCCCTGCCAAAAGGCCGAAGAAATGGGCACCTACATCGGTGTTTTTCCCTTCACTGCCGACCAGGACAAGCAGTGAAAGCGCTGTAGCCACAGGCACGGCCCAGCGCCGTTTCTTCAGTTGGCTGTAGCGCCGCACACTGAGGCCGGCCAGAATACCGACCGCGCCGAACACGGCGGTGGAGGCGCCGATCGAACTATGCGTAGCAGGCTGCAGATATCCGTTGGCAAGATTGCCGAGCAGACCGGCCCCCAGCAACAGGGTCCAGCCCAGCCCAGTTCCCAGCTCCCGGCAGAGCAGGACAACAAATACCCCACCGATACAGAGATTGCCCAAGAGATGCGACAGATCGGCATGCAGCGTCAGGGAGGTAATCAGCCGCCACCATTCCCCGTCCATGATTTTTGCCGACTGCATCATGCCGTTTGAGAACCAGTCCGGGTAACTGCCGGCAACGGTTATCAGATCGGAACGGATAAGATTGTGGAATGCTGCGAGCAGGACCAGGACTGAAAGGGTGGTATAGGTACCGGCATCCAGTGTCGGTCGTTGGGGCGGCAACGGCGGCCAGTTGCGGTTTTCATCTTCGTAGAGCACTATCTCCTGCATCGCGGTTACCAGCTGTTCCTCCGGCACCAGCAGCCGCCAGCGGTCATGTTCAGGCTCCAGGCGGTACGGAATCCCCTTGGCTGCCAGCACCACCGCCCAAACCGCCGAATACCGGGCACCGGCAGCAACTTCCTCCGGTAGAAGCGGCTTCCACTCCCCCGGCGGGACTGTTTCGCTGCCATGACCGTCATCCAGCTCCATTATGCCGCGCCCCCGGCTTCCCGGCTAGCTGGGAGTAGCGGCCGGAGAGATCGCCCCCCCCTGCAGAGGTGAAGCGGATGAGCAAGGTAATAGAAGCGTGATATCACGGAAATGGCAGGTTCAGACAGCCGGAGCCAGCAGGTAGGCAGCAGCCCGTATTGCGGCCCAGCCCAGAACAGCAATGGTGGCCAGACCACAGATGAGGGCAACAGCCCGGTCAACGTTGTTTTCACGTCTGCGTTCAAGGTAGCCAAGGACTGCGCCAAGTATGATGCCACCGGCAATACCGCCACCGTGCCCCCAGTTATTTATGCCGGGAAATAGCAGACCAAACAGAAAGATACTGATCAGCCAGCCACTGACTTCACGGTAGACCGAATTGCCGTAGGACCCTCCCCGGCTTTTCCCGTAGTAAAGCAGGGCTCCCATCAGGCTGCAGACCGCTGCTGAAGCGCCAATCGTAAACATGACCCCCGCCAGATAGGAGACCACGTACCCGGCAACACCACCCAGGGTGTAGATGGTGAGCATACGGCTGCTGCCGTACTCGTTGATGACCCGGGGTGCCAGCTGCCTTAAGGCCATGAGGTTGAACAGCAGATGCAGAATACCGCCGTGCAGGTAATTGGCGCTGAGCAGGGTCCAGTAGCTGCCGGAGTGATCAATGGGATAGGTGCCGGTTGCCCCCAGCAGCAGCAGGCTGTCCTGGCCCGGGGATAACAAGCCGCCCGCGGCCCCGTTGCTGATGCTGAGCAGCAGAGAGAGCGCGAAATAGACAATGTTGATCGAGATCAGGGCCTTGACAGTCCAGTCCCCCTCCATGCCGCCCCGTGTCCAGTGGATAAGCTGCCACCAGGCTGATGAACGGGAGGTGCCGCACCATGAACAGACCGTCTCATCGCTGCCGATCAGCCGCCTGCAGCGTGGACAAAGTATAGCCCGCTGTGTCATGTGAACTCCGGGGAGAGATTGCGCGTCCCCCGGCCATCGGCAATAGTCATGCAAGCCCCCGGAGCCGCTCCAGCCACTCCTCTATAAAGAGATCGATGTATTCCCGGCTGACAGCACTGGCATGCGGCGTGACAAGCAGATTGTGCTGTTCCCACAAGGGGGATGAGGAAGGCAGCGGTTCATCGGCAAAGACATCCAGCCCGGCTCCTGCAAGGGGGCCATGGTTGAGGGCCGCCAGAAGGTCTTCCTCCCGGTAGCAATTGCCGCGTCCCAGATTATACAGGAACGCCCCCGGCTTCATCGCAGCGAAGTGTCGCCTGGTAATGATACCATCCGTCTCCTTTTCACCCGGAAGCAGCAGTACCACATGGTCGGCCCGGGGAAGCTCCTGCTCAAGCCGGTCAAAGGTGATCATGCGATCGATACAGGCCGGAAGCTCCCCTGAGACAGTACGTCTGACCCCGATGACTCGTGCACCGAACGCCTTCAGCAACTCCGCCATGGATCGCCCCAGCGCACCGCAACCAACGATCAGCACCTGCTGGCTGAAGAGCGCCACACAGCTGCTGTAGTCATTCCGTCCCCACACTCCCCGTTTCTGATCCTCAAGGGTTTTCCCGATCCTGCGGTTGAAATACAGCATCATCGA
The DNA here is from genome assembly GCF_015239775.1 of Trichlorobacter lovleyi. Lineage (NCBI taxonomy): Bacteria > Pseudomonadati > Thermodesulfobacteriota > Desulfuromonadia > Geobacterales > Geobacteraceae > Trichlorobacter > Trichlorobacter lovleyi. Next base: position 2,307,143 of record NZ_CP058409.1, read on the forward strand.
AAGCAGGCTTTCACGCATGATACGGCCATGAAAGCTGCCGTAAAAGGTCCTCACCCTGCCAGAGGGATCTGCCGCCACCCAGTCATGCCCGGCAGCGGGGGTAAAGACAGCTTTCAGCTGCGGGGCCAGTTTGTACCACTCCGGCCTGAACGACCAGACCAGGGCACACTCAGCTGCAGGAAGCTTCTCCAGAAAGTCGGTTTTTCCCTCGGCAACCGTGATACAACTGCCCGGAAGGGCCTCCCGGATACGCTCGATATGGCATGGGTTGTTGGAAAAGGCGGCTACCGCCTTGTTCTGCAGGTTGATGAGGAGATTGGTTATCTGCATGACTTACCCGTTACGGTTCAGGATCTTGATGGCGCCACAGACGGTCTGACAACAGTGAGGGCAGCCTATACAGCCTCGCCGTTGATGGCGTCACGCAGTACCGAACCGGGCTTGAACGTGAGTACCTTACGGGCCTCAATCGTGATTGCCTCACCGGTCTGCGGGTTACGCCCACGGCGTGCAGCCTTCTGGCTGACAACAAAACTGCCGAAACCGGATATCTTGATGGTCTCGCCCGCTTCCAGCGACTCTTTCATAATGGCAAAAACGGATTCCAGCATGGCAGCGGCATCTTTTCTGGACAGACCGATGCTGGCCTGTAGTTTCTCTACTAAGTCTGTTTTGGTCATGACAGCTCCTTTATTTTAGTGATCGGTAGACGACACGTCTAGTATTCCGCATCCCTTGAACAGGGACGCTAGCAATTCCCGGGCTTGAGCGTCCCGAGGCCATCTGCCTCAGGTGAGTATCCGGGCCCGGAACTTTTCAAGCAACACCGCACCGAAGACCCGGCCCCTACAGTAGCACCACACCCCGGCGTGATGGGATATTTTTTTCAACTGGAGTCCAAAAAAGCCTTTATCTCTTTAAGGGGCGGATGGCCGTCCCTACGCTTGAACATGCAATTATCGGAACAGTAGTTAAGGGCACCTGCAAGCAGCTCATGAGCTATTGTAATCCGTTCTGTATCCTGGTCTATAAGCACAGAATAGACATGGCTGCAGGTAGCAGCATCGATAAGCTTGCCGCAATGGCAACAGTATGTCCGGTGCTGTTGAGTCATAGCGTAGTAGGTGTACCCCTGGTTGGCGCCGGATAGCACAATGGTCCGGTTCAAACGGTTCTCATTCACCGGCTTGGATGCACTTTTCTGCTTCGGGATGTCGCGCAGCGGTCAACCAGCTGCCTGAAAACAAAAAAGCCCGGCTTTTCTTTCGAAAAGACGGGCTAATAAGAACGCCTGTATACAGACATCCTGCTAACCGCTTCGGTAACCCCTCTTCCCGGTCCGGGTAGGTGGCTTTGCGTCATCCAGTCCCCTGGATTTTGCCTTTTCGGTGAAAGCTTATTAATTTTTGACTAGGTACTGCTACTATGCTGCCACACGGGATAACTGTCAACACAAATGCTCTTACAAGTATTACGGTATGTTACTTGCGCCTTTGACGGTTTTACCTTATCCAGATCAAGCTGTGGTTATAAGAATAGCACGTTCTATCTGTTTTTCAATCCGGCCAACCGTTTTTGCTGACCCGTAAGGCGCCGATACAAAGCAGTAAGACACAAGCTCCGGCGGGACTGGTAGCGGCCTGCAACAAAAGCGATCTAAACCGGACTGCGGGTCAGACGTGTGATGACCGCCTCATGTTCCGGATACTGCTGCAGCAATCTGTTTCTCTCCCCCATTTCAAAATCTGCAAAGGCAAACCCCGGCGCCACCGTGCAGCTGACCAGGGCATATGCCCCTGTCCCGCCGATTTCGGCCCCGAACCAGGTCCCGGCAGGGACCATGGCCTGGAAAACCTCTCCTGCTGCGAGATCAGACCCAAGCCTGATTGCCGAATGACTCCCGTCCGCTGCCAATAAATGGATGGTCAGAGCTGTGCCACCATGAAAAAACCACAACTCATCGGATCTGATTCTATGCAGCGCAGAGCAGTCGCCCCGCTCCAGCAGGAAATAGATGGCGGTGCATAGTGAACGCGGACCATCAAAACAGTCCGGCAGGGCACTGCCGGGGATCTCTCCGCCGGAGCGGTAGGTCTCACGATACCAGCCCCCTTCCGGGTGCCGGACAAGCCCAAGGGCGCTGATCAACGTTGCTGCAGACCTGTTTGGCTCACTCATGGCAGCACTCCATCCATCCGGCACTACTCGCCGATAATCTTGACCAGCACCCGCTTCCGGCGCTTGCCGTCAAACTCACCATAAAAAATCTGCTCCCACGGCCCCAGGTCAAGCCTGCCGCCGGTAATTGCCACCACCACTTCGCGCCCCATCACCGTGCGTTTCAGGTGGGCATCACCATTATCCTCGTAGCCGTTGTGACGGTAGCGGGAATACGGTTTTTCCGGGGCAAGCTGCTCCAGCCAGTCCTCAAAATCCTGATGCAGGCCGGATTCATCATCATTGATAAACACGCTGGCCGTAATATGCATGGCATTGCACAACAGCAGTCCTTCACGGATGCCGCTCTGCTTCAGGCACTCTTCAATGGTGGCGGTGATGTTGATAAATGCCCGGCGGGCCGGGGTCTCAAACCAGAGTTCCTTACGAAATGTCTTCATATGACCTCAACAATCTGATCCTCTGCTGCAGGATAAAATCAGGGCGATGCCTTGCTTGCATCGCCTCAAGCTGATCTCTGTCGATCCCCAGTTGCACACTGTTCATGGCAACAACATCCAGGGCCTGAAACCACCGGACAGGGGTACTACCGCCCGGTTTGTCTGCAGCCGATACAATCGGCAGGATCCGGCTGATACCGGCCTTGCGGGCCTGTTCCGCTATCCGCAGCCTGGTTGCATCCCGCAGCTCCGACCAGCGGTTCAGCGTGCCATGCAGGCGGCTGGTCCAGGCCAGTGCCCTGCCCCACTCTGTTGGCAGACAGAGTCGCCGGCAGAGGTTCAGGGCCGGCTTGAAGCCGGCCTCGTCATGGCCATGGTGTTTGGGATACCGGGCCGGATCGCTGGACAACTTGCCGATGTCGTGAAAAAAGGCACAGAAACGGGTTAAAGGATCAGGACTGACCTCTGCCACCCGTTGCAGCACCTGCAGACAATGGGTCAAGAGATCCCCTTCAGGGTGATGCTGCAGTGGCCCGGCAGGGATATCCGGCATCCTGAACAGCTCCGGCAGCCAGCCGGCAGCAAGCCTGAATCGCACCATCTGCTCAAAAAACCGTTGCGGTTGTCTGCCGGCCAGGGCCTTGACCATCTCGCGGCTGAACCGTTCAACCGGCAGGCAGGCCAGTTGCTCAGCCCAATCCTGGTGCTGGATCAACTGCGCGGTTTCCGGCAGCAGCTGCCAGCCGTCTGCCATAAAGCGCAACCCGCGGATAACCCGCAACGGGTCATCAACAAAGCTCTGATCCGAGCAGACCCGCAGCAGCCGCTGCTGCAGATCCTGCCGGCCGTGCAGGGGATCATACCATCTGCCACTCAGACTGCAGGTGATAGCGTTGATGGTAAAATCACGACGCTGCAGATCGGTAGCAAGCCGGCTGAGATCATCAAGCCGGACCAGTTCAAGCTTCCCCAAGCGGTCATCATGGTGAAACCAGACCGGCCCGGTGGTCTTGCCCGTAACCAGCCGGAAGCCAAGTGATGGCAGCAGCTCCTCAGGCAGCACGGCAATCAGGTCATAATCCCGGCCTGGTTGCTGCAGCAGAAAATCACGTATTGTGCCGCCAACCAGAAAGATCCAGTCATGGTACTGCTGTGGAAAGCGTTGTTGCAAGGGATGCAGCAGGGTGTTCATACAAAATGAGCGGAGATGATCTTCCGGGCCTCTGCAACCGGGTCGTTGGCCCCATCCAGCCAGTGGATGGCCACGCCATTGCGCTCCATCCTGCGAAACCAGGTCTCCTGGCGTTTGGCAAAATCATGGATCGCGGCATTCAGCTTCTGGAACAGATCATTGCGGTTCAGCTCCCCCCGCAGGAACATCCCCCCATAACGGTACTCCAGGCCATAGTAGTCCAGACGTTCCCACGCGACCCCGTTGGTATGCAGCTGCTGTATCTCATCAAGCATGCCTGCCTCAAGCCGCTGACGCAGGCGTTGGGTGATCCTGCGGCGCAACTCTGCCCGGTCCCAGCGAATCCCCAGCACCAAAGGGCAGATGACAGGGAACGGCTCCTGTTCCTGCTGCCCATCAGGTTGATGGCTGGCGATCTCAATGGCACGGATCGTACGGGCTCTCTCGGTCTGATCAGTCCTGTTATGCTGGTCAGGCAGCAGTTTCACCAGCATCGCAACCAGCTCGGCGTCACTTTTGTCGGCCAGCTCTGCCCGCAGTTGCAGGTTTTCAGGCACCTCAACCATCCGGTAGCCCCGCAGTGCCGCATCCAGATACAGGCCGGTCCCCCCGCACAGCACCGGCAGACAACCACGTGCGGCGACCTCTTCAAAGGCCTGCAGAAACAGACGTTGAAAGGTAAACACGCTACACTCCTGCCCCGGTTCCAGAACATCAATCAGGTGATAGGGGACAGAGCCGTACTCATGGAGATCCTTGCCGGTGCCGATATTCATCTGCCTGAAGACCTGGCGGGAATCAGCGGAGATAATCTCTCCGGACAGTTCCCGGGCCAATGAGACGGCAAGACGGGTCTTGCCGGAAGCGGTGGCTCCGAGGATGGTCAGCAGATTGTACGATTGCGATGGCTTCATGACAGATCCGGTTTGACGCTGCTATTGCCGGGACCGGCTGGCCGATCCGGCAGTCCCGAAAGCAGATGCCTTCCTACTTCTGCACATCCAGCAGCTCCACATCAAACAACAGGGTGGCGTTAGGCGGTATCACGCCGCCGGCCCCTCGGGCGCCATAGCCCAGATTGGCAGGGATAACCAATTTGCGCTTACCCCCTACCTTCATGCCCATCACCCCTTCATCCCAGCCCTTGATGACCTGCCCAATGCCGATGATGAAGCTGAACGGCTGTCTGCGGTCCACCGAGCTGTCAAATTTGGTGCCGTTCTCCAGCGTACCGGTGTAGTGTACCTTAACCTGCTTGCCCCTGGTCGGTGAGGCCCCTTTGCCCACCACCAGATCAACATACTTGAGCCCTGAATCGGTTGTCACCATCTTGTTCACCTTTGTTTCCGCAGCATGCACCGGCATCGCACAGAAGATTGCAAGTACCACGACACTACACATTTTGATCAGGTTACGCATCTGAACCGCCTTTCAATAGGTTGTCTGGACACCAGCCACTGCCGGGTTGTCCTAGTAGGGCCGCAGCTGTTCACCGGCGCCGATATGCCAGTGCAGGTGCTTGGATGACTGGTAGCTCCCCAGGTTGGTATAGACCCGGCAGGCCCCGAAACGGGTCATAAAGTCAGCTGCGATCAGCTTGGCCGTCCGCATCAGCTCCAGCAGCAGCTCGTTGTCGGATTCTTCCAGGCTGATCAACGACTCGATATGTCTTTTTGGGAGCAGCACCACATGATGTTCCCAGAGCGGGTTGGTGTGATGAAAGGCAAAGACCTGGTCATTCTGGAGGTAGACCGGCACCTCCAGCAGCCCTTTCAGGATCTTGTCGCAATAGAAGTCACAGATCGTATCTGACATGGCAACTCGCTTTAACATGATATGTGCTCAGCAGTAACGGCTCAATCTCTCACACAACGCAGCTGCTGATCAACAAAACTGAACAGATCCGGCGTAAAGGCATGAAAATCCCGTTGCAGGGTGGCATGGTGCAGACTGAGTTCAACCTCGCAGCCGGCCAGCGGGTTCGGACGGACAATCCGGCGCGACATACGGGCAAACGCCCTGCCGATCCCCTCCCGGCTGCCGTAGGAAGGCAGCAGTTCATTGAATATCACCGCCAGCAACGGCTGCAGTTCCGGCGGCAGGGCCTGCTGATTGCCTTCAATCACCGTCCGTGTCCTGGCAAGGAAGGCACCAAACGGTTCATCAGTCCAGTCAGACCAGCTGTTCACCAGAAAATAGTCGTAGAACAGATCAACCATGATGCCGCGGTACAGGCCATACTGCGGCGAGAGCGAGTAACGGCTCTGCCTGAAAAGCCGGTGCTGTTCTGCAAAGGAATCTATCCGGCGGTGCAGTTGCACCCCCTGGCGGATACGGGGATGAAAGCGGTCCTGCAGGCTGCCTTTGACAAAGTCGCCCATGAAGTTGCCGATCAGCAGTTGATCGTCATCACCCGACAGGAGCATATGGAACAGAAAGTTCATCCGCGTCCCCCAAGGTCAAGGTTTTCCCCGCACCGCCAACACCCTGTTGCCTAACCGGATGCAGAGATGTAGAGTGTACAGCAGCTGATGTCAATTGCATAAAACCGGGAGCAGACAGATGACCACACCGCGAGAAACATCACTCTACAAGGTACTGCCGCTTGCATCGGATCTGAAGGCCCGCCGCCGTTACATGGTTGTGGATGAGCCGATTGTGGGCAACTTCAGGTTCGGTCTGTTGCTGGAAGACCTGGATATCATGGCCGAACAGGCTGCGCTGGGCTACGCCCGCAGCATCCACCCCGATGCCAAGGTGGTGACCGCCGCCATCGACAATATCATTGTACGCCATGTGGTTGACAATGACCGGGATATCCAGATTGATGCCCGAATCAACCATGTCGGCAGGTCATCCATGGTGGTGGGGATGCGGGTCGAGCATGCCGGCGATCCGGCCACCCATATCGCTTCCTGCTACTTTACCATGGTGGCCCGAGGCGGTGAATCAGCCGAGGAAAGCAGGGTGCTGCCGCCGCTTGAGTATCAGGATGAGCTTGAACGTCACCGGGCGGAAAAATCAATGCAGGAGCGGGAACAGTACCGCCAGCAGCAGGCGGCCCAGCAGGAGCCGCCCAGCCGCGAAGAGTATGAGCTGCTGCACCAGCTCCACACGGCGCAGGATCAGCCCGGCTTTGGCGGAATCAAGGCGGACAGCCTGGTGGTGGAATCCTGGGAGCGGATGTATCCGGAACAGGAATATGTGCCCCACAGGATCTTCGGCGGCTATATCATCCGCAGGGCCTATGAACTGTCCTCCATGTGTGCCGAACTGATTGCGCCTGACCGGCCCCTGATTGCTGCGGTCAACCGGATCAACTTCTTCCACCCGGTCAGATTGGGGGACAAGCTGCACTACACCTGCCGGGTGGTCTACACCTGCGACAGCTTTGTCTGCGTTGAGGCCAGCATCGAGCGGATCAGCCGGGACCGCAACAGCAAGGCCCTTTCAAACTCCTGCCTGTTCACCTTTGTCAACGTGGACAGCAGCTTGCAACACCAGCCGGTTCCAGCCATCTATCCCACCACCTATGCTGAAGATGCCCGTTATCTGGCGGCCTTTCGCAGCCACAGGGCGATGGTCAGACACTACCACCTGATCTGACCCTAGCCTGCTGTCTGTTCCAACGGTCCGGCATGGGAAGGCAGCCTGATAAACTGGGCCAGGATCAGGGAGACCACCCCCAGTGCCGCCCCCATGATGAACGGTATCCGGTAGTCCAGCATCCAGAGATAGCCCCCCAGAGCCGGCAGGAAGACGGCAGCAACATGGTTGATGGTGAAACCGACTGCCGAGGTGGGGGCGATGTCCGCCGGATCGGCAATCTTCTGGAAGTAGGTGCGGATCGCCACGGCAAAGTTGAACAGGATATAGTCGATGATGTACATCCCGGCCACCACCCAGCGTGAAGAGGCGTAGGCATAGGTCAAAAAGACCAGAATCACACCGGCATACTCAATCGTGCAGAGGGTCCGTTCACCAAAGGCGTTAATGGCCCGGCCGATCATCGGATTGATGATCCAGTTGATCAGGTTGTTGATGATGAACAGCACGGTGATGGCCTGCACGGAAAAGTGAAAGATCTTGACCAGCAGAAACATCGAGAAGACCATGTAGATCTGGCGCCGGGCGCCGGACATGAAGGTCAGGGCGTAGTAGAGCCAGTAGCGCCGCTTCAGAAACATCCGCAGTTTCTGGGGTGGCACGCTTGCATGACTGGGATCCTGAAAGACCGCCCAGAGCCCGGCCAGGGCGACCACGCAGCCCACCACCAGAAACATGCCGCGGTAATCCAGCACAAAGCCCATACACCAGATTGCAGCGGCAGAGATGATGCTGGTAATGGCGGCCAGGCTGCGCAGTTTGCCCATGACCAGAGGGGACTGGTGGGTGGAGAAATACTGCAGGGTCAGGGACTGGTTGACGGTTTCGTAATAGTGGAAGCCGAAACTCATCAGCAGTGTAGTCAGCGCCACCCCGCTGAAGACAGGGAAGAAGCCGGTCAGGGCAACGCCGACCCCCAGCAGGACGATCGACAGGGCGGCTAGCCGGTGTTCTCTGACCATCAGCATCACATAGATTGCAGTCAGCGCCAGAAAACCGGGAATCTCACGGATCGACTGGGTCAGGCCGACCTGAAGCCCGTCAAGGTGCACGGCCTCGACGGCAAAGTTGTTGAACAGCATGGTGTAACCCTGCATCCCCGCCATGGAGGCTGCAGTCAGGATGGCCAGAAAGCGGAACATCGGCTTGTTGATGGTGCTGGTGAGCATTGCTACATGAGTCCTTACACAGGGCGTTGAAAAACGTCATGAGGAAGGCCGGATACAAGGCTCACGGAGCGCAGCGACCGAGACATAACATGGTTAGGCGAGGCAGCGAGCACCGCGCAACGCCGTAGACGGCCTCCGGAATAGTTATTCAAGGCCCTGTTCATTAATCCCGTCTCCCGCCCATCAGACGCAGCAACATCAGGAACAGGTTGATAAAGTCAAGGTACAGGGTCAGGGCACCTAAAATCGCCGGTTTGCGTCCCTCCTCCCCTGCAGCGGCAAGGGCCTTGATCTTCCAGGTATCATAGGCGGTCAGGCCGGTAAAGACAATCACGCCGATGGCAGAGACCACCCAGGATACGGCATTGCTCCGCAGGAAGATATTGACCAGTGACGCGATCACGATGCCGATCAGCCCCATGAACAGGAAACTGCCCCAGGAGGTCAGATCCTTCTTGGTGGCATAGCCATAGATACTCATGGCACCGAACATGGCGGCAGAAACCGCAAAGGTTGAGGCGATGGAGTCGGCGGTGTAGACCAGAAAGATGACGGAAAGGGTCAGACCGTTCAGGGCGGAATAGCCAATGAACAGCATGGTGGCAACACCGGCACTCATACGGTGAATGGCGCCGGAAAGGGTAAACACCAGGGCAAGTTCTCCGATCATCAGCCCGTAGAACACCAGCCGGTTACCGACAATGACCTGCAAAAGCTCCGGGGTCGAGACCGTAATCAGCGCCATAAGCGCGGTAAGGGCCAGACCGCAGCCCATCCAGGCATAGACCTGGCGTACCAGTGTATTCTGCCTGACGATCAGCCCTGTGCTGGTCTGGGTGGTATCAAATTGATTCATACATTCTCCTCCTCTGCTGTGGGACATATCGTTATCGCAGTGTAGAGCAACTGGCCGCATCAGGCAACAGTATCTGCCAGGCCAGGCTGATTTGCAATCATGTCCGTTCCTGTGCTATGCATGGGGCAAGGGAGAAAGGCATGAATAATCAGCTGCAACAAACCGTCAATGCCCGTTATCACGAGCTTGACCCGCACAACCGGGTACGCCTACCCGTCATTTTTGCCTGGTTGCAGGAGGTTGGTGCAGAGCATGCCCTGCAGCTGGGGGTAGGGCTCAAAGATCTGAAAAAACTGGGCTTAACCTGGGTGCTGTCCCGATTGACCCTTGAGCTGCAGCGTCCGATACATGGCACCGAGCAGGTAACGGTCACAACCTGGCCGGTTACCCGCGAGGGACGGTTTTCAATCCGGGATTACCTGTTGACTGATCAGCAGGGAAAAAACATTGGCCGGGCAACCAGTTCATGGGCGGCAATCAACCTGAAGAGCCGCCGCCCGGTCAAGATCGATGAGCATCTGCCGCACTACCCGCTGCACCCGCTACGGGCTTTGGATGACCCCTTTGATACGCTGCCGTCGCTTGAGCAGTGCCAGACCATGCTGCAACTACCGGTTTTACGGGCTGACCTTGACATGAATAACCATGTCAACAACACGGTCTATCCGGGCTGGGCGCTGGAGGCGGTGCCGGAGGCCCTGTTCAGCCAGTCCGTGCCGGTTCTGATTGAAATCGGGTTCCGCTCCGAAGCGCTTTACGGTGACAGTATACGCAGCTGCTGTGCCCCCCTCGGGACCGACCCCCAGGTTTTGCTTCACAGGATTGAATCGGTGCAGGACGGCACGGAATTATGCCGGCTGCGCACAACCTGGCAGCCCGTTGCCCCACGGAAGCCGTCGGAATAACCGCCGCTGACTGAACAAACGAGAAGAGGCCCGCTCTGTTACGCGGGCCTCTGGTTGTACCTCTAGCTATGCACCATGTTCATGGTATGCAGGCTAAGCTGATAGCCTGTTGGTTTCCTTCATATGTTGCCCAAACAGCCAGGCGGCGTATCTTCCATAGTGATTCCTCCATAAAACCAGCATGTACTGCGAGGAAATAATCACATACCTTCTTTTACTGCTCCCTCTTTTGCTTCTCCTTCTGATGCTTTGTTTCAGGTAGCGCTACCTTGATTTCAAGATACCTTTTCCCAGCAGATAAAACAGTCTGTTTTTATTTTTTTTTGCGGCGTATAGTTAGCAAGTATGCCTTCCGGCAGGCCCCTCAATCAGCGGCCGGTTATCCCCTGACGTAACGGGGCGAACAGATATTCCAGCCCGTTTACCTTGATTGCATGAACCGTCTGCAGCATCCTGCCCAAGCGCCCCTCCGGAAATCCATTGTTGGCAAACCAGACCACATAGCGTTCCGGCAGATCGATCAATAAGCGGCCCTGATACTTGCCGAACGGCATCCGCATCTCTGCCAGCGCCATCAACTCTTCCGGATCAGACGTTGCCTCATGACAAGGCTGCAGTGGATCATAGCAGGCAGGGGTGCCCAAGCCGGCCTACTCTCCCCCGCAACTGCCGGAGCAGCCGCAGGAGGAACAGCCCTCTGAAGCGGCCGGTGCCGAGCAGCCGCTGTCTTCGGCACCGCCCAGCACCCGCAGGATGATGTCACTCTTGGGATCAGCATTAAACTGCTCAGCCAGCCGCTCGACAACCTCCTCCGCAGAACCGGGCAGGTCATCCCAGATCCCCAGGATCGGTGCACCGCACAGCGAGCCGATCTGGTGTGGCGCCCCCTTCTCGGCACGGCCGGGGTTGGCAGGGAAACGGTTGACCATGACCCCCTTGACCTCAATATCCATCTGGCCGGCTGCAAAACAGGTCAGGACACTATGGTTGACGGTCCCCAGGCCGGGACGGGCCACCACCAGCAGCGGCAGCTCCAGTTGCTTGACCAGATCAGCGACCAGCAGACCGCCATTCAGCGGCACCATCAGCCCCCCTGCCCCTTCCACAATCACAAACTCATGCTGCGCTGCCAGACGTTGGTAGCATGCGGCAATCCTGCTGAAATCGATCTTGACCCCGTCCAGCTGCGCTGCTTCAACCGGAGCAATCGGTTCACGCAGGCAATAGGGGGCGACATCTTCGCTACAGTCAACACCGGCAGCCCAGGCCAAAAGCTCGGCATCCTCCGAGACCAGCTCGCCGTTACGCTCAATACAACCGCTGGTAACCGGTTTCATGACACCGACATTCACCCCCCGCAGTCGCAGAATGCGGGCCAGGGTTGCAGCCACTATGGTTTTGCCGACACCGGTGTCCGTGCCGGTAATAAACAGTCCGTTGCTCATCGCAGCATCTCCTTTGCAATCACCAGCCCCAGATCTTCAATCATCCGCAGATCATCAGCCGGCTGGCGGCCTTCCTTGGTTAAATAGTTGCCGGTCATGACCCCGCTCGCCCCTGCCAGGAAGACCCAGGACTGCAGTTCACGCAGATTACGCTGACGGCCGCCACAGATAGTGATATGGGCCTCAGGCAGAATCAAACGGAACAGGGCAATGGTATGCAGACAGGCAAGCGGCGTCAGCGCCGGCATGGCGGCCAGCGGTGTGCCCGGTATCGGGTCCAGAAAATTGATCGGCACCGAATCGACCTGCAGCTCCCGCAGGGTCAGCGCCAGTTCAACCCGCTGCGCCATGGTCTCACCCAGCCCGAACAGACCGCCGCAGCAGACCCGCAGGCCGACCTGTTTTGCCAGCTGCACCGTGGCAACATCATCGTCATAGTCATGGGTGCTGCAAATCTGCGGAAAGAAACTGCGGGAGGTCTCCAGGTTGTGGTGATAGGTCACCAGACCGGCGGCCTTGAGCTGTTCTGCAGCAACCGTGGTCAAGGTACCCAGTGAGGCACCGGGGGCAATCCGTCCTTCAGCTCTGATGGCCCTGATGGCAGCACAGACCTGCTCCAGCTCTTCGCCTTCGCTGATACCGCTGCCACTGGTCACGATACCGTAACAGGCAGCACCATGACCGGCCACTGACCGGGCTCCCGCCATCAGGGTATCCTGATCCAGCAATGGATAGCAGGCCACACCGGTGGCATGGTGGGAGGACTGGGCACAGAAGGCACAATCTTCCGGACAGAGCCCGGATTTTGCATTGATGATGCCGCACAGCGAGACCTGATTGCCGAAATGGTGTTCCCGCACCCGGGAGGCAGCAGCAAAGAGTGACGGCAGCGCTGCATCGCTCAGTCCGGTCAGGGCCAGAGCCTGGTCACTGCTGATCGAAGCGCCATCAATAATGGAGCCGGACAACGCCTGGAGCATGGTATCAGTAATAATCATGGCAGGTTGGGTACCACGGAGCAGGCAGACTTGTCAACCAGATCAACCTCCATAGGTTGACAAGTCTGACAGACTGATTCACCCAATACGTTAAATTTGTATAATAATTCAGTTGAATGATTGACGTGAAAAAAACTTGGACTATACTTTTCCCGAATGCAAGTTCAGGCAGCAGATAGTACATTCACCACTATTCCGCCGCTTCAACGGCACACCACAGGAGGAAGACATGAAAAGGCTGTTCGCACTGGTTGTAATGTTCGCACTGACTACTCTGGCAACAAGCGCTTTTGCTGGCGAACTGAAGATGATCGGCACTGTCAGCGCAATCAGGATGGTTGGCGGTGGTGCTGAAATGACCGTAAAAGATCGCAAGACTGATGCACCGGTGGTGCTGCAGGTCCGTGACGGTTCGAATATGGAAAAGATCAAGGACCGCAAGGTTCGGGTCGGTGATGAGCTGCGGCTGCGTTATGACAGCGACAGCAAGGTTGTCCGGACAATCCAGAAGACCGCCGGCTGCTGATCGCAAACTGAGCACCACACGCATAAAAAGGCCTGCTTCTGCAGGCCTTTTCTATTCCAGCGCCCCCTGCTTTCAGCACAGGCATGATCGCAAGAGGGAGAGAAATGCTGCAACGCAGGTGTACACGCAGCGTATCGGGCAGCCAATCACAACGCCGTGCAATGGCATTGGCATTACCCGGTAATTGAGATCACCTCATCGTAGGTGGTTGCCCCTTCCAGCATCTTACGAACGGCAAGTTGACGCAGGGACAGAAAACCGTCCTGCTCGGCAGAGCGCACCAGTTCTGCAAGGTCAACCTTGTCTCCCACCATGGCCCTGATCCGCTCGTTCATCTCAAGCACTTCAAAGATACCGGTGCGGCCTTTATAGCCGGTACCCCGGCACTCCTTGCACCCCTCACCCTCATACACGGTGTAGGCCTCACCGGTCAATTGCAGGTAGGTTCGTTCCTCCGCAGACAGCTGACGCGGAACCTTGCAATGGGAACAGACCTTGCGTAACAGACGCTGTGCAATAATGCCGACCACCGTTGCCGTAATCAGATAGGGCGGCACCCCCAGATCCAGCAGACGGGCAATCGACGAGGGGGCATCATTGGTATGCAGGGTGGACAGCACCAGGTGGCCGGTCAGGGCTGCCTGGACGGCATTCTCGGCAGTTTCTTCATCGCGGATCTCACCAACCATGACGATATCAGGGTCCTGACGCAGGACCGTCCTCAGGATATTGCCGAAGGTAACACCGATAGCCTGCTGCACCGCAATCTGGTTAAACTCCTCCATCACCATCTCGATCGGATCTTCAATGGTAACGATATTCACTTCCGGCGACGAAAGGTTGCGCAGGGTTGAGTAGAGGGTCGTTGTCTTGCCTGAACCGGTTGGGCCGGTAACCAGAATGATCCCGTTGGGACGGTGGATAAAGTTGTTATACAGGGAGTATTCCCGCGTATAAAAGCCGATTGAATCCAGTTCCTGAAACAGTATATCCGGGTCAAAGATCCGGATAACCACCTTTTCGCCAAAGGCGGTCGGCACGGTGGAAACCCGCAGTTCCACCTCTTTGTTGTTATGGCTGGTCTTGATCCGGCCATCCTGAGGGCGTCGCTTTTCAGCCAGATCCATGCGGGACAGGATCTTGATCCGGGAAACAATCGGCGCATGCAGCGGCTTGGGCAGCAGATGGATGTTATGCAGCAGGCCGTCCAGCCGGAAGCGGATCAGACATTTTTCCCGCTTTGGTTCAATATGGATATCGCTGGCACGCTGGTCAAAGGCGTAGGAGAGCAGAAAATCAACTGCGGAGATGACATGACGGTCATTCCCTTCAAGCTCATGCTCACCTTTCAACTTGAAGAGCTGTTCGAGGTTTCCCAGATCAATGGTCGTGGAGGATTCGGCCTCGGCAGCCAGGACTGAAGCCCGGAAACCGTAAAACTCACGCAGTATTTTCTGGATGTCGCTGCAGGAACTGAGTATCCGCCGGACCTTGAGACGATGGGCCGTGGCAAACTCGCTCAGCACCTGATCATTAAAGGGATCAACCACCGCAATTGCCAGTTCATTGTCACGGATGGCCACCGGCACGATCAGGTGTTTCAGGGCAAAGGGACGCGGGATATAGGAAGTGACCACATCGAGATCAAGTTTAAGCGGGTCAATCTTGAGATAGGGAATATTCAGGAATGAGGCCAGCGCTTCCGTTATGGCATCCTCTGACAGAATACGTCCATTACCCCCCGGTGTCTCAAGATTGAATGAAGCCAGCAGCTGGGCAGGTGACGGCGCCTCCCCCCCGCGATGCAGACGGCGCCCGCCAGCCTGCGGCCCTGCTGTCAGACGGGCCTCCTGGGCCTTGGCCTTGGCCAGCACCATGGCCCGCTGATCGGCAGTGAGCAGTTTTTTTTCAAACAGTAGCGCGGTCAGATATTCAATGGTCAGTTTTGACTGTGTCCCCATGCCTCAGCTTTCCTGTCTAGTGCATCAACTTGTTTTTTTTCAATCCCTCTTCACGCTGCTGCTCGATCCGTTTACTGACCGCTTCAAGCACTTCGGCTTCACTGTATTTCGGTTTGGCCGCAATCCGTGGCAACTCAGAGTCAGCCCCCGACATAGTGGCAGCCACCTCCTCCTGCTTTGCCAGCGCATCAAGCACCTGTTTTTTCTGCTCTTCATAGAAGATGCTGTCCTTGGCCAACTCCATGGCGCTCTTTACCATCCCGCGCAGGGTTAAGGCCAGCAGCAGCAGCGGCACAATATCGTCCAGCCAATAGTCCAGACTCAGTTCACGTACCATTGTACCGGCCAGCAAACCGGCACAGGCCATCAATGCACCAAACAGGTTCCCAAGAAAGCGGAACTCGGCCCCTTCGGTATATCCCTCACCTGTTCTTTCAGTCATCTGCCTTCTCCTGGCGCGGCGTCTGCCTGATACGCTGCTGCAGACGGTCAAGATATATATAGACTACTGGCGTAATGTACAGTGTTAAAATTTGTGACACAAGCAAACCGCCAACCACCGCCAACCCCAGAGGGCGGCGTGCATCAGCACCGGCACCGATCCCCAGTGCAATCGGAAGTGCCCCGGTCAGTGCGGCCATCGTGGTCATCATGATGGGACGGAAACGGATCAGGCAGCCTTGATAGATGGCCTGTTCAGGGCTGATCCCTGCCGCCCGTTGGGCATCCAGGGCAAAGTCGATCATCATGATGGCGTTCTTTTTGACAATCCCCACCAGCAGGATGATCCCCACAAAGGCGTACAGGTTCAGCTCATGGCCGAACAGCAACAGGGTCAACAACGCCCCGAGCCCTGCCGACGGCAGGCCGGAAAGGATAGTCACCGGATGGATGTAACTTTCGTACAGCACCCCCAGCACGATGTAGATCACTGCCACAGCGGCGATGAGCAGCCAGCTGAGCCCGGAGAATGATTGTTTGAAGGCCTGGGCTGTCCCCTGAAAGGCGGTCGTGATCCCGGTGGGCAGGGCCTTGGCCTCCCTTTCCACAGCGGCAGTTGCCTCACCAAGCGGCACGCCGGGGCGGATATTGAAGGAGACGGTCACTGCAGCGGACTGGCCAAGGTGGTTGACAGTCAGCGGCCCGACCGAACGTTGGGCGGTCAGCAGGGTAGCAAGCGGCACCAACTGGCCGGTTGTGGAACGGACATGGAGCAGGCCAAGGGCAGCCTGATCCTTCTGGTACTGCGGTTCCACCTCCAGTATGACCTGATACTGGTTGCTCGGGGCAAAGATGGTGGATACCTGGCGGGAACCATAGGCGTAGTACAAGGCATCCTCCAGCTGCAGAGGGGAGACCTGCAAGGCCGCAGCATGATCCCGGTCTATGGCAAGCCTCAGCTCAGGGTTCCTGATCTGAAGGTCCGAGGTAACATCCTGCAGAATCGGCAGGCCTTTAAGGCGCGACTCGAACTGGGTGGCAGCCTGATACAGCTGGGTGGTGTCGGGCGACATCAGGGCAAACTGGTACTGAGCCTTTGAAAGTGTCGCCTCCAGCCTGATGGGCGGCGGATTCTGCAGAAAGACCTGAATGCCGGGCAGCTGAGCCAGTTTCGGCCTGAGCTGCTGAATAACCTTGTCGGCGCTGTCTGTACGCTGACTGAGGGGTTTCAGCCGGATGAACATGAAGCCGCTATTGGAGCCGACCCGTGAACCGGAAGCACCGGCAGAGGACATGAACGCCTCAACATTGGGGTTCTGACGCACAATATCAGCAGCAAGCTGCTGGTTACGCTTCATCTCTTCAAAAGAGATCCCCTGGGCGCCTTCCGTAATGCCGTAGATACCGCCGGTATCCTCACTGGAAAAGAGTCCGGCAGGCATGCGCGCAAAAAGCCAGATGGTGACCAGAGCGGTTGCAATGGTAAAAAGCAGTGCGGACCTGAGATGCCTCAGCACCCACTGCAGCGACGTAGCATACCCGTCACGCAACAGATCAAAGAAACGTTCCAGCAGCAGATAGAGGCGGCCATGCTGCCGGGAGACGTCGTGTGGCTTCAGAAACCTGCTGCAGAGCATCGGCGTCAGGGTCAGGGAGACAAAACCTGAAATCAGGATCGCCGCAGAGATGGTAACGGCAAACTCGTTCAAGAGCCGCCCCAGCATCCCCCCCATGAACAGCACCGGGATAAACACCGCAACCAGTGAGATGGTCATGGAAATAATCGTAAATCCGATTTCCCGCGATCCGCGCAGGGCCGCCTCCATCGGCTTCATCCCCTCCTCAATGTGGCGCACGATATTTTCCAGCATCACAATGGCGTCATCCACGACAAAACCAACCGACAGGGTCAAGGCCAGCAGACTGATGTTGTTGATGGAAATACCCAGGCCGCTCATGACGGCAAAGGTCCCCACAATCGAGAGGGGCACCGCCAGACTGGGGATCAGGGTGGCCGGCAGGTTGCGCAGAAAAAGAAAGATCACCATGATCACCAGGCAGATGGTCAGGACCAGCGTAAACTTGACTTCATCAACCGACTCCCGGATCGAAACCGTCCGGTCGTAGAGGATATTCATCTGCAGGGCGGCAGGAAGCTGGTTCTGGAATTCCGGCAGGAGTTGCTTGATGGCATCCACCATCTCAATGGTATTGGCGCCCGGCTGACGCTGGACCGCCAGTACAATGGCCCGGGTCGCAAACTCCCTGCGATTGTACCAGGCCGCCACCTTATCGTTCTCCACACTGTCCAGCGTGGTACCGACATCCTGCACCCGCACCGGCGAACCGTTCTTCCAGGCAATGATGGCCGGCCTGAAGGCCTCTGCCTTCAGGAGCGGCGCATTGGTTTGGATGGTCAGGGCCTGCTGCTTGCCCTGCAACACACCGGTGGGAAGGTTCGAGTTTGCACGGGCCAGGGCTGAGGCGACCTCATCAATCCCGATCCCGCGGGCCGTCAGCTGACGCGGATCGACCTGCACCCGGGCAGCGTATTTCTGTGAGCCATAGACCAGCACCTGGGCCACACCGCTGACCATGGAGATCCGCTGTGCCAGCATGGTATCGGCGTACTCGTTCACCTGATGTAACGGCATGCTGTCCGAGTAGAGTGCGAGGTAGAGCACCGGCGAATCGGCAGGGTTGACCTTGCGGTAGGAGGGCGGGGTTGTCATGTCGGCCGGCAGCTTGCGCATCGCCTTTGCAATGGCGGCCTGCACATCCAGCGCAGCTGCGTCGATGTTGCGTTTCAGGGTGAATTTCAGGGTGATGATCGAGATCCCCTGCCCATTGGTTGAGGTCATGGAATCCAGACCGGCAATGGTGGAAAACTCCCGTTCAAGCGGTGTGGCCACTGCAGAGGCCATGGTTTCCGGGCTGGCGCCGGGCAGGTTGGAGGTTACCTGGATAGTGGGAAAATCAACCGTGGGCAGGTCATTCACCGGCAGGCCGCGATAGGCCAGCAGACCGAACACCAGCACGGCCAACATGACCAGGCTGGTGGCAATCGGCCTGCGGATAAAGAGTTCGGAAACGTTCATGGCTGCCCTGTGCCCAAGAAAACAGTCAGACGGATACGTTATCCGCCTGATCACTGGTTAGTGTAACGTTATTCTTTTCGGCAGAAAGGGCGGATAACTTGTGTTGATAAACTCTTTTGGACTGTTTTGGCAAAGCGCGGCAATAAAGGGCGACGCTGCAGCAGGCGGCCGGTCAGGGCTGTCCGGCACCGCCTGCGCTCTGCATGATCGTTATCCGCTGTTCCCGTGAGTTACTGACCGTGCCGAGTTTTTTCAGATACTCCCTGAAGGCATCGCTGTCGATAATCCCGCTATCACTCCGGAACCCTGCAGCATTTTTTACGGCAGCAAAACCGTCACCGCCGCCAGCCACAAAGGTGTTGACGACGGTACGATACAGCGTAGCAGGCTCAACCGGCTGAAAGACCCCCCTTCTGTCTCTGACGGTCAGGGCTGTCACCCGTGAACCTCTGGGGGCTGACAGCTCTACCGCAAACCTGATGCCGGCAACATAGGGCATGACCGGCTGCTTGAGACCATATTTGCGAATCAGGAAGTCGATAGTACCCTCCAGGGCAGCTTGCAGCTCAGAACCGTTCAGATCAATCAGCACCAGGGTATCCGCAAAGGGCATCACCTCCAGCAGATCCCCCTCTGAAATCATGCCGGACAGCAGACTTTTCCTCACGCCGCCGTAGTTCAAAAGCGCCACCTGAGCCCTGGGGAGCGCTCCCAGCATGGCATCGGCGACCAAGGGGCCCGGACCGCTGTTCACCCCACGTTTCAGGTCTTCAGCAGCCCGGGCAACAACGGCCGTATGAAACTGGGCAAGCTGCCGCTGGTAGGGTGCCAGGGCTGCCAGCACCGCCGGGTCTTCAGCAACAATCTGCGCTGATCCGCTTTGGGCCAGCGCCTTGACAATGGCCTGATACTGGCTGCTCTCCGGGGATACCGGGGTACCGTCACGACTGAAACGCTCACCGACCGGGATCACCTGTTTACTGCTGTAGCCGGAGACCACCCCTGCCCCATCGAACCGGACGTTCAGCCTGCCCAGCAGATGCCCCCACTGCCAGGCCTGGGCCACCAGCACCGGACTGCCGTCCGGTGCCGCCAGCTCAGTCGGATAGGCCCCATCCGGTGTGAGGCCAATAGCGGCCAGCTGGGTTATGTCACCCAGCAGACTGTGGCTGTGCCCGCCGATGATCAGGTCAACCCCGGCGACCTGGCTGGCCAGTTGCAGATCCTGTTGATATCCCAGGTGGGACAGCAGAATGATCTTGTTGATGCCCTGGGCGGTCAAGGCTGCCACCTGTTGGCGGGTACTGGCCACGGCATCGTTAAAGCGCACGAGGCCCACATCACGGGTAGTCTGGGGGGTTGTCTCGGTGGTGACACCGATAATGGCCACTTTTTCACCGGCCACGGTCTTGATCAGATACGGCTTGACCAGGGGGGCGATGGCCGGTTCAGCTGAAAAATCGATATTTGCCGAGAGCCAGGGGAAGCGGGAACGTTTGATCCAGCCCGGAATCGAGGCGGTTCCCCGATCAAACTCATGGTTGCCGAATGTCATGGCATCCAGCCCCAGCAGATTCAGGAAATCGAACTCCACACCGCCATTGAACAGAGTAAAGTAGAGGGTGCCCTGCAGGGCATCACCGCCATGCAGGAGCAGCAGCTCAGGTTCGGACGCCCGCATCCGGTCAAGCACCGTCTTAATCCTGGCAAAGCCCCCCAGCTCTGCGGTGGTGCTGCCGACCCCCTCAATTTCCAGATTGACCGGTACCGCTTCAAGGTGGGAATGGGTGTCATTCAGGTGCAGCAATGTCAGGTTGAAGTGTGCCGGAGGGGTGCTGCAGGCGGTTACAGCTGCGACCAGCACAAACGCAACCAGCGCCTGCACAAAGATCCTCAATCTATTTTGCACGGTACACATCCTTTAACCAGGTCAGACAGGATACCGGCAACAGCCGGGGTTGAATCACTGCAGAAAATACTCAGCCGTGGTCTTGACCGACCTGATACCGACCGAGATGTACTTCGGTGCCCCCTGCTCATCGATCCGGTTGCCATGGGCCACGAATTCACTCAGACCGACACGCCCCGGACTGCCCCAGTCATAGGTATAGCCCAGCCGCGTCCAGGGATAGGGCAACGGATCAGAACTGCTGCTTGCCGGATAAGGGTAGCTGTAAATGAACTGGGTACGGTTATCAAACCAGCCCCGGTACTCCATGAATTCAGAAACGCCCCCTTCGGTTGCCTTGATCTTCTCCTGTGCCGAAAAGCTCCAGAACATGCTGTAGGGGAAATCGGTCTGGCATTCCCGGTCCGTTATCTCCGGGTCGGGACAGGGCCTGAACAGGTCGTTGGGCGAGACCCACAACTCAAGAAAATAGAGCGCTTCCTTCGGATTGCCCGGTGTTGCATACTCAGGCGGCAGCCCCAGCAGTTGCGCAATCCGCAGCGCAGAAGGCGCTGTCCCGCCAAAGTAGTTTTTCAGTTCAGGGGCCACCGTCACCCAGGTATCCCAGCGGTAGGTGGGACATTCCTTGCCCTCCTTGCAGGTATCGCCGGCAGAACAGCCTCCGGGCGGACATTTGTAGTAGGCGCCGGCACTCCCCATCCAGGTCGTCACCAGGATCCGGCTTCCCACCACGCCGTTTTCCCAGATCAGTTGGGGGTTGTCATTGGTGATCGGCGTCAAGCCCTGATAGATCTTTGCAGGGGTTACCAGGCTGGAATCCAGTACCGCCTGCACGTAAGCAGCCTGGGGATCCTGGTTTGTCTGCGCCGCATCGTTGCCACAGCCGGCAACCAGGAGGAACAGGCTAACCAGCAGGGTCTGCGTCAGCACCAGACTCTTTTTCAGCAACCTACTCATATCCATGGCAACCTCCTGGGTCTGCGTCCGGCTCAGCTGCAGCTATGGTACTCCATTGTTCAGGAGGACAGCATCAGGTCAGCTGGGCCGGGGCAGCTAACGCCCCTACTCTTCCGTGCAACTCTTCAATGCGCCGTTTTCAAAGAATGCTACCGGTTGTCCCTGCATGCAGTTTTTAGCTCCGACAACCGCAGGTTTCGTCAGGGTGCAGGAATTCAGCTTGCCGGAGGGATACAGCACCAGCGTGGCAAGGTCACCACAGACGACACCACCGATGGCCAGATCCTCGTACAGCACGCAGGAACGCAGTGCCCCGTTTTTGAAGAAGCTGATCTTGCTGTAGGCGTTACACTTCAGGCTACCCTGTTCGTAGACTTTTTTCAGGTCGCATGACTGCAGTACGCCGTTGGCATGGAAGGTAATATCAGCATCGGGATTACAGATGGACGGGTCGGCCGCATAGACGTTCCCGGACATCAGTGACAGACACACCATCAGGTTCAACGCCAGCATCCTCATAGTCAGTCTCCTTATATTTTCAAGTTTTTTTGCTTCCAATCAGCTACCTTCTGACCACATTCGGCTGATTCTTGATCCCGGTATAAAAGACCACCAGCCGGACCGGCTCGGTGCCCCTGTTGCTGCCGTTGTGAAAGGCATCCACCACCTCGATAATGGCATCGCCGGCTTTATAGGTAATGCGCTGGCCACCTTCCAGCTCAACCTCGATCGCGCCGGCCAGCACATAGGCATAGACCGGTATGGCATGTTTGTGCCAGCCGGTTTCAGCACCGGGGGCCAGATCAACGGTCATGGCCGTCACCTCGGCCCGGTCAGTGACAGGATAGGCAATCTTCTGGCCGTTGGCGGTCAGCGTGGTCTGTTTTAACAGCTTTGAGGTTACGCCGCCTTTATACCCTGTTGCCGGAGCCGGTCCCCCTTCAAACAGCAGTTTTTCACCGACAAAGTAGCGCCCGATCCCCTGATGTTCCCAGAAGGTGCGGGTGCCGTCACTGTAGCGGGCACCCGAGCCGGACACGGCAACGGGCAGCACCACCCTGCTGCCGTCAGCCAGCCCGACCGTGACATTTTTACGCACAAGGTCAAAACAGGCCTGTAACTGCTCACCGCCGGCTGCAGCATAGGTTGCGGGCACCTGCTGCGCCCCGCTGCACGGCAATGTGGCGGCAGACAGCGGCAACGCACACAACAACAGTATTCCTGCAATAGCCAGACGAACCATAGTCTCTCCCTTCATCCTGTCAGACTCCGATATCCTCATTCCACAGCTCCGGTTTTTCCGCAATAAACTGTTCCATCAAGCGGATGCAGCGTTCATCCTGCAGCACCTCCAGCTGTACCCCCCGTGAGCGCAGCAGCTCCTCTTCTCCCAGGAAGGTACGGTTTTCGCCAATCACCACCCTGGGGATGCCGTACAGCAGGATGGCACCACTGCACATCGGGCAGGGAGAGAGGGTGGTATACAGCACCGCTTCCCGGTAGACCGAGGCAGGTTGACGTCCGGCACGCTCCAGGGCATCCATCTCACCGTGCAGAATGGCGCTCCCCTGCTGTACCCGCCGGTTGTGGCCACGGCCGATAATCCGGTTGTTATGGACAATCACCGCGCCGATCGGGATGCCGCCCTCTGCCAGCCCGGCCTCTGCCTCTTCAATGGCTGCCTGCATGAAACTATCCATAGCCCCCCCTTGTCAGGACTTCAGCCCGGATCAGTTCAGGCTGGTTTCAGAAAATCAACCACAGCGCGGACAAACAGCTCCGGTTGTTCCGTCTGGAGCGAATGCGCTGCATCCTGCAGAACCGTCAACACGGCATTGGGCAACTGCCGGACCAGGTCGTTTGACTGTTCAACCGGCATCAACAGATCCAGCTCACCTGCCAGCACACAGGCCGGCACATTCAGCTGTCCGAGCCACCCGCGGGCATCAAATGCCTCGATTGCCCGGATCTGCTGCCGGAATGCCGCTGCCGACTGGGGCCAGGGATAGCTGAGCAGGTACTCCAGTGTCAGCTGCAGCAGCCTCTGATCCTCAAAAAAACGTTCCGTGAAGATCCAGTACAGGATGTTGCGAAACCAGGCGGCACGGTCGTAACCGGCGTCATACAGGTCAGCCCAGTCCTGAAACAGCAGATTGTTGCGAACCGGATTTCTTGCAGCCGTGGCAGCCACCAGCAGCCGTTCAACCAGCTCCGGGTGGCGACGGGCACACTCCAGTGCCACCATCCCCCCCATGGAATGTCCCAGCAGGCTGACTCGCGTCAGCCCCAGATGGCGGATCAGGGCAGCACAGTCATCGGCCATCAGACTGATGCTGATCGCGCAATCCTGGCTTGAACGGCCGACGCCCCGGTTATCCAGCAGGATCAGGGTAAACCGTTCCGCCAGGCCGGGCAGCACCGCCGGCCAGCTCTGGGAATCTGAGGCCAGTCCGGCAAGCAGCAGCAGGGGAGGACCGCTACCCTGCTGCTCAAAATACAGCTGTATCCCGTCATGGCTCAAAAACGGCATAGCACCCTTTCTGCCGCAGCTTCGGACAGCCGTAGCCGACCTGCGCAAGGAGTTATCAGAGCATTCCCACCACGGCGCCGGTCATCAATGACGCCAGCACACCGGCCAGCAGCGCCTTGAACCCCAGGCCAACGATCTCATTGCGGCGCTCCGGGCAGAGCGTCCCCAGTCCGCCGATCAGGATCCCCAGGCTGCCGAGGTTGGCAAAGCTGCACATGGCATAGGTCATGATGAGCCTGCTTTTGGGGCTGAGCGCCGCCTCCGGCAGGCCGGAAAACTGGATATAGGCCAGGAACTCGTTCAGCACGATCTTGATCCCCATCAGCGACCCGGCGGTGACCGCCTCCTGCCAGGGCACCCCGATCAACCAGACCACCGGGGCCAGCAGCAACCCCAGCATCCGTTCCAGGGTCAGTGGGGCACCGGCAATATCAGGCAGTTCTCCCAGCCCGATATTGGCCAGCTTCACCAGGGCAACAAACACAATCAGGAGCGCCACAATATTGACCAGGATCTTCAGGCCGTCCCAGGTCCCCTTAGTCAGTGCATCCATGGCGCTTGAGGCATCATAGGAGGAGATCTCACCCCCCAGAGTCTGCTCTTCAGTCTCGGGTACGATGATGGAGGCAACAACCAGTGCGGCAGGGGCATGGATAATGGAAGCGGTCAGGATATGTCCCAGAGCATCAGGAATGACCTTCTGCAGCACCGTGGCGTACAGCACCAGCATGGTACCGGCAATGCAGGACAGCCCGGTGGCCATCATGGCAAACAGCTCACTGCGGGTCATACGGACCAGATAGGGTCGGATCAGCAGCGGTGCCTCGATCATCCCCAGAAAGATGCAGCCGGAGGCCACCACCCCCAGCGCGCCACCGATCCCCATGGTCGTGCGCAGCAGCCATGAAAAGGCCTGCACCACCTTGGGCAGGATACGCCAGTAGTAGAACAACGCGGTCAGGGCACCGATTATCAGCACCAACGGCAAGGCCTGAAAGGCAAGGGAAAAGGAGCCGCCCGGTGTCGTCTCGGCAAACGGCAGCGGCCCGCCCCCCAGGTAGCCGAAGACAAAGGAGGTGCCGGCCCGCGTGGCCGTTTCCAGGGCGCCAACCATGGCGTTCAACCCCAGAAACAGCTGGCGGAACGGCGCGGCCTTCAGCATCAGCAGGGCGATCAGCACCTGCAGCGCAGCACCGGCCACGATCAGGCGCCAGTGGATCACGCGCCGGTTTTCACTGAGCAGCCAGGCAACCCCCAGCAGGACAATCATTCCGAAAACAGCATGCAGCATCAAACAGCTCCTTTTTTTCTGTATCAACAGAGGTCGGCCCGGCAGTCGGCAGTTCCCCTCCGCATCCGCCACAGCCTGGCGGCTGTCTGTAACCATAACAGACAAATGAGGTCAGGCAACCGCTTGCGCCAAAAATATTCGGCGTTATACTCAAGCCAGCTCAAGGCACGCACCGGGCTGGACCGACCGGCCCGGGCAAACCGGCACCAGCTTTCGGGGAGGGATCCATGACCGTTCTGAAAATGCTTACCAGGATTGTACCGGCAGCCATGGCCCTGTTAGCCCTGACGGGCTGCGCAACCACCGAGATTTCCTCCACCTGGAAAGACCCGGCCTACCATGGCCATCCCAACAGGATCATGGTCATCGGGATGACAAAGCAGATCACCAACAGAAGGGTGTTTGAGGATGAGTTTGTCAGGCTGATCAAGAGCAGGGGAACTGATGCGATTGCCAGCTATACGGTACTCCCCGGCAAACTGGATACCGATCATGCGGCCATAACAGCAGCAATGAAACGCCGGGGAACGGATGCCGTACTCATCACCCGCCTGTTGGAGATCAGGACCGAAAGCACCTACGTGCCCGGCACCGTGGACCCCCTGCCGATGCGCTACACCAGCTGGTCCAGCCGCTATCGCTTTGGCTATGATATGATGTACTCTCCCGGCTACATGGCAGAGGAGCAGTATGCCGTGGTTGAAACCAGCCTGTACGATACAACCGATGACAGGTTACTCTGGTCTGCCAAATCCAGGACAGCACTCAAGGGCGCCGACCACCAGCAGATCAAATCCATTGTCAAGGCACTGGTCACCAGTATGACCGAGGAGCAGATCCTGAAACCGGCCCAATGAGTGCCGGGCAGGCGGCTGCCCCGCTACCCCCGGGCTGTGACCGGCAGCCAGGCGCCATTGACCACGTTGATCGGTTTCCCCTGCAGATACCCGGCCAGATTTGCCGCCACAATGGCGGTCAGCCGCTGCCGGGCCGCCAGTGAGGCCCAGGCGATGTGGGGGGTAAAGATGCAGTTGGGGGCTTGCAGCAACGGGTTTTCCGGCAGCATCGGCTCCACCGCCACCACATCCAGGCCCGCCCCGGCAATCACACCATCCCGCAGTGCTGCTGCCAGGTCAGACTCATTCACCAGCCCGCCCCTGGCCACATTGATCAGGAAGGCACTCCGTTTCATCCGCTCCAGCAGGGCTGCATTGACAAAGCCGCCATTCTCAGCGGTCTGGGGACAGTTGAGTGAGACCACATCCGCCTGACTGAACAGCTCCTCAAGAGAGACAAACCGCACCAGAGGAAACTCCGTTGCAGCAGGAGGACGGGGGGTGTAGGCGACCACCTGCATCCCGAAGGCGTTCCCGATCCGGGCCATAGCCCGGCCAATGGCGCCGAATCCGACAATTCCGAGGGTCAGGCCGGCCAGTTCCACAAGCGGCCTCTTCCAGAAGGAATGGTCCGGGGAGCGGACCCACTCGCCCTGTTTGACCGCCTGATCATGCAGACCGGCATGGGTGGTCAGCTCCAGCAGCAGGGCAAAGGTGGTCTGAGCCACAGAATCGGTGGAATAGGCCGGTACATTGGAAACCGTGATCCCCAGCCGTCCGGCCGCCTCAATATCCACATTGTTGTAACCGGTGGCCAGCAATGAGATGAACCGCAGACCGGGCAGTTGCTGCAGGATAGCGCCAGTCAGTTTGACCTTGCTGGTCAGGATCACCTCGGCTCCGGCAGCCCGCTCCAGCACCAGTTCTGCCGGGGTGCGGTCATGGATGCTGCAGCGGCCCTGGGCCATAACCGCATCCCAGGGATTGTCGCCCGGATTGATGGTATAGCCGTCCAGAATGACGATTGCAGGCTCTTCAGGCATCGTGTCCCTCCCGGTTCTCAACAGTGCAAGGTTGTTCAGAGTAGCACAGCGCTCTGATCCGTCAATAGCCTGCTTTGTATACGTAGATTAACGACAGCAAGGCAACTCATGATTGTCTTTGTGGGGGCCTTTTACCGCTGGTACCAGCTGTTCAGGATTCAGGAGGCGGTGCAGGACAGCCATGGCGACACCGTGCTGGCATTGGCCGAAATACCGCCTGACCCGGTGGGCATGCAGCGGGAACCGCTGATGACCTCGGAACCGTAGCCCCAAACAACTCCCCCACGTACAAACAGGGCCTCCCGCTGGGGAGGCCCTGTTTGTGTCTGTTCTTGATTCACTGCTGCAGGCAGTTCAGCCCAACTCAAAGCTGGTGATACCATAGATCTGGTCCAACGGCAGCTCCGGCGCGGGACCACGGTAGACACGGGCCGTTTCAAAGACCTTCTGCATCTGATACCGTTCCGCCAACTCCTGCGCAGCCTGGTTGCAGACCGGAATATCCAGGAATACCGGTTGATCAACAGCCAGCCCGGCCAGTTCCCGAAAGAGCTGATCGGCAATCTCCGGCGTGTCGGCAAACAACGGTGCAATCTTGAAGCCGCGGTAGCAGGGCCGTATCACGCCATAGCCCACCAGGCGGTCACCATCAGTGACAACACGGCCCTGGCTGCCGGGGCGGCTGATCCAGCTCTGCAGAAAGGCTGTCCGCGGGGCCGGGAAGAAGCGGCGGTCATAGCGTTCCAGTTCTTCAAACGGAACCGACGAGATATCCGCCAGCGTCGCTTCCGCAGGCCTGCCGACACCTTCGTAGCGGGCGTTGTAATGGGCGATGGCAACCCCCATCTGCTGTACATATTTGTCCAGCATCGCCACCACCCCGTCAAGTCCGTAGACGCGATCCCCCATATACTCCAGCAAGGCATCGCAGAGCTTCATGCCGATGCCGAGGTGCCGCAGCTCCTCTTTTACGATATAGAATCCCAGAAAGCCGTAACGGTCATCGTAGGCAACGGCAGAGGCGGTGCCGACCGGTTCTCCGTTGATCTCGGCAATAAAGAAGCCGTTCGGGTCAGCGGCGTAAAAAGGGTCAGCATCATGCAGCCCCGGATTCCAGCCTTCATTTCTGGCCCACTCAACAGCCAGTTGCAGATCCTTTTTGTTCATGCGGCGGACAGCTATCGTATTATTTGACATGGCGATTCCCTCACAGTGTGAATGCAGCAGGTCTGTGCCGTTACTTGCTCCCCCTCACCAGCACCTGTGTCCTGATCCATTTAGCCAGGATCTCCTGCAGGCGTCCTTCCCGCCGCATCCGGGTCAGCTCCAGGTTAAGTTGTTCCAGCAGGGCCGGATCATTTTTGCGCACGGCCCAGGCCAGCGGTTCATCGGTTAACGGCTCAAACAGGCCGACCAGCCCCTGATGCTGGGTGGCAAGGTCTGCGCTGAACCTCCAGACCGTGGGGGCGTCATGCACAAAGCAGTCGATACTGCCCTGTTCAAGTGCCCTGACCCCTGCCTCGGTGGTATCAAAGTGGGTGACACCGCCCCAGGCAAAGGTTTTGAGTGCATACTGCTCGCCGGTGCTGCCCTTCTCCACACCGATTCTGACACCTGCTGACTGATCAAACAGCGCCCTGGGGAAACGCTTGATATCCTTTTCCCGTATCAGCAGCATCTGCCCCACCTTCAGATAGCTCTCGGCAAAACTGACCTGACCCTGACGCTCGGCGGTTATTGACATCCCGGCCATGATCAGATCTATCTGCCCCCCCTGCAATGCGGGGATCAGGCGGTCAAACGGGATGATCTCAAACCTGATCCTGCGACCGGTCTGTTTGGCCAGCTGCTGCGCCAGATCAGGTTCGATCCCGGCCAGTACCCCGTCCTGCATAAACGCCAGCGGCGGATAGGTGGGGGCGATGCCCACCCGCAGATCAGGGCCGCTTGCACAACCGCCCAGCACCAGACCCAGCAACACCAGTAGCACCAGCAACAATCCCTTCAATCCAGATCCCATCGCTCCCACTCCTCATCATGTTGTACGAGCGCCGTATACTGACCGGCAGCAGGGCTGCCTGCTACCCCTTGCGCATGGTGGTCCCGAGACGGTGTAGGCCTGCGGAACAGTCCAGTTTCTGCACGCACATCTCGATCAGTACCAGCCTATCCTGTGCCGCAGCGGCGGCCTGCAGGGCGGCATGCAGCTCGTCTTCAGTTGTCACCCGGATGCCGAGCCCGCCTGAGCCGGCATTGAACAGTTTCGGAAGCGCAGCATAGCGCCACATCCGGATATCATTGTAGGGACCGTCCTCATGCAGCATCCGCTCAACCAGGTAGCCGTCGTTGTTGATCACCAGCACAACTGCCGGAATCTGCAACCGCACCAGGCTTGAAACCTCCTGGGCGGTCATCTGGAAGGCACCGTCACCGGTCATGACCACCGGACGTCTGCCGGGCCGTGCCAGCCCTACCCCCAGCGCGGCAGGGGTGCAGTAGCCGATTGAGGAGTAGAAGGACTGGACGATGAAATGCTCTGCCTCTTCGATGGTGAATTCAGGTGCCGCACAGAAGGCATCCCCCGGTTCTGCCAGCAGGATCATGCTGTCATCCAGGAAACCGTGGATCGCCTCGTACATCCGGGCTGCCGTAAGCGCGGCACCGGCAACGGGATGGAACGCACCACAGCCGACGCGCGGTTCATGCGGGTGCAGATCCAGATAGGAGCGGGGGCGCAGACGGGTCACAAGCTCCCTGATCAGATCACCCGGCAGGATATCGGGATACTGATGCTCACCGATCCGCACCGTATCCCGCCCCACGTCGATCACCCGCTGCGGGTCAAGATGGATGCTGAAAATGCCGGTATCCAGGTCGGTCATCCAGGCCCCCAGTGACAGCAGGCAATCGGCCGACTCGATCTGCTGCTGAACCGCCGGTCTGCTCCAGCCCCCCTGATAGAGTCCGATAAACTGAGGATGCAGCTCCGGCAGGACCGATTTGCTGCTGAGCATGGTGGCAAACGGCAGTTCGGCCTGTTCAACCAGCTGCAACAGTGCCGGCCCCAGACCGAAGCGGGATACCTCGATACCGGCCAGGATGGCGGGATTGGCAGCCCTGTTCAGAAGCTCGGCAGCGGCATCTGCACAGGCCTTCAGACTGGCCGGGGCAGAACTTCTGACAGCCGGCAGCAGGGGGGCAGAGGGTGGACGGCAGGCAGCGCGGGCCATATCAACCGGCAGCTCCAGGTAAACCGGCAGCTTGCGGCTGATACAGGTTGCCAGCAGGCGGTCGATAAGTACCGGTGCCGTCTCAGGGTCGTCCAGCAGGGCAGCATCAACCGTCACCTTCTGGAATATCTCCAGCTGCCGGTTATAGTCCGCCACCAGGTGGTGCACCAGAGCCCCGGCCTTGCGCCGGCCGCTGGGGGGGGCACCGCTGATCAGCACCAGCGGCACCATCTCCGCAAACGCGCCCGCCACGGCATTCAGGATACTGAAGCCACCCACCCCGTAGGTCACCACGGCACCGCCCAGACCGTTCAGGCGGGCATAGCCGTCGGCGGCATAACCGGCATTCAGTTCATTACAGGTGCCGACCCACGCAAGCGGGCTCTCGATCACCTGGTCAAGAAAATCCAGTACGTAATCGCCCGGCACACCAAAGAGATGATTGACTCCCAGCTCCTTCAGGCGCTGCAGCAGATAGGTTGAAACCGTAGCTTCAGTTGGCATCGCTTGGTGCTCCTTTCCAGCGGAAATCAGGAGGGTGATGGTGTATGATCCCGGCCGGCATCATTCTACAGCCGCCGCAACAACACCGCCTTCCCGGGCCAGCAGCGAACTGACCGCTGCCACGGCAAACAGAACCGCACCGACCGCATAGACCGTACTGAAGGCTGACAGCAGCTGGGTGCGTTCGACCGTTTTAAGCGCATCCGCGTGCAGCGTGCCGGCCTGCAGTGCTGCCAGGGCAAAGATGGTCTGGAACAGGCAGACCCCAACCGTCATCCCCACCCGCCCCACCATCCTGAAACTGCCGGATACCGCCCCCTGCTTGCCCGGCGGCGCCATACCCATCACCACGTTGTTGTTGGACGGGATAAAGGTGGCCATTACCAGTGCCAACCCCACAAAATAGCCGTACACCGGCAGCATCCCTCCAGCATTCAGGAGGAGGCTGAAACCGAAAGAGACCAGCACCCCTGCCAGCAAGGCTGCTGTACAGAGGATGCGCGGGTTGACCCGTTTTGAAAGTTGTCCGGCCAGCGGCCCCATCCCCATGTAGATCAGTGAATAGAGCAGAAAGACCGTACCGGCCCGCTCGGTGGGCAGGGCTTTGACGGTCATCAGGTAAAAGGGGGTGATAAAGTTATGCCCGGCCAGATAGCACAGACAGAGAAAATTGGCCAGATTGCCGTAGTTGAAGGCAGCTGAACGGAACAGGCTGTAATCCAGCAAGGGATGGGCGACCTTGCGTTCCCAGAGGACAAAGGCACCCAGGCTGACCACAAACAGCAGCGCAGCCCCCAGCACCGTTGGCGCCAGCCCGAGGCTGTTCAGCTTGCTGAAGCTGTAGATCAGGCTGACCAGGGCCAGGGCACTGAAGGCTGAACCGGCATAATCAAATGAGGGCAAAGGAGCTTTTTCAGCCGCAGAAAGATCGGCTGGCAGGACCCGCTTGGCAACCAGCATGGCCACAATCCCGATCGGGATATTGATCAGAAAGGCCCAATGCCAGGACAGCAGACCGGTAATCAGTCCGCCCAGCGGCGTACCGACCGAGATCCCCAGGGCCGCCGCCGTTGCCAGGGCGCCAAAGGCCGGACCGCGCTGCTCCGGCGGCAGGTAGCGCGGCACCATGGCGGGGGTCAGGGCATACAGGACCGAGGCGCCGATCCCCTGCAGGGCCCGGCTGGCAACCAGCCAGCCCAGGGTGGGTGAGACGGCACAGCACAGGGAGCTGACCGTAAAAACCGCATAGCCCAGCATGAACAAGCGCTTGATGCCGATCCGGTCCCCCAGGGTGCCGAACACCAGCAGCAGGGCCGTGACGGTCAGCTGGTAGGACATCACCACCCAGGAGACCGCCTCGGTACCGACCTTGAAATACGCGGAGATAACCGGCAACGAGATATTCACGATGTAGGAGTCAGCATTCACCATGAAGGTGGCAAAGGCGATGCTGAACAGGATCAAGACGCCTCTATGGCCGGGGCGCTCCTGGACTCCGGTCACAACGTTCCTGCCAGGGCGTAGCGGGCCATCTGCTGGGCATTCATGCCGGACAACCCCATCTTTTCAACGGTCCTACCGCTTGTCCAGTAATCAACACCATTGGCCATGCAGGCCACATTCACCATCGCCTCGATGCGCGGCACCGGCACCCCGATCTGGCGGCCGATTGCCGCGATGGTGGCCAGACCATAGGGGATATCCTCGGTCACGTAGCGGTGATGCAGACTGTCCGGCGCCATCTGGACGTTATGGGCCGAGACCTGGTACATCATGTCGTAGGCACTTTCTCCTTTGACCTTGTACAGCACCTGCATGGTATCCATGAACGAAAAGGTCTCGCGGCAGAGCAGCCTGGCCACCTCCATCCGCTCCTGATCCACCGCCTCCATGATCCGCCCCACGGAAGGGGTGATATCGTAGTGGGAGTTGCGGTACGGCCCCATCTGTTCGATCCGGCTCATGTTCATCAGGGTGGAGATCGGGTGGATGATCAGGCCCGGCGCATCAATACTGGTCTGCAGCACCCCCATACTGGGGGAGAGCTGGGGATAGAGATCGGTCAGGATCCAGAGCGCCTCGGCAGTCCGCTTGGCCGGAAGGGCGGCAAAGGGCAGTTCCTCCTTGGCTGCCTTGATGTTGACATGCCCCAGCCCCTTGGTCTTGGCAGCAAAGATAAACGAGGTGGTCTCGCCGATAATGAAATCATTGAAACGTCCGGCCTCCCGCAGCATCTTTGCAAAGACCAGCGTACCGAACTTGCCGGGGTTGAAGACCACGACCTGACCTTTTTCGCCGTACTCAATCAGGGCCTGCATATACGGTTCCTGGCCAAAGGCAGGCACCACCACCATCACCACCTCGGCCCCTTTGATGGCCGCGGCAATATCGGTCGTCATCATGGCCGGTTTTGCAAACCCCACCGGCGCACCGCTGGAGGTAATCCCCTCCACCATGATGCCGCCAAAGGCCATCAACAGCTGCAGGTTGGAGGCATGGTTTGCAGACGCAGCCAGACGTACCTCATGGCCTGCCAGGGTCAGGTCGCCAGCCATGGCGATACCGCCGTGACCGGCGCCAAGAATTGCTACTTTCATACCGACACCTCATCTTGTCATCTCAACAACCGCAGCAAGTATGCCACAGCTTCTCTAAATGTGAAGCGCTGCTGGATTTTTTTGCCTACTGTGGTAAAAACCCAGATTGACGGCAATTTTTCATCAGCGTATGGTGCGCAAACATATTTTTGCTCTCTTTTATAGCAGTGTCTCATAATGAGGAAGCGATGCCCATCACTCCCGAACATGATCAACAGGCCCTCAGGCATTACTGCACCCTGCGCTGCAGAATCATCTCCAGTGTGCTGCTGCTGCTGACGGTACTGGTGATCATCTCAAGCTGGCATAGCTATAAAGGGTATCAGGTTGCCATCACCAACGCCGAGCATCAATCCCAAAGCTACGCCCGGGCCCTGAAAGAACATGCCGAACGGGCCTTTTCTGAAGCTGACCAGTCCATCCATAACACGATCAGCCAGATCTCAGGCCGGGGCGGCCTGCAGTCCCTATCCCGCCGGGAACTGTCTGACCTGCTTGCTCAAAACGCAGCCAACATCACCCAGATCGGCACCATTGCCATCATTGATGCCAACGGCAGGATGCTGGCGGCATCCGGCAACACCCCCTCACTGCCATCGGACATCACCTTCAGGGACTACTTCAAACATCACCGTTCAGATCCGTCACCGGATCTCTTCTTCGGTCCGCCCATCAAATCGATCATTGCCGGCAACCGCTGGCACTTCACCGTTTCACGCCGGATCAACACCCCTGCCGGCGGCTTTGCCGGCATTGTGCGGGTCGCCTTTGAGATTGCCTACTTTGAAGAGCTGTACAGCTCGATCGTTGCCGACCGCAACGGCCGTTTCACCCTGGCCACCACAACCGGCGGCGACTATCTGGTGCTGGTCCCCTCGGATGAAAAGGTCTATGCCAGCGGCAAGAAGACCGCCCCGTTCTTCCGCACCTACGTGACTGAACAGGCCGCCCGTACCTACCACAACAAAAAATCGAACATTGCCGGCGAATACCGGATCATCTCCTATCACCGGCTGGATCATTATCCGGTGGTGGCCATCTGCTCCTTTGGACGGGATCAGGCGATTGCCGAGTGGAAAGAGACCACGATCAAGCAGGGCATTATTACCACCCTGCTCTGCCTGCTGGCCCTGCTGCTGACCCGTATCCTGCTGGTGCAGATCAAACAGCTTGACCTGACCAACCGGTTGCTGCAACTGCAGCAGGAAGAGCTGCGGGCGGCAAAGGAGACTGCCGAGGCAGCCACCCAGGCGAAAAGTGAATTCCTGGCCAACATGAGCCATGAGATCCGCACCCCGATGAACGCAATTATCGGCCTGGCGCAGCTGACCCTTGAAACCCGGCTGGATCCGCAACAGAAGAACTATCTTGAACGTTTGAAAAATGCATCCACCGCCCTGCTGTCCATCATCAACGACATCCTTGATTTCTCAAAGATTGAGGCCCACAAGATCGAGATTGCCCATCTTGAGCTGAACCTGGCTGATATTCTCAAGGATGTTGTGACCCTCTTTCAGACTGCAGCAAAGGATAAAGGACTCACACTCAGCCTTGAGATTGCTGATGAAATCCCGCACCACCTGATCGGCGACCCGCTACGACTGGGGCAGGTACTGAACAACCTGATCAGTAACGCCGTCAAGTTCACCGAACGGGGAGGGGTCACCGTGCGTGCCGAACTGGCCGGCAGGGATGGTCAGCAGGTGATTATCCGGATTCTGGTCAATGACACCGGGATCGGTGTAAACAAAGAACAGTCTGAACGTCTTTTCCAACCCTTTACCCAGGCCGACAGCTCGATTGTGCGCCGTTTTGGCGGCACCGGGCTGGGACTTTCCATCGCCCGCAACCTGGTTGAACTCATGGGCGGCAGCATCACCCTCTCCAGCAGCCCCGGCCAGGGCAGCTCCTTTGCCTTTACCGCCCGCCTTGGCCTGGCAGCAATCGCACCATTGCAACCGAGTCAACCCCAGCACACCCCCTATGAGATCGCCGCACCGATTCACGGCGCCCGGATCCTGTTGGTGGAGGATAACGAGGTAAACCAGTTTGTTGCACGGGAGTTTCTGACCAAGGCCGGCCTGAAGGTCACCTGCGCCGCCCATGGCGGCGAAGCGATTGAATGGATCAAGAACTCGGCATTCGATGCTGTCCTGATGGACATGCAGATGCCGGTCATGGACGGAGTGCAGGCTACGCTGCTGATCAGAAGGCTGCCCGCCGGCAAGCAGCTGCCGATTATTGCCATGACGGCGGCAGCACTGGAGGCGGATCGCCAGACCTGCCTCGATGCCGGCATGAATGACTACCTTTCCAAACCGATTGTACCGCTTGAGATGCTGGAAAAGTTGATCAAGTGGATTACAGCCGCGCAGCAGCAGCCCCATGAATCGTAATCTGTTTACAATTTTGCCGATCCTTGCCCTGGTGGCAGGTGCGCCATTCAGCGGCGCAGCCCAACCGGTTGCGGTTGATCCCCTGGTTCTGCAGCAGATGCAGGAGACCATCCGGCAGCAACAGCAGCAGTTGCAGCAGCAGGCTGAACAGATCAAGGCCCAGTCAGAGACCCTGCAGAGACTGCAGCAACAGCTCAACGCACTGCAGCAGGCCCCGGCACCACCGGCAACGGTGGTACAGTCGCCCCCTGCAACAGCGGCCGTCAGCTCAGGTAACGACAAGATCAGGCTTGCCGTCTCCGGCCAGCTCAACCGGGCCGTGGTGGTCGCCAACGACGGCTACAACAGCACCCTCTACCATGTGGATAACACGGTCAGTAACAGCCGGCTCCGCTTTGTCGGCACGGCAACGGCCAGTCAGGAGCTCAGCCTGGGCACCCGGATTGAGATAGCGGTATCGCCTGACCGTTCGTCCGCCGTCTCTCAGCAACAGAAATATTTAACCGACACCTACTTTGACCAGCGCTGGGTGGAGATCTCGCTGACCAGCAAGGCCTTTGGCAAGCTTTCGATCGGCAAGGGTGACACGGCCTCCAACACCACGGCAGAGGTGGATCTTTCCAGAACTGATGTCGTGCAGTACGCCAGCATTGCCGACATGGGGGGCGGTTTCCTGTTCCGCAGCAAAAACGGTACGCACTCGTTTATTCCCAACGGCACAGGCAACCTGAAGGTCTCCGATGTCTTCAGCAGCTTTGACGGCCTCTCCCGCCAGTCACGCCTGCGTTACGACAGCCCCGGACTGTACGGCTTCAGGCTGGCCGGGTCGCTGGTCAGCAATCAGCGTTCCGACCTTGCCCTGTTCTGGGGCGGCCAGGGCTACGGCTTCAAGGGGGCAGGCGCCTTTGCCGTTGCCAATCCCAAGGAAACCGGCGCCGGCCTGCTCTACGACGGCTCCTGCTCCCTGCTGCACACTGCCAGCGGCCTGAACCTGACCCTGTCCGGCGGCTTGAAGGAGTACCGCCTGCGCAGGGATGCCACCAACCTGTACGCCAAACTGGGTTGGCTGACCAACCTGACCAGCCTGGGTTACACCGCCTTTGGCGTTGACTACACCCGTTCCGAAGGGCTGGCGCAAAGCGGAGACAAAGGCTGTTCAGTGGGGGCAGCAGTGGTGCAGACATTTGAGAAATTTGCCACCGAACTGTACCTCCAATACCGGGTCTATTCACTGGAGCGTACCGCCGGGAGTAGCCCGGTGTCCGACATCAGCATCGGAACCCTCGGCGCCAGGGTGAAATTCTGATGAAAACTGTTTTCAGTTTGCTGTTTCTGATACTGCTGGCCGGTTGCAGCGGTATCATGCCGTACCAGCCTCCCAACCACCGTGAAGAAGGACCACAACAGGGACTGTTCACCGGAGAAAAGGGAGCATTTGAGATTGGCATACTGCCCGAAAGTAACCGCCCATTGAGGCAGAAGGAGGAAACGCGATGAAGATGCTATCAAGAATGATCATGCTTCTGGCTGTTCTGCTGGTTCCCGGTATCTCTCTGGCTTTCAGTGTTGCCGGCAGCTATTCAAGCAGCGAAGGTGCCGTTACCCTGCATCAATCAGGAGACCGCGTCACCGGACGTTACACGAACGACAATGGCGAGCTGACCGGCCTGATGTTCGGTCCCATCTTTGAGGGGTTCTGGATCGAGGACGGCTCGGACCGGCGCTGTTCAACCCCCAAGAATGGCCGTTACCATTGGGGACGTGTTACCCTTACCTTTGACGGAAACGGTTTCAACGGTGTCTGGGGTCATTGCGACGACAAGCCGGCCCGCCCCTGGAACGGCTCCCGCAGTTCCGGCAGTCAGGGGGGCACACCACCTGCCGATCCCGGCCATGATCCCTTTAGCGTTACCACCGACGGCCCCGGCATTGAGGGGCTTTGGGGTTCTTCAGAGGGCGACATCAGGTTCCGCCAGCAGGGCAACCGGGTGGCGGGACGTTACAGCAGCGACAACGGCGAGCTTGTCGGGACGTTGCAGAACAGCACCCTGAGCGGCTACTGGATCGAAGACCACTCAGCCCAGCGCTGCCCTACAGCCAGAAACGGACGGTACTTCTGGGGCAGGATTGAATTCAGCTTCTCGGGCAACAGATTCAGCGGACGCTGGGGCTACTGCGACGGCCCCCTGACCGGCAACTGGGGTGGTGAACGCAAGTGACAACGGAGATCAGCATGCCTGACCAGCTCCCTGCAGCTGAAAATCTCGCCATCGCCCTGCTTGGCCCCAACCTTGCCAGGCACCCGGACAAGTGCGCCTATATCTGTAACGACGAGTCAGTCAGCTACCAACAGCTGGCTGAGCGTGCCTGCCGTTTTACCACCCTGCTGCGGCAAAGCGGTATCGCTGCCGGCGACCGTGTACTGCTGATACTGCCTGACAGTCCGGTCTTTGTTGCCGCCTTTCTCGGCACGGTACTGCATGGTGCCATTGCCGTGCCGGTCAGCACCGCCCTCAGCCTTGAGGAGTACCGTTATATCCTGCAGGATTCCGGCGCCCGTTTTCTGGTACGCTCCGCCGCTGTCCCTGCTGCCGCAGGGTTGGCATCATCACCCGGGCTGGCCGACCTGCTCTGTGGCGAAAGCCTGTCCGGCTGGCTGGATGACTGCCCGGCTGCCCGGCTGGACGCAGCAGCGCCAGACAGGGCTGAACTGGCCTTCATGCTTTACACCTCAGGTTCAACCGGCAAGCCGAAGGGGGTGCCCCACCGTCACCATGACCTGCTGGTTGCCGCCCGCCAGTATGCCGTCCAGGTTCTGGGGATGCAGCAGGACGACCTGATCTTTTCAGCCAGCAAGCTGTTCTTTGCCTACGGCCTGGGCAACAGCCTGGCCTTTCCGCTCTACGCCGGGGCAACCGCGATCCTGTACCCCGGCAAACCGCTGCCCGATGAGCTGCTGCATCTGATCGCACAGCACCGCCCCACCCTGTTTTTCTGCGTCCCCACAGTCTATGCCCAGATCATCCTCTCCACCGCCACCCCGCAGCTGAACCTGCCGATGCGGCTCTGCATCTCTGCCGGCGAAGGGCTGCCGGGTGCCGTGCTTGACGAGTGGCAGCGCCTGACCGGTCTTGCCATTCTGGATGGGATCGGCACCACTGAACTGACCCATATCTTTATCTCCAACTACCCGGGCCGGATCCGGAGCGGATCTGCCGGAGAGGCCGTCCCCGGCTACCAGGTCCGTCTGGTGGATGATGAGGGCAAGCAGGTTCAGAGCGGTACGCCGGGGCATCTGCAGGTCCGGGGAGACAGCACCGCCCCCTGTTACTGGAATCTGCCGGAGAAGAGTGCCGCTACCATGCTGCCGGATGGCTTCATCAAAACCGGCGATGTCTTTCTGGAGGAAGGCGGCTACTACTACCACCGGGGACGCAGCGACGACATGTTGAAGGTCGGGGGGCAGTGGATCTCGCCGGTGCAGGTGGAAGAGGTGCTGCGCTCCCATCCGGCGGTAGCGGATTGTGCCGTGGCGGCCTGCCAGATCTGGGGGCTGATGCGACCGGCAGCCCACCTGATCCTCACACCGGGCTGCACGCCGGACCCGGCCTTTGAACGTGAGCTGCGCAGCTTCATGGCTGCCCGGCTGCCGGACTACATGGTACCGGTGCGTTATCACCTGGTGGATGACCTGCCCCGTACCGCCACCGGCAAGGTTCAGCGCTTCAAACTCAGGAGCTGATTTCGTCACCGAAGCGGATGCCGATCCGGGCAGCCCCCAGCGCGGCAACAAACTGCCGCATCCCGTCGGCGGGCAGCCGGACCTGGCCGCCCAGTTTCTGCTGCAGCAGTTCGGCTGCCGTCGAAAAACGCAGCACCCCTCCCGCCAAGACCAGCTCATCCTGCCGACCGGCCTGCCGCAGGATCTGCAGGGCACGGTCAACACAGGCAACCAGCGCCCCCTGCATGATATCCTGCGGGGGCACCGCCTGCATCAGCTGGCTGATGATCTCCGATTCGGCAAAGACCGCGCAGACCGATGAAATCGGCGCAGGATGCAGCGACTGCCGCGCCAGCGCATCAACCTGATCAAGCCCCACCCCCATGATCCGGGCGGTCCGTTCCAGAAAGGCACCGGTGCCGGACGCGCATTTTTCATTCAGGCGGAAGGCCAGAATCCTGGCCCGTTCATCAAACCTGCAGGCCTTGATGGTCTGTCCGCCAAGATCCAGTACCGAGCCTGCAGCGGGGAACAGCAGCCGTGCCCCATGGGTTGCGGCGGTCAGTTCAGTCACCGCCCGGTGGCGCATCGAGGCCAGATGCCGGGCAAAGCCGGTGCTGATAACGGCGGACAGGTCGCCCTGCGCCAGCCCGGCAGCCTCCAGTGCGCTTGCCAGGCAACGTGCTGCCGCCCGGTCCGGCTGAAACCCGGTCTTTTCCAGGCTGCAGGCCAGCACCCGGTAATCGCCGTCAATGACAACCGTCTTGGTGCAGGCAGTCCCCAGATCAATACCGGCAGCAAAACGCCTCATCCCTGCAGCTCCTGCCGGCCGGCCAGCAGCCGGTCACGGGCAAACAGGGCCGCCCCCAGGGCACCGGCAAAGGGGGTCTGTTCCCCCACCTGCAGCTGACTGCCCAGCAGCCGTTCAAGCTGGGCAACCATACAGCTGTTGCGGGAGACGCCGCCGGTAAAGGTAATGGCCGGTTGCAGCCCCACCCGCTTCAGCAGGGCCAGGGAACGGCTGGCAATCGCCTGGTGGGCCCCCAGCAGGATATCGTTGATCGACTTGCCCCGTGCCACCCAGGCCAGGATCTCGCTCTCTGCAAAGACGGTACAGGTGGTGCTGATGGTAACCGGATGACGGCCGGTGGCGGCAACAGCGGCCAGCTCATCCAGCGGCATCTCCAGCACGGCGGCTGCGGCCGACAGAAACCGGCCGGTCCCGGCAGCGCATTTGTCATTCATGCAGAAATCGATTACCCCGCCATCGGCGGCCACCCTGATCGCCTTGGTATCCTGCCCCCCCATGTCAAGCACGGTCCTGGTGGCAGGAAAGAGATGCACCGCCCCGCGGGCATGGCAGCTGATCTCGGTAACCTGCAGATCACCGAAGGCGATCCTGAAACGGCCATAGCCGGTACCGGCAACGTACGAGACGGCGTCAGCCCCCAACCCCGCAGCTGCCAGCAGCCGTGCATAGACGGTGCGGGCAGCGGCATCGATATCAAAGCCGGTGTCGATCAGCGCGGTCCCGGCAAGCCGGGCCGAGGCATCCAGCAACACCGCCTTGGTCTGGGTGGAACCGACATCAATCCCGGCGCTAAAGGGGGCCTGAAGGCTGATCATGGTGCATTGCCCTTCCTGCGCAGCCGCAGGGTTTCAAAAAATGCATCAATCCGGTTCTGCATCTGGGCCGGAGAGATCAGGCGGCGGTCCATCATGTCTGATTCAAGCAGCAGGGTCGGCACGGAGGAACGGGACAGCAGGGCCAGCCGGGCATCGGCCAGCCCGGTTGAGACGGTCCGGCAGCTCTTGACCCCGTGGAAGACCACCCCATCGGCCCTGCAGGCAGCCTGGGCCTCCAGCAGCCGGTCTCCGGCCAGAAACATGCTGTCCATCGCCTCACGGGTCGTCAGCAGCAGCCCTTCGGCAAAACTCTCCACCGGCCGGCCGGTATCGAAACGGTACTCCAGGTTTGCGCCGCCTGAGGCGAACTGCAGGTAGGTTGAGCGGACAAACAGACCGCCCTGGGTGCTGAACATCCTGATGAAGCTGCTGTAAAGCGGGTAGCAGGGCAGCCCGGCAAACAGCAGCCGGAAAGGGGCTTCAGAGGGCGGTTCCTCCAGGCAGCGCTGCCTGATCTGCTGCAACTCCTCCAGTGCATTCCTGAAATAGCGCACCCCGGCCTCGCTTCCCCGATAGACATTGAAGACCCCCAGATAGGCGCCCCCCTGCCGCACCGCATCAAAGCAGACCGGTCCCTGCTGATTCATCGCCAGCATCTGCCGGAAGGCATCCCCCATCTGATTGGTGCAGTGCAGGGCATGGCTGAGACGGTCAGTCTCAAGACGTCTGCCGGTAATCCGTTCGCACAGGCTGATCAGGCTGCGGACCTGCTCCATCACATAGGCCAGGTCAGCGGCAAAGCCCGGATCCCCGGGGCGGGATGGCCGGGCCGGATTGCGGGAACCGGGAATATCGAACACAAACAGCGGCATGCCGTAGAGCCGCTGCCAGACCTCGGCCCATTTGATGTAGGTGTTGCAGGCCGTGGTGGCAATGGCCAGACAGGGGGCGGGCAGACGTTTATCCGGCAACCGGCGCCCCTGCAGGTGCATGCCGACATCGGCCTTGAGATAGTTGCAGATGTCGGAGGGATAGCCCTGCTCCTCGGCATGCTGCAGCAGCCCCTGCGCAGTGCCGTTGACGGCGGTCTGCAGGCAATTGATCTCCGGCAGGAACAGCGGTATCTCAAAGGCTGACAGCAGCTCGGCACAGCTGCCCATCACAAAGGCGTAGGCGGCCGGGAGCTGCTGTTGCGCAAGCAGGTCCAGCCGCTCTGACCAGTCCTCCAGCAGTGAGCTGGCCTCGATCTTTGCCCGCACAGCCGGAAAGGTCATGGCAGTTCTCCGGCATAGAGGATATTCTCGCTAAAGGTCTCCACCTGCAGCTCCACCAGCTCAAAGGAGTTCATGCCCTGTTCAAACTCGCAGACACAACTGGGGATGCCGGCTTCGGTCAGGGCGGCAAGCACCGGAACCAGCTCATCCAGTCCCGGTTCACACATCTTGGGGGCCGTAACGATCACCGCCTGGGCCCCCTGTTGCCTGACCTGCTGCAGCAGCAGCTCGGTCCCCTGCCCCTGCGGTGCATGCTGCACCGGACTGTGGGATGAGCTGCAGCAGTAGGCATGGGCCAGGGCAGCCAGCGGATCCCCCTGCTGGGCAACATCCCCGGTCAGCCAGCGCAGTCCGATCAGCAGGTCATCGCTAACCACATGGCAACAGCGGGCAATCGCCTCCAGCATCCCCAGCGGCGGCTGTTCGCAAAAGCAGCCGCAGAGCACCACCCGGATCTTATCCTGCTGCCGGATCTGCCGCATTGCCAGCAGGGACAGCACCCGCTCCAGCAGCCGGTTATGCTCTCCGGGCGGCAGCAGGCTCCCCACGGCGGTCAGCAGATAGTATTCATCCACCGCCAGCTTCCCGGGCTCGCGGGATTTCAGGGCCTGCAGCTCACGCAGCAGCCTGCGATGATGGTTATAGAGCCCGATTGAGCGCCGCACCGCCTCCAGTTCCAGCGGTCTGCCGGTCACCTCGCCCACCAGGGCGGCAAGGCCGGCGTACTCCTGCCGCAGATAGCTCTCAGCAGCGGGAGCGGTACTGTTTTGCGGCAGGTAGAGCGTCCGGCAGGGGGTACTGAAGTTGCGGGACCAGATGGCAGGCAGGTTACGGGCCGCATCACAGATGGAAGGGGCGACAAACAGATCCAGGTTGAGATCGCCCCCCTCCACCAGATTAAAGACCTGCTTGACCACGCCGCAGAGGTAGGAACCGAAATGGGCGCCACCCGCCCCGCCGCTGCCGGTGGTGCAGCCCAGCTTCACTGCCAGCATCCCGGCTGCGTCGGCGATCTCTTCCGGCAGGTAGACCTGAAAATGCCCCAGCACCCT
Source organism: Trichlorobacter lovleyi (assembly GCF_015239775.1). Taxonomy (NCBI): domain Bacteria; kingdom Pseudomonadati; phylum Thermodesulfobacteriota; class Desulfuromonadia; order Geobacterales; family Geobacteraceae; genus Trichlorobacter; species Trichlorobacter lovleyi. The sequence continues at coordinate 2,350,924 of NZ_CP058409.1, forward strand.
GCCCCCCCGTTCCCGCCAGAGCCGGAGCGTGGGAAAACCGGTATCACCGAGCAGCCCCCGGCAGGCAGCAAGGATCTGTTCCAGGGATGCATCAGACGGCAGGGTCCGACCGAAAAAGAGGGGGGCGCGCAGGTCCATGGGCGAGCCATAGCACTCTTGACCGAAAGGGTCAAACAGAAAGCGGAGGTTGCACTTTCGGGTTTCTTTGTTATGATTCAAGCACCATTCAGGGCGTCGCACCCAACCGTAAAGGAGAGCACACCATGGCCGCAACCGTAGAAGAGATGAAAGAGCTGATGCTTCAGATCGGGATGGACAAAGAGCTGGTAGCCGGACTTGACCCGGTTGCGCCGTTGGCAGGCCAGGGGGTTGATTCAGTGGACTGCCCCGCCTTTGCGGTGGCACTGGAAAACAGGTACAAGGTCAAGATATCCGACTCCGATTCCATGCAGCTGCGGGCCATCAACGACTTTGTCGCCTTTGTGAACCGGGCGGCATGACCCTGCGGCAGGAAGCGATCAGGCGACTGGCAGCGGACAGCCGTCCGCTGCCGGAGACAGAGCCGTTCACGACACGGCTGTATCAGCCGGAAGACGGCTACGGGGTAACGCGGCTGTTTTATGCCGTGTATGGCGACGGCTACCCGATCGACACCTTCTACCTGCCTGAACGGCTGACCGAAGAAAACCGGGCCGGCCGGATCAGGAGTGCCGTGGCCCGGACCGAAGACGGCCAGGTGGTCTCGCACATCGCCTTGTACCGCAGCTCTGCCCCCAACCCTGAGCTGTATGAATACGGCCTGGGACTCACCCTGCCCGCCTACCGTGCCAGCCTTGCCTTTGCCCGCTGCAACAGCCTGTTGCTGTCACTGGTGGAAGATGGCGTTGTTGACTCTTTTTTCGGCGAGGCGGTCTGCAACCACATCATCACCCAGAAGCTTACCAGACAGAGCGGCGCCATAGAGACCGCGCTTGAACCGGCACTGATGCCGGCCCGTGCCTACGAGGCAGAGCAGAGCGCAGACGGCAGGGTCGGCTGCATCATCTCCTTCAAGGTCTGCCGTGACCGGATCAGGCCGCTCTGCATTCCCTCCTGTTATCACCAGGAACTGACATTCGCCATGGAGGGACTGAAGCTTGGGCGTGAGCTGATTCCTGACAACGGGCAGCTCTCAGACGAGGACTCACAGCTTGATACCGTCCGGTTTGACCATGCCGGTGTTGCCCGCTGTACCATCACCACCCCGGGCAGAGACCTTGTCCCACGGCTGTTGTCGCTTGAAGCAGAACTCCGGCAGGCCGGGTATGCCGTGTTGCAGTGCTTTATTCCGCTGGGCGACAGCCGGGGCGCCGCCGCCGCTACCCAGCTGCAACCGGCCGGTTTTTTTCTGGGCGGTTTTCTGCCGGCCTGGTTTGGCGAGGATGGCCTGCTGATGCAAAAACTGTTTATTGATCCCGGCTTTGAATCACTGAAGCTGCATTCGGAACGGGCCCGCACGCTTGCCGCACTGGTGCGGAACGACTGGCAGCGCAGCCTGGAAGGATAGTACGATGGAACTGAGACTGGAGCTTGAACCGGCACGGATGCCGATGGCGGTTGCCTTTGCTGAAACTGCGGCACAGGGGGCCGGGTTGGGCAGCCATGAGACCGCCATGCTGGCACTCAGCGCTGAAGAGCTGTTCCTTGCGCTCTGCAGCAGCATGCCCGGCGCTGAGCTGATTGTCGGCTTTCTTGACCGGCGCTACGCGGTTGATCTGCTGTTTCAGATCCCCCGGCCGCCGGCTGATCTGCGCATCTTCAACATCACGGCCCGGCCGGACCATGATTCCGAGGAAGGGCTGGCCGGCATGGGGCTGTACCTGGCATCACGGGCCTGTGACCAGTTCAGTATCCAGCAACTGGCGTCAGGCAGCTGGAAGATCATGCTGCGCAAGGAGCGGAGCTACCCGCCCCATCCCGCTGCGCCGGCAACCGCACACGAAGCAGCGGCAACCTGGCAGATTGCCGCCGTTCCAACACCGGATGCGGTCAAGCAGCTTTCAGCACTGATCGGCGACGCCTATGCCGCCCTCCAGTTTCCCGAGACCTTCACCCCGCCGGGACGGCTGCTGGACAAACTGGCCAGCACAGAGTACGGCGTCATCCTGGCACAGGACCAGCAGGGAGAACTGGCCGGCGGCCTGATCTGGCGTGCCGGTGGCGGCAAGGTGGTGGAATGCTTCGGCCCCTACCTGCGCAGCCCTGCCACGGACGGCACCCTGGCAACAGCACTCTGCGAAAAGGTTACCGAACAGTTTGGCCGCAGCGACCGGCTCGGCCTGGTGCTCTACGCCCCCCAGCAACCGCCCTCCACAGCCGGCTTTGAGGCTGCCGGACAGCTTGAGACACCCGGCGGCACGGTCTGGACCGGCTACCGGATGCTGGCCGAGGAGTTTGGCGCCGACGCCTGGGTTCCGCAGGAGCTGCTGCCGTTCTATCAGGAATGCTGCGCCGGCATGGTCCTGACACGCAATGTCCGTGTCTGCCATGATGACGGTGAAACCGGCAACGGACTGACCCTGTTCGCCACCCGCATCGACCGTTCAAACGGCATGGCCCTGCTGACGCCACTTCTGGTGGGTCGCGATGCAGCGGACGTACTGCAGGAACACCTGCAGCTGCTTGAGCAGGAACAGTTTTCCGCCATCTACTGCACCCTGGACACCGGGCACCCGTTTGACGCCCTGCTTGCCCCCCATCTGCTGAGCCACGGGTTCCTGCCCCGGATTCTGGTCCCCTGGGGCGGCAGCGGCGACCTGATACAGCTGCACCGGATCAGGGGCAGCCGATGAACCTGGATGCGCTGATGCCGCAGTATGTGCGGCAGTTTGAGACCTACATCCCCTCACCGCCGGATGACGAGCTGAAACGGATGTTCGGCTGTTCACGCCTGATCCGCCTCAACAACAATGAAAATCCACTGGGGCCGCCCCCTGCGGTGGCCGCATTGCTGCGCAGCCTTGACCCGGCCCTGGTGCCCCGCTATCCCAGCGGCGACTGTTTTCACCTGCGTGAAAAGCTGGCCGCCCACCTGGGGCTTACCCCCAAGCAGCTGCTCTTCGGCAATGGCGCCAACGAGGTGATCGCCTTCGTGATCAAGGCCTTTTGCGAACAGGGCGACAACATTGTCACCGCCGACCGTACCTTTGCCGTCTATGAGTGGATTGCCCGTTTTTCCGGCCTGGAAGCCAGGCTGGCGCCGCTAAACGACTTCGGCTTTGATGAAGAGGCGCTGCTTGCGCAGGTGGATCGCCGTACCAAGCTGGTCTTCATCTGTAACCCCAACAACCCCACCGGCAGCTGGTGGAGCCGGGACCGGCTGATCAATTTTCTGGAGCGGCTGGGCCCCGATCATCTGGTGGTACTGGACGAAGCCTATTGCGAATTCATGGACCAGCCTGACTACCCTGACGGCATCTCGCTCCTGTCCCGTTTTCCCAACCTGATCATATTCCGCACCTTCTCGAAGATGTATGGTCTGGCAGGCTTACGGATCGGCTACCTGGCCGGGGTGGAGCAGGTGGTGGACTGTATTCGCAAGACCTGCATTGTCTATTCGGTCAACAGCATTGCCCAGGTGGCCGCCCTGGCTGCCTTTGGCGATCAGGAGTTTATCCGTGCGACCCGCAGCATGGTGCGGGAAGGTCAGCAGATGCTGGCAGAGCTGTGCAGCACCCTGCAACTGCCGTTGCTGGCCGGTGACTGCAACTTTGCCATGATCAAGCTGCCGTTCAGCGACACCCTGGCCTACCGCTCGCTGATGCAGCAGGGGGTCATGATCCGCACCATGACCGCCTTCCGCTTTCCCGGCTGGATCCGGGTCAGCATCTCCACCCGTGATGAGATGCGGCTGTTCTGTGAGGCCCTGTCGCGGCTGGTTCACTCACGCACCGACCAGAACCCGCTGGCCAGGGCCTACGGCGTCAGCGGCTCCATGCCGCACATTGCAGCCGTTTAAAGCTATGGAGAAGCCGTCTGTCAAACAGGCCGCCCCCGCTGCAGCGGCAATGACGACCAGGGCGGCGGCGATCAGGCAGCTGGAAGGGGATACCCGGCCCTGGGCTGAGGGAGAACCGTTCACGGTACGCTTTTATCAGCCTGAGGACGGTTATGGCGTGGCCCGCCTGATCTACGCCGTGTATGGAAACGGCTACCCGATCGATACCTTCTACATCCCTGAACAGTTGACTGAAGAAAACCGGGCCGGCCGGATCAAAAGTGTGGTTGCCCGCACCAGCAGCGGAGAGGTGATCTGTCATTTCTCGCTGCACCGCAGTTCCGCCCCCAATCCCGACATGTATGAAGCTGGCCTGGGGCTGACCCATCCGGCCTATCGCGCCTGCGGGGCCTTTGAACGCTGCTTCACGCTGTTGTTCTCCCTGGTTGAAAACAACAGCGTCACGGCAATTTTCGGCGAGGCGGTCTGCAATCACACCATCACGCAGAAGATGGCGGAACCGGCAAAACTCGTCGAAACGGCCCTTGAAGTCGACCTGATGCCGGCCGACACCTATGCCAAAGAACAGGCTTCCGATGGCAGGGTCAGCTGTCTGATGTACTTCAGAATCGGTGCAGATCAACGGCGGCCGCTCTGCACACCGGACTGCTATGCCGCTGAGATCAGGTTCATGATGGAAGGGATCACGCTTGAACGTGAGCTGCTCGGCAGCAGCGGGTCATTGCCCCTGCCCGCAGACTCAGAGCTGCAGACCGAGTCCTTCAGCTCGTCCGGCGTCTGCCGCTGCAGCATCATCAGACCGGGACAGGATCTTGCCGGACGCCTTGGGGCACTGGAAGACGACCTTCGTTCCCGGGGGTATGCGCTGCTGGAATGTTTTGTGCCGCTCGGCGTCCCGGAAGCGGCATATTCCGTTGCGACCCTGCGCACGGCCGGATTTTTTCTGGGTGGCTTTTTACCCTGCTGGTTCGGCGACGACGGTCTGTTGATGCTGAAACTGTTCGGAACAGCGGGCTTTGACAGCATCAAGCTGTTTTCTGAGCGGGGAAAGGCGATTATGGCGATGGTACGGGCGGACTGGGCACGGGCCTGCGGTCACGGCCGGTAGTCGTAGACCCCCTGGCCGCTCTTTCTCCCCAGCCGCCCCCTGGCAACATAGTCCCGCAGCAGCGGGGAGGCGGCATATTTATGGTTGTCGATACCGTCTGCCAGGGTCTCCGTCGCAGCCAGGATCACATCAAGCCCGATCATATCGGCCAGGGCCAGCGGCCCCATCGGATGGTGGGCCCCCAGTTGCATGGCCGTATCAATATCCTCGGCAGCGGCAATGCCGGCCTGCAGCATCCCGAACGCCTCGTTGATCAGGACACAAAGCAGCCGGGTGATGATAAAGCCGGGCTGATCCCTGCTGCAGACCGACTGCTTGCCCAGGGCAGTCACCATCTGCCGGGCAACGTCGATGGTCCGGGGCGAGGTCTCTGCTCCGGCAATCAGCTCAACCAGCTCCATCAACGGCACCGGATTCATGAAATGCATACCGATGAACCGTTGCGGGATGCCTGAGGCGGCTCCCAGGGCGGTGATGGAAAGGCTGCTGGTGCTGCTGGCCAGGATGGCCTCTTTGCCCAACGCAGCTCCAAGTTCCGCAAGCAGCTCACACTTGGCTGCCATCTGCTCGGCAATCGCCTCGATCACCAGATCACAGTCAGACAGAGCGGCAGGCTCATGGCAATTGCTGATTCTGGCACGGATCACGGCTGGTTCCTCGCTGATCAGCCCCTTTTCATGCAGCTTGGCAAGGCTGGTCTCGATCCTCCCCGCGGCATCAGCAAGGGTAGCCGCATGCCGGGCATACAGCCGGACCCTGAAACCTGCCATTGCAGCCAGTTGCGCAATGCCGGCCCCCATACTGCCTGCCCCTGCCACACCGATCAGCGGTATCTCTCTGTTCATGACCATCTCCCGGAGCAGCATTGCATTTTGGCACTGCTGCTGTATGCTGTCAGTTGCATGGCGTCTCGGCCGGCATTACCACTTCAATACCTGTGGGGAGCTCGATGGACTACTCGCTCAAGAATGTCAGGATCGCCGGAACCGGTTCCGCAGTACCGGCAAGGATCGTTACCAATCAGGATATCAGCAACATGGGTGTGCAGGTCAAGAATGACTGGATCATTGAGAACCTTGGTATCCGGCAACGCCATATCGCTGACAACGAAAGCACCACGGATCTGGCGACCCGGGCCGCCCTTGCGGCCTTGGAGAACGCCGGGATCGACAGGGAAGAGATCAGCCTGATCCTGCTGGCCACCATTACCCCGGATCGCAAGGCCCCATCCACGGCCTGCCTGGTCAAACACCGGCTGGGGATGACCAACCTGGCCCCGGCCCTTGATATCTCAGCCGCCTGTTCCGGGTTCATGTACGGCCTGACCATTGCCGGCAATCTGATCCGTTCCGGGGTACACAAGAATGCGTTGATCATCTGCTGTGACCGGATGTCCAGCATCACTGACTGGTCGCGCCGGGACTGCATTTTCTTCGGCGATGGCGCGGCAGCGGTCGTGCTGACCGAAAGCAACTACGAAAACAGTCTGTTTGAGGCCAGGATCTTCTCAAACACCGAGTTTACCGACGGCGCAACGGTCTTTGAGGGAGACAGCGCCTTTACCATGGACGGCCATGCCGTGTACGAAGCCGCCTCCTCGGTGCTGCCCGGCTCGATTGTCTCGGTCCTGCTGCGTTGCGGCCTGAGCGAAGAGGATCTCACCTGGGTCATCCCCCACCAGCCCTCCATCAAGATCCTGAAAAAGATGGCGGAACAGCTGGGCATCCCGTTTGAGAAGGTCTGCCACAACATGGAGCGCTACGCCAACACCTCCGGGGTCTCGATCCCGCTGCTGCTGGATGAGGTCAACCGTGCCGGCAAACTGAAAAAGGATGACCTGGTCGCCTTTGCCGGTGTGGGGGCGGGTTGGACCTTCGGGGCGGCGATCTACCGCTGGCACTGACAACCGTCTCAGATCAGGCGGAAAGCGCAGCCAGCCCCTCATCAAGGCCATCATACAGCGCCACAAACTGGTTAAAACCGGCTATCTTGAACAGGTCTCTGACCGGCCCTGTCATGGCGCAGGCCGCAAGCCTGCCGCCACGCGCCTCAAGCACCTTGCAGATCTTCAGAATACTTCGCAATCCGGCACTGGTGATATAGGTCATAGCACTCATTTCCAGCAGGTAAAAGCGGCACTCCGGTTTATCCTGCCCAACAAACCAGAGATCAAAAAGCGGTGCTGCCCCGGAATCCAGCCGTCCGGTCAGGCTGATCACACCGACACCTCCTTCAAATCTGATTGTAGATTCCATGTTTCAGTACCTCTCGGTATGCTTGGTAGTGATTCAACCGGTAATACGACCTTTAAGCCGGGCATACTGTTCAGGCGTATCCATATCCAGTAGCACGGCCTGATCTTCAGACGGCAGCTCCAGCATCCGCCAGCCGCAATACAGGCTGCGCAACCCTCCGGCAGCATCAGCATGCAGCAGTTCCTGCCGCAGTGTCATCCGCAGCAACGGTGGATGGCCCCGTTTACCGTTAAAGAGGGGAATCACCCCGTCAGCAGCGGGATGCTGCTGCAGTGCGGCGAGCAGGCCGGTCAATGTTGCCGGGCTGACCAAAGGGATATCCACCGGCTGCACGAAAAAGGCGTCCGTTGCAGGTCCAAGCGCTGCAACCCCGGTCTGGATTGATGAAAACATCCCTGCCGTCGGGTCAGGATTCTGCACCAGCTCAACCGGCAGACACAACTGGACCAGGGCGGCATGATTCTGCCCGGTCACCACGACAACCTGCCCTATCCCGGCGGCCTGATAGCTGCTGACAATCTGCTCAAGCGTTGTCCGTCCTCCCAGCTCAAGCAGCGCCTTGTCACTGCCCATCCGGCTGGAAAAACCGGCGGCAAGTATAATGGCAGCGCTTTTCATGCAATACAAAGTAGTTGCCACAGAGGACACAGAGTTCTCAGAGTAAAAGCAAACAGACATGACTTGAGTCCTGAAACTGTACAGGCAAATGAATTGGATCTGGTTTCAGCTGTACTCCCTCTGTGTTCTCTGTGAACTCTGTGGCTAAATCCGGTTTTCAGGTTCATTGCCTGCCCCTGCGAACGGCGATCAGTTCGGCCAGGATACTGACCGCAATCTCCGCCGGGGTTTCGGCCCTGATCGGCAGCCCCACCGGGCAATGCACCCGGGACAAGGCATCATCAGCCACTCCGGCGGCACGCAGCTGACCAAACAGCTCTTCCCGTTTGCGGCGGCTGCCCACCATGCCGATATAGCCGGCAGCGCTTGCCAGGGCCTGTTCCAGCACAACCCGGTCATGCCGGTGGCCATAGGTGGCGATCAGCACAGAGGTGGCCAATGTAATCTGTTGACACTCCAGACAGCCCTGAAAACCTTCGACCAGAACGGTTTCTACAGCAACAGGAAACCGGTCTGCAGCAAGCAGCTCAGCCCGGTCATCAAGTACCGTGACCTTGAACCCCGCCATCAGCGCCATCGGCGCCAATGCCTGAGCGATATGTCCTGCCCCGCAGATCAACAGCCCCGGGGCAGCCTGCAGAGGGATGCGGTAACACGGCACGGCAGTAAGCAATGGCGACTCAACAGACCAGCAGGCCTGACCGCTCTCAGTCAGAGCGGCCTGCAAGGTACAGCCCCTGCCTGCCTCCAGGCCGGCTGCTGCTGTTGCAAAGACAGGGATCGCAGCTGGAGCGAGCCGTGCCAGCAGCAGGGTCAGGCTGCCGCCACAGGGCATACCATCCTGCTCCGGCAGCAGCTGAAAAGATCGGACACAGGCCTGACCATCCTGCTGCAGCTGCTGCAATGCCTCCAGAACCTGCTGTTCCAGGCTGCCGCCACCCACCGTCCCCAGACAGCTGCCGTCCGGGCGGAGCAACAGCATGGCCCCCACCCCGCGGGGGGCAGAGCCGCTCCGTTCGACGATCAGGGCCACTGCACCGCAGCCGCCTGCTGCAACCTCCTGCAGTATCAGCAAGGCCTCAGACATCCCTGTTCCTCACCAGCAGCACCAGCACGGCAGCCAGCAGCTGCACACCGGCTGCAGCGCCGAAGAGGGCCGGGTAGCCGCCCCGGGGCAGCAGCCAGCCACCTGACAGCGGCCCCAGAAAAAAGCCGCACTGCAGCATCAGCAGCCCCAGATTCTGATTGAGCCCCCGTGTTTCCGGCTGCGAGACATCAAAGATCAGCGCATTCAAGAGCGGCATCACCACGCCCCAGCCGATACCGCACAGCACCGCCAGTGCCAGCAGGATGGCAGCGTTGGACGCTGACAGGATCAGACCGGTGCCTGTTGCAGACAGCAGCAGAAAAATCATGGTCATGCGGCGTTTGTCAAAGCGGTCAAACAGGCTGCCGCCAAACAGGCGGACCAGCATCATCATCACCGTGGCAAGCGTGAAAAACAGGCCGCTGTTGGCCAGCCCGGCTGCCCGGCCAAACCCCTTTAGATAGAAGAAGGTGGCAGCATACCCGGCGTACAGCAGCACCGTGGCGGCAAACAGCAGCAACAGGCTCCGGTCGGCCAGGCTGTTTCTGATGCCGGCAAAGGATGTCCCGCTGGCCGGTTCCTGCTCCTGGGGAAAACGGGGCAGCAGCCAGAGCAGCGCCCCGGCCAGCAGGGCCAGCAGGGCCGACCAGCGGATCACTCCACCCAGGGCTGCAGGGGCGACCTTAAACAGATCAAACAAAAGCGGCACCACGGCGTAGGGCACCAGCCGCACCAGCGAGATCCAGCCAAAGGCGCGACCACTCATCTCGCGGGGGATGCAGAGCACAAACAGCGGCATGATCGCCGCCACCACGCAGATAAAGCCGGTCCCTTGCAACAGACGGGCTGCTGTAAAGGCAAACTCACCGCTGCTGCCCCCCTCCATGACCAGCGCCAGGGCAAGGATCAGGGCCCCGGCCAGTAGCCAGCGCCGGGCAGTGCGGGCCGTAATCAGCGGGGTAATGAACGGTTGCACAATCAGGGCTGCCAGGGCGTCAGCCCCCAGAATAAAGCCGGCTGAGGCAGCAGGCATCCCCAGCAAGGTCAGGTATTCCTGCAGCGGAAAGAAGAGTGCGACAATGGTTGAAACCGCCAGGAACTGGCTGCAGAGCAGCAGGAAGGGACGGGTCAGGAGCGGATTCGGCATCAGTTGACCAGCCTGAGCAGCAGATTGCCTGCCACGCTGCGACGATAATCGGCAGAGGCCCGGATATCGTCAATCGGGCTGACCGCCTCGCGAACCAGGGCCGCCGCCTCGTGCAGCACCGCCTCCTGTAACGGCTGTCCAGTCAGCACAGCCTCGGCAGCCGGACAGCGCAGCACGGTTGGGCCGACACTGCCCCAGGCAAAGCGGGCCTCAAGCGCGGTGCCGTCATCAGCCAACCGCAGCATTGCCGCCAGTGACGCCACGGCAATGGCCAGGGACTTGCGGCGGCCGACCTTTTCAAAGAGCTGCAGGTTCCACGCAACTGCAGGGGGCAGGATAATCCGGCTGATGATCTCCCCCGGCTGCAGCATGGTCCGGCGCGGTCCAAGAATAAACTCATCAATCGCCACGGTCCGGTTACCTGTTGCGGAGCGCAGTTCCAGCCGGGCATCCAGCAGATACAGGGCAGGCAGGGAATCAGCAGCCGGTGAGGCGGTCACGATATTGCCTCCGATGCTGGCCATGGTGCGGATGGCCGGTCCGCCAACCGTTGCGGCAGCCTGGGTCAGCAGCGGATAGCGCGCCTTTAACAGACGGTTGCCCGTGATGGAACTGAATGTGACAGCAGCGCCGATGCTGACGCCGTTGTCCGGCTGTTCTTCAATCCGGTGCAACTCATCAACCCGTTCCAGACCGATGATTGTCCGTTCATGCTGCGGCGCGTGCCGGAGGGATACCAGCAGATCCGTACCACCGGCCATGAACTGGGCATTGCTATAACGCTGCGTCTGCTCGAACAGATCGTCTATTGTCGTAGGAAAAAGTACCATTAAAATGTGAAGAGTGAAGGGTGAAGAGTGAAAGAAAAACTCTTGTACCTCACACTTTCCTTTCGTTGTTTGCCCGACACTTTTTGACTATTGCGGTGAGTATTGAAACAAGCTGATGCGCTTCTTCAAGCAGTTCTGAGAGCTGCGACTGAGGCAAAATCTCTGTGGCAGCCAGAAGACGCAGCCAATAGTGTGTTTCACGAGCCTCTTTGCAGGCAATGGAGTACTTTGCAATAAAGTCCGCACGGCTCTGGCTTCCCTGCCCTTCCTCAACATTAGCACCAATCGATGTCCCAGAACGCAGTAACTGGTTTGACAGTGTTCTACTCACACCCGGCACTTGATCAAGCACCTGGCAGAGCTTAACAATCTTTCTGGCAAACTCAAACGTCCGTTCCGGTATATCCCTCTTTTCCATTTCACCCTTCACCCTTCACCCTTCACCCTTCACCCTTCACCCTTGCCGTTTTCTCCACCGCATCCACGATCTTGACATAGCCGGTGCAGCGGCAGAGGTTGCCGGACAGCCCTTCCTTGATCCGCTCCCGGGTCAGCGGTTCATCCTGCCGCAGCAGCGCCAGCGAGGCCATCTCCATACCGGGAATGCAGTAACCGCACTGCACCGCCCCTTCCTCAGCAAAGGCGGCCATCAGGGTGCGGCCCGTTTCAGTCTGCTGCAGCGCCTCAACGGTCTCCACCTGCCGACCCTCAAGCTGGGCCGCCAACATCAGGCAGGCCAGTTTCGGCAGACCATCCACCAGGATGGTGCAGGCCCCGCATTCACCGGTGCCGCAGCCTTCCTTGCTGCCGGTCAGCCCCAGATCTTCACGCAGCAGATCAATCACCCGGCGCTCGGCAACGGCCTCAAGCACCGTTGCCTGCCCGTTCAGGGTAAAGCGGATGGTCTGATTATGCTGTAACATGGCTGTCAATGTAGGCGATCATCTCACCTACCGTCTTGGTCGCCACGGCATCCTCTTTGCTGATCGTGAGACCAAAGGCCTCCTCGGTCAGCACCAACAGTTCCATCATTGCCAGTGAATCCAGGCCGAGGTCGCTGCGCAGATCAGCAGCAGGCACAATCTTCTCCACAGCCACCTTGCCCTTGCCTGCCTTCTGGATCAGTCCCTGTACCTTCTCAAATCTCGTCATTCCTGTTCTCCTTTCCTTTGTAGCTCTTCACGATCCGAGCGGATGTCATGCAGCATCTTTCTGGCAACGCCAGTGTAGAGCTTGATACCGTCATAATCCGGCTCTTTGCCGAACAGCTGTTGCAGCATCACACCGTCATTGCCAAACCAGCGGGGGTACAGCCCCCCGATAAAGAACCCCCGTTGCCGCAGCTGAGCTACAGCCTCGCTGATGCAGGGCAGCGCCGTTGAAACAATCAGCTGAAGACAGACCGCTTTCCGCTCCCGGCTTTTGACCAGCATCCGGTCCAGAAACATTCCCCAGTCTTCTCCGATTACACTGACGGAAAAACGCCAGGTTCCGGCCTCTTCAAACCAGTGATCAGTGGCGACCGTCTCCTCATGCCGGGGCAGTGGCGAAGTACCGGGCAGCAAAATACGGGGACGCAGCCGTTCATAGATCCCGTGCAAAAAGGCACGGTACTGTTCAGGCAGGTAACAGGGACCTTGCGGATCAGACAGTTCATACAACTGCACCACACAGGCCACCCGTTCCGTTTCTGGGCGATGCTCGGAGAAACTGGCGCCATCAAGCAGGTCAAGCGCCAGGCCGCACTCCTGAAACCCCAGCTTGACCGCTCCCACCTGGGTAAAATAGTGATGACAGACCGCTTCTCCAATGATGCCGTCAGACTGCAGACCGGGCAGATTTCCCGGCTGCAGGTAATGCTGCATCAGTCCCCAGCCCAGTTCATCCTTGCCGCCACCGGGCACAACCACCAGGTTTCCCCCTTCCCAGAGGTTCGGGTTGGGGGCGCATTTGAAGAACGAGACATAGCCGATTGCGTTCCCTTTGCTGTCAAACGCAAGTGAGGCGGCAAGCCGCCCGGCCCTGATCTCTGCCATGATCAGATCGGCATGGTAGACATACGGCACCGGAAAGCCGTCGCCATAGACCGATCTGAAGACCGTGGCCACCTCTGCTGCATTGGAAGCGGTTACGGGTTGTATGGTGTAGCCAGTTTCAGGCATGACGTCCTTTTCTGCCATCAGGAGACGACGGTCCCCTCGATAAAGGCCAGTATACCGCCAATCGTGGTCACCTTTGCAGCCTCCTCAAGCCCGACCGTGATGGCGAACGTATCCTCCACCAGCACGATCAGCTCAGACTGCGCCAGGGAATCCAGCCCCAGGTCTTCATTCAGCCGGGCCTCCGGTGTCAACACCGCCTCCGACAGCCGCCCCTTGCTGACCTTGACAACCAGTTGTTGCAGCTTTTCCATGGTGCTCATCATCCATCTCCTTCCGCCCTTGAAATTCACTCCTCAACGGAGTGCCAACGCACGAGAGCCGATCCCCAACTGACACCACCACCGAATCCGGTCAGTACCAGCCGGTCGCCATGCCTGATCCGTCCCGCATGCAGGACGTTATGCAGAGCGATCGGGATTGAGGCGGCCGAGGTATTGCCGCACTGCTCAAGATCTATCACGATTTTATCCATCGGCAGGTCCAGACGCCCGGCTGCAGCCTCAATAATCCGGCGATTGGCCTGATGGGGGATGAACAGATCAATATCCTCCAATGACAGTCCTGCCTTCTGTATGACCCGCATGGCCGAATTGCCCAGGACCCGCATGGCAAACATAAAGACCTGCTGTCCATCCATCCGCACATACTGCAACTGTTCGGCCAGGGCCTCAGGGGAAGCCGGAAGCCGGCTGCCGCCTGCCGGAATGACAATCGCCCCATGTTCAGAACCGATGCTTCCCGCATCAGTGGCCAGCAGCCCGTAGCCGTCAGGCACAGCACCGAGCACCACGGCACCGGCACCGTCACCGAACAGGATCGCGCTGTCGCAGTCCACAGGACTGGCAACCTGCGACAGCACCTCGGCACCGATCAGCAGCACCTTGGGGCAGAACCCGCAGGAGACGGCATGGCACGCAACCACCAGCCCGTAGACAAACCCCGAGCAGGCAGCAGACAGATCAAAACAGGCTGCCGCTGGTATACCCAGCGCCCCCTGAACAATGGCTGCCGTGGCAGGCATCCGGTAATCAGCGGTGGAGGTGGCCATGATCACCATACCGATCTCATCCGGTGTGGTTCCTGAGGCTGCAAGTGCCTGACGGGCCGCAACAACGGCCAGATCAGAGCAGGCCTGTCCGGGAGCAACAATCCGGCGGTTATGAATGCCGGTCCGCTCATAGATCCAATCGGTTGTGACCCCGAAACGCTCTGCCAGTTCCTGATTGCTCAGAACATTGTCCGGCAGATAGGCACCGGCCCCCAGAATGCCTGCCCCGATCTTCATCATACGCCCCTCTCGTCACCCACGTGCGGCAGCCGCTCCATAACGAGATCAACACAGTCTCCCACAGACCGCAGCCTGAAAAGGTCTGCATCATCGATTGCGATTGCCAAGCGGTCTTCCAAGGCAAGCACCAGCTGCACAAACCGGATTGAGTCAATGCCAAGATCACGCTGCAGATGTTGCTGCGCCTGATATGCCGGGCCACTGCCGGGCAGCAGCTCATGCAGAATGGCGGTAACCTCAGCACAGGCCTGCTCCCTGTTCATCGCTATCCTCCCCCGGCTCATAGAGCGGACATCATTTCAGGCGCCAGGTCAGAACCGAATCATACTGCCCATTGCTGGTATAGCCGGTCACCAGCACCGCCTGATCAAGCTGCAATGCCAGGCCGTTGGCCACATCGGTGCCGCCGCCGGGCCCTTCAAAGATCAACAGCCCCTCCCCGCCAAAGAGAGGATCAAGCTGGCCGTCCGTGGTGTAGCGCAGCAGCACGGCATCCTTGTTGCCTGCGCTGTTCATGCTGCTGCCGGCAACAATGATCCTGCCCCCCTGCTGCACCAGCAGGCCATAGGGATAGGCATCGCTGCCGGTCAGTCCGGTGTAGGAAACCAGACCGTCCTGGCCGAATCCGCTGTCAAGCTGTCCCGAGGAGAGCAGCCGCATGGTGACGATCTGAAAACCGGTTGCGCTGGCAGCCGCGCCGGTCACGATGACCTTGCCGTCCGGCTGCAGGGCAAGGTTATTGGCATAATCGGCATAATCGCCGGGACTGCTCCAGACAAAGCTGCCATTGGTTGCAAAACTGCTGTCCAGGCTGCCGTCCTGGTTGACCCGGATCACCAGCATATCCTCCTTGCTGCCACTGGTAACGGAAGCACCGCTGGCGACCAGCTTGCCGTCAGGCTGGACCACCACCGCAAACCCTTTTTCGTTGCCGCTTGCCGGGCCGTTGTAGTGAAAGGCGCCGAACTGGGCAAAGCCCGGATCAAACTGCAGGTCAAAATCCAGCCGCAACAGCAGCAGATCCTGTTTCTGGGCCTGGGATGACGAGCTTTCTCCGATAATCACGATCTTCTGGTCCGGGGTCAAGGCGATGCCGAAGCCGATATCGGTCCCCAGATCAGAATAGAGCAGGTCTTTCACAAAGGTGCCGTTGGCGGAAAACTTGACCACCAGCAGCTCCCGGCTGCCGCCTATGGTCGAGTAGCCGGTCACGATGATCGAGTCATCAACCGGCAGGATGGCCAGTCCCAGGCCGCGGTCTCGGTCGTAATCGCCGTAACGGACATAGCCGTTGGTGCCGAAGCTGGTATCAAGCAGGCCGTCTTTGGTGTAGCGGATCAGCAACAGGTCATCGTCCGTGCCGTTGACGGTCGAGCCCATCACAATCACCTTGCCGTCCGACTGCAGCGCGGTTTCCACCCCCCGGCTGGAAAAGCCGGAAGCGGGTGTAAACAGGGCATAGCCGAGCGGAGGATTGAAACTGTAATCAAGGCCAACGTACCGCACAGCAGGGTCATTGCTGCTGCAGCCGGTCAGCAACGCCGCGCCAAGCAGACACCATCCAAGAAGCATCTTCAGATTCATACAGGTAGCCCTCTGTCAGCCCGCAGGAATAAGCGGTGCCCCAGCATCTTACGGCAGGAGCGCAATGGTGACGGCCACAGCGCCGCTGCTATCCACGGTTACCGCGTAATTGGTGGTGGCTGACGGCGTGGCAACGGTATAGCTGCCCAGCAACGGATTTGCCCCGCCGGCGGTATTCACCACCGAGATCTTGTCGATGCTCTTGTTGATGAAGGTGGTATAGGTGCGCGAATCTCCGGGGTAGACCGTTACCTGGCTCTCCGAGCTGCCGGCATGGATACCGACCCTGACGGCGCTTGCAAACTTGTTGTTGATGGCAACGGTGCCGGCCCCGGCGTCTGCCTGGAACAGCAGCACGGAAAACAGCAGGACCATCAGACCGACAGCACGGTATCCCTTTTTCATCTGAACATTCCTCCTCTTCCGTGTGGCTTACCAGCCCGGCTCTGCTCAATACATGCTGCAACACGTTTCATGCCAAGACAAAAGCCTTTGGTTACGGCATGTTAGCAACACCATGCAACCAACTTTTGTCCTGCATCGCCAAACCTGTTGGCGGTCTCAGCCCGCCTGGCGTCAGATGCTGCTCAGGCCTGATTCAGGCTTGTTCCTGTTCATGCAGAGTATCGGCATGGCACCGTTCAATCGTATCAAACAGCCTGTCCAGATCAGCCGGTTTGATGATGTAGTCGTAAAAGCCGATGGCGCTGAACCGGTCCAGATAGCTTTTATCACTGTGGCCGGTGAGCACGATGAAACTGGTGCCGGGCTGCAGCTCCCTGATCCGCTCGGCCATCTCGATGCCGTTCATGACCGGCATGTTGATGTCCGTAAGGACGATCTCCGGCGCATGCTCCCGGAACAGCTCAAGGCCGCGCTGGCCGTTGTCGGCGGTGTAGACCTGGGCCCCGGAAAACTCCCTGGCAAGCATGCGGCCAATGGCGTGGCAGACAACCGCGTCATCCTCCACAAAAAGCAGCTTGAAGCGGGCTGAGGCGCGGGAATGTTCCATATCAGACCTCGATTCTGAATTCTGCACCATCGGCGGTGTTACGCACGCTGATGCAGCCACCCATATTCTTCTCAATAATGGTTTTGGCCAGAAACAGACCGACCCCGGTCCCTTTGCCGAGCGCCTTGGTGGTAAAGAACGGGTCAAAAATCTTGGCCATGATCTCCTCGTTGATGCCGCCGCCGTTGTCGCTGATGCTCACCCTGGCCCGCCCTTCTTCGGACCAGGATCGCACAACAACCCGGGGGTCGCCGGGCTGCCGCTCCTGCAGGGCATCCTTGGCATTCAGAATCAGGTTCATCAGCACCTGACCGAATTCATTGGGATAACCGTTGATCTGCGGTTCACCGGCAGTTGCGACCTCCAGGCGGATGCTGCTGTTTTTCAGGCTCTCTTCCAGAATCTGCACCGTGTCGGCAATGACCTGCTCCACCCTGAACAGGCTCTTTTCCTTATCCGGGACGTTGTAGTTCTGGAAGACGGTAATGGTCTGGGACAGGTGCTGCAGGACCCCCATGGCAGAGGAGATATTGGCATCCAGCAGCTCCTTGCTCAACTCGCCGTGGCGGTGGGAAAAGCCGATTTCCTGCACCTTGACCCCGACCACATTGAGGGGCTGACGCCACTGGTGGGCGATGTTGCCCAGCATTTCACCCATGGCCGCCATGCGGCTCTGCTGGATCAGCAGTTGCTGTTTTTCCCGCAGCTCCTCCATGGCCTGCTGGCGTGCTGCCGTCTCTGCCTGCAGCTCAGCATAGGTCTGCTGCAGCTGGACATTCTGCTGCTGCAGTTCAGCGGCCCGCTCGGCCAGGGCCATGTTCAGCCTTTCGACCTCCCTGGCCGAGCTGTGTAGCGGCCGGGCAACCCAAAACCAGATAAACGGGGCACTGATCAGCACCAGCAGCACGGAGTCGGCAAAGTTATCGACAAAGGCGATCGAGGTATGGAAAATCAGCGGCAGGATAAACATCACCAGCGCCTCGCCCAGAAACAGCACCACCAGCAGGCTTACGATCAGGCGCATGGGTGACATCACCCTGGGTGGTTCACTGCCGATCTCCCTTGCTGTTGCTGACTGGTCCATGGCCTCCCCTCGCTTTCTTCCCATTCCTTCCCCCCAAACAGCAGAAGGAACATCACACTCTTTTATAGTCCTCTTACTTCCATTTCCATGAGGTCAACGTGTACGGCGTTTCCTTGTTCCAGGCCTGCCACCAGACCGTTGCCTCTGCCTTTTTGCGCGTACCGTTCAGTTTTACCTTCAGCGCAAGGTGGTAGTTCATGCCGGAGACAACCTGTTCTTCGGCACGCAGAATAGAGACCAGGCGCAGCTTTGCTGCTGCCGGTTCCAACTCTTTCTGCATCAGCTTGGCCTGTTCAGCAACGGCAAATTTTGCTGCAGCAACCACCTCCGGCTTGGTCGCTGCTGCCGAGACCCAACCGCCGGAGATCTGCTCTTGTGCCAGACAATGGGTATTAGGTAGTGCGGTAAAAAGAATAACTGCAAGGATATAGACGGGAACAGTCAGTTTTTTCATCTGTTTTCCTTTCCGGGTTTGGCACGCTTACCCCCTATGTGCCTCTATTCAGGGGTTACATCACCGTCCGGCACGACAAAGCTCACCACGGTTACGGATACCGAATCAACCAGGTCTCTCTTGATTCCATTCGTTACGCGCGCAACAGCATCATGATAAAACCAACAATGCCGGATGCCCCCAGCAGCAGATAGAGCCAGGCCAGAGACTTGGGGAATGGCGGCGTGGCTGACTCAAAATCCTGCATCAGCGCCTCTTCCTCCGGCAGCAGTTCCTGCCGCAATATCCGGCAGGCCTGTTCAGCACAGCTTTCAGGCACATTCACCTTGATACCACCGAGGGCGTTTGCATACAGACTGTTTATGCCGATCGTATACTCGTCAGCCAGAAACACCGGTATGTCATAGGACTCCAGCTCACTTTTAGCCAGACCTGCCTCATAGGGTGTACCGTACACAGCCACCGTCACCATAGGTTCCGTGACAGCGCATATTTCGTCATTATTAACTTCTGTGTTCTTCATAATGAAACCTTTGTGCCACAGTCGAAGAGATCTGTTGCTCTAACGGCTATGAGTGTGACCGGCGCGGCAGGTTTTCTGCCGCGATCGAGTCCACACGAGAGTTGGGACATCCATTCTCTCAAATGTGAATATGAGCAAGGCCCCTCTGAAACTTCTCCTAACGAATAGAATCTGACTATCACCTATTTCTGTAGCGGTGACAGTTTAATGGTAACTTGATTTGGGAACGTGTAGTAACCTGGAACAGTTTTAACTACGGCGCTTGAGCTAAAAACAGGTTGTCTAATCTTATCTTGAGGCGGGTGATAAGTTCCTACAAATACTTTTTTCGTCTCATAACCAACAAGTTGGGCTTCGATCTCTAACTGCTGATAGGACCCGTACACGTATCTAGTCGCCCCTCCTGGGTCTGGATCAATTTTTTCACTTGGTTTGGGGGCGTTTATTGGAGATTTACCAATATAATCTCCCTGCAATGATATGTCAGCACCTTCAGGAATAGTATGAATTGTGATGACTGAAGTATTAATAGCTGTCTTAGGTGATGTTGCGCAACTGCACAATAGAATAGATAGAATTATCAGATAGTAAAAATAAATTTTGTGAACATTATTTGCTAGCAATGCAAATTTATTATTGTATTTTTTCATTATTATTCCTCCTCAATTTAACATCATTTATTATAATAAATTTGAAATTAAAACTATATATAATAAAATTTTATATTTGCTATTTATTAGCTTTAACAGCATTTCAAACCTTTTATAAAAACACACAACTTCAATACTATTGCAAAGTATTAACTACTTAACCACATTATTAGATATGGCTTGTATACCTGTAAGTTGGTTTATACATTCACAAACAAGATTATAACAATATAAGTTTGTTGTGTTTATAGCAGTACAAACCTCAACTCTCTCCTTATCCCTTCACCCCCGCCAGCACCCGCTGCGGTGTCAGCGGACCATGACAGAGCCGCACACCGCAGGCATCAGCCACGGCATTGGCAACCGCAGGTAAGGGGCCGTTCATGGCCACTTCGCCGATCCCTTTCATGCCAAAGGGGCCGGTCTCTTCCGGCTCTGCCTGGGCTGCAATGGAGATAATCTCCGGGATATCCAGGCTACCGGGGATCAGGTAGGTGGCAAAATCCGGGGTCTTCACCACACCTTCCTGCACCGTGAACTCCTCCATCAAGGCATAGCCCAGCCCTTGCCCTACCCCACCCTGCACCTGCTGGTCAAACATGCCAGGGTTCAGCACCCTGCCGCCGTCAGTCACAGCCAGGTAATCACAAACCGTGATCTGGCCGGTCAGGCTGTCCACCTCCAGCCGCACCAGATGGGCGCCATAGCCGAAGATCACATGGGGAAAACCGATAAAGAAGCCTTTGGCTGTGGCAGGCACCTCTTTACAGGTGGGGGCCACGTACTGGCCCAGGCAGACCCGTTCTTCCGGCTGCATGTAGCCGGCCAACGCAACAAGAGAGACCTCTTTCTGGCTGGGTAGATGGACCACCCTGCCCGGCTGCAGCTCCAGGCCGTCATTGTCCTGCAGAAACAGGATCATCCCGGCCCAGTTGAGCAGACGGGACTTCAGTTCTTCCGCAGCGGTGATCAATGCCTTGCCATAGGTGTAGGTGGTGCGACCAGCCGAGGATGAGCCGGAGGGATAGGCGGTGCGGGTATCCGGCTGTTTCAGCACGAGCCGGGAGGCATCCTGTGACAGGATATGTCCGACGATCTGCAGGAAGGCCGAGGAGTTGCCCTGGCCCATGTCAGCCACCGCGTTGTGGACAATGAAGCTTCCTTCTGCGGTCAGTTCAATCTTGGCAGTGGCAGCATCCCGCACCCCGCCGCCGTACCCGGCAGCATTGAAGACCGAGGCCAGGCCGATGCCGCGCTTTTTAAAGCTGGGCGCTGCTGCCTTCCATTGTTCCCGTTCCTGCCAGAAGGGGTGCTGCTGCAGTTGTTGCAGACAGGTTGTGATGCCGGTGGAGCTGGTCAGGCGGACGCCGGCGCAGTTTTCATCCCCCCGCACCAGGGCGTTTTTCAGGCGCAGCTCCAGCGGGTCCATGCCCAGCCTGGCAGCCAGCAGGTCCATCATGGATTCAAAGCCAAAGGTGGCCTGACAGACCCCAAAGGCCCGCATGGCACCGGCCACCGGGTTGTTGGTGTAGACGCACCAGCCTTCGATCAGGGTGTGGGGAATCCGGTACGGGCCACCGGCATGCTCCATGCCCAGTTCCATCACCTCGGCCCCCAGGTGGGCATAGGCGCCGGTGTCGTACCAGAGCTTGGCATGCAACGCCTGCAGGGTGCCGTCCGCCTTGGCGCCCAGCTTGTACGCCATCCTGCAGGCATGGCGTTTGTAGCCGGCCCTGAAGCTCTCTTCCCGCTCCCACTGCATCCGCACCCAGCGTCCATCGGCATGTTGGGCAGCCAGCCCCAGCAGGCACTGTACCGTGGCGCCATCCTTGCCGCCAAAACCGCCCCCCAGCGACGGGGCAACAATCCGGATCTTGCCCCAGGGGATGCCCAGGGCATGGCTGATCTCAAAGCGGTCACGGAAGGGGGATTGGCTGGAGATCTCCATCAGCAGGCCGCCATCCTCCTCCAGGCGGGCCACACCGCTTTCGGTCTCCAGAAAGGCGTGGGCCTGTACCGGAGTGCTGAAGCTGCCTTCCACCACCACGTCACAATCAGCAAAGCCATCCAGACCAGCGCCTTTGCAGATGCTGGCCTGGGCCAGCAGGTTGTTGGGCTTGTCTTCGTGGATCAAGGGTGCATCCGCTGCCAGGGCTGCATCCGGATCAAAGAGACCGGGCAGCGGTTCAAGCTGCAGCTGTACCGCGCTCATGCCGCGCTGCAGCGCCTCTTTGGTCTCTGCCAGCACCAGGGCCAGCGGGTCGCCGCAGTAGCGCACCATCTCATCGCACAGCACCGGCATATCCTTGTGGATGATCCCCTGGCGGTTGCTGCCGGAAACATCAACAGCGGTCAGTACCTTGACCACACCGGGCAGCGCTGCTGCAGCTGCGGTGTCAATGCTGATGATCCGCCCGCAGGCCAGACTGGAACGGACCGCACCGGCCCAGAGACAGTCTGGCGGGTACAGATCAGCTGCGTACCGTTCTGTGCCGGCTGCCTTGGCAGCGGCATCGCCGCGGGGGTGGGCCGTTCCTATGCTGAGCGGGGTGCCGTTGCCCATCTCTTAACCGAGCTGCCCGTCAATACAGGCCAGCAGGTCGTTAAAGGCAACCGGTTTTGCCAGGAAGGTATGGCTGCCGATCTGGCTGCCGGTAGGCTCCACCTCTTTCTTGCTGACAATGGCGGTCAGGAAGATGATCGGCACCCGCGCAAGCTGCGGTTCTTCTGCAAAGGCAGCAGCCACCGAGCCGCCATCCATCTCGGGCATCATCACGTCAAGCAGTACCAGGTCCGGCCTGAACTGCCGGGCGGTCTCAAGCGCCTGGGTCGGATCATTGAGATCACGCACCTCAAAGCGTCCTGTGGCCTCAAGGTTGCGTCGCATCATTCTGGTTACCCCGGCCTCATCATCCACCAGCAGAATACGTTTTTTCATGGCTGTGCATCTCCCTTTGGCAGTGTAAACAACAGTAGCGCTTCAGCCCCCTGCCGGTCACGCCGGTTGCCCAGTGTGATGGCGGCATGGTGCAGTTCAAGAATCTTCCTGGTTACCGACAGGCCGAGCCCGGTGCCGACCCCCACCGGTTTGGTGGTAAAAAACGGATCAAACAGTTTTGTCACAACCTCTTCCGCGATACCTTTGCCGGTATCCGCAATCCTGACCATGACCGCCTGTTCACCTGCTGCCGCTGCGGTCTGGCCGCTGCCGAAGGCTGCCAGGTCTGCAGGGCAGAGCCGGTGCAGTGCAACGCCGACCGTCAGCGAACCGCCATCCGGCATGGCATGCACCGCATTCATGAACAGATTGATAAAGACCTGCTTCAGCTTGTTTCTGTCCAGCAGCAGCGACGGCAGGAGCTCTGCAGCCTCACGCACCACCGCAATATGCCCGTTGTTCAACTCGTGACGGACCAGCAGCAGCGAATCATCAATGACGGTCTGCAGATCGGCCTCCTGCAGATCAAGCTGCTCCGAGCGGGAAAAATCCAGCATCCCCTTGATGACACGGTCGGCCCGCTGCACCGCATCGGCCATATCCATGACCGTTTCATACCAGAGCGGGGTATCCTTGAGCTGATCGGCCAGAAAGTCGGTCCCGAGCTGGATGATGGCCAGCGGATTCTTGACCTCATGGGCCACCCCGGCCGCCAGCCGCCCCACGGTCTCCATCTTGGCCTGTTGAATCAGCTGCATCTGGGCCTGCTGCAATTCCTGCAGCGACTGCTGCAGCCGCTGGTTCGTCACGGTCAGTTCATCCCGGGTCCTGGTCAGGTCATCAATCATCTGCTCCAGCCGGAATTCACGGGCCTCGATCTTGACCGCCATCATGCCGAATGCCTCGGCAAACCGCGCGACAACCGGGGGATAACGGCCGTCATCAGTCATGGCAAAGATCTGCTGATCTCCCTCATAACGCCCCATTGACAGCTTTTCAGCGGCAACGATCAGCTGGGCAAGCAACTCTTCAACCTGTCGGGAATACATCCATGCTCCTCCTGTGCAGCATCCTGGCCGGGCAGACCTGATGCGTGCCCCTGGCGGCCAGGGGAGGCCGGAACGGCACGTAGGGGAAGGAAACTGAAAAGGGGTGATACGCGGGACAGCCGGAGCGATTAAGCTGCCCGGCAGCAGACGGCCCCTGCAGGGCTGCAGGAGCCGGGGAAAACGGGGAGATGCAGAGCTGCCCACGCATCGGTTCTGACAAAGGTTCCGGTATGCCGCTGCTGCTTCGTGGGACTGACGCGGCTTACTGAAACGAGGCGCAGGCAGCCTCTACAGTGGGGAACGAGGGCAGTATGCTCAGAAAGCCGGAGATCCTGAACACCTCTTCGACCGTCCCCCCCAGACAGCAGAGCACCAGTACGCCATTGTGGATCTTGATCTGTTTGGCAGCAGCCAGAAGGGAGCGCAATCCGGCGCTGCTGATGTAGCCAAGCCCCTCCAGATTCAGGACCAGACGGGTTATGCCGCCTGCACGCTGTTCACTGAACCAGCGGTCAAACTCAACCGTGGTCATGGCATCCATCCTGCCGGTAAGCGTGGCAATCGTAATTCCATCCTGCACAGCCGGTATGATCTGCATGGTGTCCCCCTCCTCAGTCCAGAGAGTAGCGAATCAGAATTTCCAGAGAATAAAGCCGTTCGGCGAGGCGCGGTTCCATTCCTTGCGGCTGATCTGGCCGCTTTTATCCGCATCGATCTGACCAAAAAGGCGCTGCTTTTGTGTTTCGGTCAGGGCAGCGGCATCCCCCTGCTTGACCATATCGCGATGTACCACATGGTGTTGGCCTTTGGCATCCTTGACCACAACCAGATCCGACTTGATCAGCTCATCACGGCTGATCTGACCGTTCTTGTCGCCATCAAGCCGGTTAAAAAGTGCTTCGTCGCTGGCGTTTCCCGCCACTGGGGCCAGCACGGCCAGTACTGCCAGGGTGTACCCTATCAACTGCTTCATGGTCTGAAGATCCTCCTGTAAAATAATACTGCAATGCATGCCATCTTCTGCCAACCAGCCGCTCGGCCTGCCGATGCGGGGAGGCTGCCACCGGCTGCGGCGTCACTAGCCACCCAGATAGCGGGTAAGTTCTTCGCAGAGGGTCTGGGGATAGAGCAAGCGGGCCGGGATCTTTTCACTGCCAAAGAACTCCTCACGCCAGGGCTGCCGCTTGACCCAGGTCATCAGTTGTTCCCACCCCTGCCAGGTTGAGAAATCAACCCCATGGATATTGGTTAGTTGTTCAAGAAAGGTTTGTTCGTATGAAGCCATGCCCTGGACACTCCCTGGTTACCTGCTGCCAGTATACCCGGCTTCGCTCAGTTGGCAACCGCTGGCAAAGAAAAAAACTACGGTTTGCTGGTGATTTTCAGCGCGCCCTGCTGCGGCTGTTCGGCCTTTTTGATCTCAAGCCGGGCGTCCGGCGAGACCCGCAGCTGGCCATCAATCACCACCTGCTCACCGACGGCAAGCCCTTTGTCAATCGCGGTCAGACCGTTGTAGACGGCCCCAGCCGAAACCGGCCGCATCTCGGCCGTCAGGTCGGGCCGCACCACATAGACAAACGTCCCTTTCTGACCGGTCTGCAGCGCCTGTGAGGGTACCGCCACCACACCTTTCCGCTCTGCCAGGGTCAGGGCAACCTGTACAAACTGGCCGGGCCAGAGACGGCGGCTGCTGTTGTCAAAACGCCCCTTTAACTTGATGGTGCCGGTTGTGGTATCAACCAGGTTATCCAGAAAACTGACCAGCCCCCGTTCAACGATCCCGCCCGGCAGCTCTGCCTCCACGGCCATCCTGCCGGCTGCCATCCGCCCGCGGACCGCTGCCAGTTCCCGTTCCGGCAGACTGAAGGTCACGTAGATCGGCGCAATCGCGTTCAAGGTTACCAGGGTGGTCTTGTTGGCTTCAACCACGTTCCCCCGGCTGACCGCCAGATTACCCAGGCGGCCGGCAATCGGCGCGGTCATGGTGGTGTAGGAGAGCTGCACCCGGGCATTTTCAACAGCAGCCTTGTCGGCCTCGACATCTGCGGCAGCAGAGTCTGCCTTGGTGCGGTACGCCTCTGCCTGTTCCTGGGTGACAATCCCTTCTTTGACCAGCTGGGCATAGCGCTGATAATCCTTGAGGGCGTTTTCCATGATCACCCGGTTGCGGGCCAGCGAGGCTTCCGCCTTCCTGAGTGCGGCATGGTACGAGCGGGGGTCCATCTGGAACAGCTTCTGGCCCCGGCTGACCTCTTGGCCTTCTGTGAAATAGACAGCGGACAGTTCGCCGGAGATCTGGGGACGCACCACGACGCTCTCGGTCGCTTCAACGGTGCCAACTGCGGCCAGGCGCTGGGGGATATCGGCCCTGCCGGCAACGGCAACCAGCACCGGTGCAGGCGGCCGGGCCAGCTTCTTTTCTGCCTTTTTCGTACAACCGCTAGCGGTCAGGGCCACCAGTACGAGCAGAATGGTCATGCTGCGCAACACAAGACGCATGGACAACTCCAGGACTCCCCAATGGATATATTCAGCTGCAAAACTGGTTGTATAGCACAAAACGGTGGTGCTGCCACGAAAAAGCCCCTGCCGGTGTGACAGGGGCTTTGCGAAGATTCGATGTGCATAAACGGCGGGTGGCTATTCCCGCACAAAGGTATCCATATCGCTCTCATGCACCATCCCCATGACCCTGGCATACTCGGATTCAATCAGCAGGTAATGGTTATGGGTCTCACGGGCGTTCAACTCGAAAATCGCCTTGACCGCCGGATCGTCGATCCGTGCAGCGGTTTCACGAAGCGCCTCCTCCAGTTTTTTCTCTTTCTGCAACGCCAGCTCAAGTGCTGCCTTTTCCGTAAAGTCTACCCCAATGACCTTGTTCATTGAAGCCATCCAGCCTGATGCCGCATCGGCAGGGGCGTCAAGAAAGGCCTCAAGGGACGGCAGGTCATTGCCCTGATAGATCTTATAAAAATGGCCGGCATGCTCCCGCTCTTCTTTTGCCAACAGTTCAAAGGTACGCCTGGCAGCGGGGTCCTTCATATGACTCGCCCCGATCTGGTAAAAATTCATCGCGTTTTTTTCCGTTTGAATCGAATTCCTGATAGCCTGCTGCAGATCAACACTCATGATGCCCTCCAGGATGTAAGATGTATTAAATTAACAGATACCAATCTACACAATAAAGATCAATAATTATTTGGGACAGCTATAATCCCATTTCCAAAGACCGCTTGCCATTGACATTCAAGGCACTCCATGCAATAAAAAAATCCTTTATAAACAGCGGAGGTGGACGTTCGTGAGCGTTGACGACAAAAAAGTTATCTATAGCATGATGCGGGTATCGAAATTCTACGATAAGAAGCCGATCATCAAGGACATTTCCCTATCCTACTTCTATGGCGCCAAGATCGGTGTGCTGGGTCTGAACGGCTCCGGTAAATCGACCCTGCTGAAGATCATGGCCGGGGTGGATACCGAGTTTAACGGTCAGGTGGCGCTGTCACCCGGCTATACCGTGGGGTATCTTGAGCAGGAACCAAAGCTGGACGAGAACAAGACCGTCCGGCAGGTGGTTGAGGAAGGCTGCCAGGAGATCGTAGACCTTTTGGCGGAGTTCAACGGCATTACCGACAAGTTTTCCGAGCCGGATGCCGATTTTGAAAAGCTGTGCGACCGCCAGGCGGTACTGCAGGAGAAGCTTGACCATATGGACGCCTGGGATCTGGACTCCCGCCTTGAGCTGGCCATGGATGCCCTGCGCTGCCCCGATGGCGACACGCCGGTCAAGGTGCTTTCCGGCGGTGAAAGAAGACGGGTGGCCCTCTGCCGCCTGCTGCTGAAAAAACCGGACATCCTGCTGTTGGACGAACCGACCAACCACCTTGATGCCGAGACCGTGGCCTGGCTGGAAAAACATCTGCACAGCTACAGCGGCACCGTGATCGCCGTTACCCACGACCGTTATTTCCTGGATAACGTGGCCGGCTGGATTCTGGAGCTGGACCGCGGCGAAGGGATCCCCTGGAAAGGCAATTACTCCTCCTGGCTGGAGCAGAAACAGGGACGTCTGGCGGTTGAGGAGAAGCAGGAGAGCGAGCGTCAGAAGACCCTGAAACGTGAGCTTGAATGGATAAGGATGTCTCCCAAGGGCCGCCATACCAAGGCCCAGGCGCGGATCAGCAAATACGAGGATCTGGCAGCGCAGGAAGGTGAGGCACGGGGCAAGGATCTGGAACTGTACATCCCTGCCGGCCCACGGCTGGGGGATATCGTGATTGAGGCGGATAATGTCAGCAAAGGTTTCGGTGACCGGCTGCTGTACGAAGGGATGACCTTCAAGCTGCCCCGCGGCGGGATCGTCGGCGTGATCGGCCCCAACGGCGCCGGTAAGACCACCCTCTTCCGGATGATCACCGGTGCGGAGACGCCGGACAGCGGCACCATCCGGATTGGTGATACGGTCCAGGTGGCCTATGTGGACCAGAGTCGCGACACCCTGAACCCTGACCGCCTGTTGTGGGAAGAGATCAGCGACGGCCAGGAGATGATCCAGCTGGGCAAGCAGACCGTCAATGCCCGCAACTATGTGGCCCGCTTTAACTTTACCGGCGGCGATCAGCAGAAAAAGGTGGGAATGCTGTCCGGTGGCGAGCGCAACCGGGTCCACCTGGCCAAGGTACTGAAAAGCGGCGCCAACGTATTGCTGCTTGACGAACCGACCAACGATCTGGATGTCAACACCATGCGGGCACTGGAGGAAGGGCTGGAGAACTTCGGCGGCTGTGCCGTGGTTATCTCCCACGACCGCTGGTTCCTGGACCGGATCGCCACCCATATCCTTGCCTTTGAAGGGGATTCAAAGGTAACCTGGTTTGAAGGCAACTACTCCGAATATGAGGAGGACCGCCGCAAACGCCTTGGCAGCGAAGCGGACCGCCCGCACCGGATCACCTATCGCAAACTGACCCGCTAACCTCACGGAGGCCGCATGGCTGACACCGGTATCCCGATTCTGCTGGTTGACGACGACCGCTTCATGCGGACAGTGCTGTGCCAGACCCTGCAGGATGCAGGATACCAGGTCAGTCAGGCTGCCAACGGTAAAGAGGCGCTGGAGCTCTGCCGCTCCACCTATTTTCCGATCATCCTGACCGACTGGGTCATGCCGGAGATGGATGGCATCGCGTTCTGCCGCGCCTTCCGGGAACAGGCTGCAGAGTGCTACACCTACCTGATCCTGCTGACCTCACAGGAAGGCAAGGAGAAACTGATTGAAGGGCTTGAGGCCGGTGCCGACGAGTATCTGATCAAGCCGGTCAATGAGGCGGAACTGATGGTACGCCTCAAGACGGCCCGCCGGATTCTTGACCTGGAAAGTTCCCTGCAGCAGAGCCTGGAGGAGATCAAACAGCTCTCGATCCGGGACGCCCTGACCGGCGCCTTTAACCGCGGTTACCTGGATCAGCATCTGCCCCACGAGATCCGCCGCGCAGACCGCTACATGCGCGACCTGTCACTGATCATGATGGACCTTGACCATTTCAAGAAGATCAACGACACCTGGGGCCACCAGGCCGGTGATGCGGTTCTGCAGCACTGCACCCGTATCATTGCAGGCACGATACGCCATGAAGTTGACTGGGTGGCCCGCTATGGCGGCGAGGAGTTTGTTCTGGTGCTGCCCGAAACCGACCGGACCGGCTGCCGGGTGGTTGCGGAACGGTTGCGCAGCCTGATTGAGGCTGCTCCCTGCAGCTTCAGGGGGGCCACCCTGGGCGTAACCGCAAGTTTCGGCAGCGTGACCCGTACCCATGCCGACAGCCGCGCCATCAACAGCCCGGATCAGCTCCTGAATCTGGCTGACCAATGCCTGTATGCTGCCAAACAGGCCGGACGTAACCGGGTCGTAGCAGCCCAACGTGAGGGGACGACGCCATGAACTACTCCACCTACTTTACGCGAGGCCAGAAAGTCTTCCTGATCAACACCTCGGCTGACCGGGACAAAAGCCTTTTTGAGGCCTTCTCCGCCACCATTACAACAGCGGAAAATCACCAGTTTGTGATGCGTCCCCGCTACCCGCTGCAGC
The DNA here is from genome assembly GCF_015239775.1 of Trichlorobacter lovleyi. Lineage (NCBI taxonomy): Bacteria > Pseudomonadati > Thermodesulfobacteriota > Desulfuromonadia > Geobacterales > Geobacteraceae > Trichlorobacter > Trichlorobacter lovleyi. Next base: position 2,380,807 of record NZ_CP058409.1, read on the forward strand.
ATGGGGATCTGTATACCCTGAAGCCGGGAATGCGCTTCAAGGTGACTGCCGAAAGTTATGGATCAGGCATGCAGTTTATCGGATCTGTTCACTCGGTTTCAGGCAGGGAGATCGTTATCCATCCGGCCGAACAGCTTGAGATGTACCAGCGCAGCCAGGTTCCCCGGATGGACCTGATTCTTGACTTTCGTACCTTTACGCGCTCCTCCCCGCTGCCGTTCTTCCGGCGCGAATGGGAACGCTACCAGAGCATGCTGACCAACAGCAGCAGCGCCAAACTTGAACTGAAATCCGGCGAGATCAACCTGGGGGTGGGTGGTTTCCGCCACCTGGTGGACAAATCAGACCCGCAGTCGGAACTTTGCATGGCCTTTATTGATCTGGAGCAGGGAACAGCACCGGTCTGCGCCGTTGCAGAGCTGCTCTGGCGCCGCAGCCTGCCGGATGACGACAGGCTCGCCATCGGCCGGAGATTTATCCTGATACGCAAGACGGATCAGCAGCGCATCCAGGCCTACATCCAGCACCGTCAGAAGAAACAGAGCAAAAAGGCGATCCGCCCAAGGCACAACTGGGAGCTGCTTGACCGGATGTTTCACGAATAGGCACGCCGCCCGGCATACTCTACAAACGGACACCATGACAACCAGATGAACTACGACCGCTACTTTATCCGTGGACAGAAAGTCTTCCTGATCAATATTTCGGAAGAACGGGATGAATCCATCTTTGATTCATTCACCGGCAAGGTTGTGCTCTGCAACGATGACCGGCTCCAGCTGAAAACCGCCTACCGGCTCTATTCAGGCGAGGTGATGAGCCTGAAACCGGGGATGCAGTTCAAGCTGACGACTGAGGCCATGGGTATGGGGGTACAGCTTCGGGCTGAGCTTACGGAGCTGATTTCCCCTGAAGAGCTGCAACTGCGTCCCCTGGGTGAGCTTTCCGTGTACCAGCGGCGCCAGACCCCCCGTATCGATGTCACGCTGCCCTTGCTGCACGTACCCCAGAAGTCATCACTGGCAGCCTTCCAGCGGGAGTGGAAACGGGTTGTCAGTGATCTGCACAAACCGGATCCTCCCCGCCTGAAGCTGTCCGAAACCGTCCTGAATCTCAGCGCCGGGGGGGCGCGCATCGATCAAAGCGCTACCCCGACCCATCTCTCGCTCCTGGTTATCGACCTGCAGGATGAAAAACCGCCGCTCTGCGCCGTTGCTGAGCTGGTCTGGCATCAGCAGGATGATGAGCAGAATCTGGTCAAATGCGGCTACCGGTTTGTGGGGATACTGAAGGAAGATCAGGAGAGGATAACGGTACTGGTGGAAAAGGAGATCGGTGGAAGGGCCTCAATAACCAAGCACCGGGAGTTGATTGACCGCATGCTGCCGTAGAAGCTACCTGTTGCGGTAGTGATGCTCCATCAGCCCCTGCAGGGCCTGCCGCAATTCAGCATCATCAACGGAGCTGACCTGCTGCCTGATCTGCTCAAGCTGTTGGGGAGGAAGCGGTTTGGGTGCCGGACGGGCCTCCTCGCCCTCTTCCGGGTCACGACTGATCCTGCCGGCCTTGAGCACAATCTCCCTGACCCGCTCCTCACCCAGCAGGCTGTTGACCCGGTCACGCAGCTCAGCCTTCATAAAGCTCAACTGTTGCATCCAGGGGCCACTGGAGACCACAACGGTCAGGACCCCGCCAACCAGCCGCAGCGGTCTGGCCCGCCGGGCAATCGCCTCTCCCACGGCCCGGTCCCAGCTCTGCCAGACCACCAGGTCTTTCAGCCGGGCCGCCAGTTCAGGGTTGATACCGCTACCGGCCAGCAGCCTGCCGATCGGTTCAGGGCTGCCTTTGGGACGCTTTCCTGCCATGTTTCACCCTCCGCTTGTACCTGCCGCCAACCATCTGCCCGGCTATCGCGCTGAGCAGGGTAAGGGGAATGACGCGCCAGCCGAATCCTGCCAGATGCCTGAAATGAACCACAAGCGGAATCGGCAGATGGGCGAAAAACAACCAGGGAAGAGAAAATTTTCTGAATGACTCCCGTATGTACCCGCAGGGGATACTTACCAGAAAGGCGCCTATGACCAGCCCGGCAAGGGCAAATGAATCTTGCATGGTTATCCCCTTTTCGGCATAGTAAGAAGTTCGACTACAGTTGTCAATCACGTCGCATCAAGGAGTACACTTGTATGGGCCAGCAGGTGGTTGAGGAAGGACAGTATCTGGCGGTATTCAACTCGACCCACCGGGTTCTAAAGGCCGAGGGACTGCTCAAGGCGCAGGGACTGCCGATCATGCTGATTCCGGCCCCGCGTGCCGTGCAGGCCGACTGCGGCCTCGCGATCCGTTTTGACGAAAAACTGCGCGAACCGGTCATGCAGCTCCTGGCCGATCAGTCACTGCTGCCTGCTTTTTTATGCCAGCTACGGGACGCCGAGTACATTATTCTTCAGGAGTTCAACCATGAAAACCATTGATTGCCGTGGTCAGGCCTGCCCAGCACCGGTCATTGCCACCAAAAAAGCCCTTGAAGAGTCTGCAGCCGGGGTCTGCGTGCTGGTGGACGATGGCGCCCCCCGGGAAAACGTCGGACGTTTTGCCAGAAACCGGGGTTATCTGGTCACCGAAACCGCCCAGGGGGACGGCTGGTCACTCCAGTTGAGCAGTTCTGGAACCACTGCGATAGCGGAACCGGCCGGACAGACGGGAGGACCGGCAGGCGAGCGCGTGCTGCTTGTCACCTCGGACCGGCTGGGAGAGGGTCCGGAAGAACTCGGCCAACTGCTGATGAAAAATTTTCTCTTCACCCTGCTTGAGACCCCGCAGCAGCCTGACCGCATCCTGCTGTTAAACAGTGGTGTCCTGCTGGCCACAGCAGGGGCCGAGACCGTAGAGGCCCTCAAACGACTGGAAGAACGGGGCACGGAAATCTTTGCCTGCGGTGTCTGCCTTGATTATTTCAAGAAAAAGGATCAGCTTGCCGCAGGCCAGGTCACGAACATGTTCAGCACGGCCGAGAACCTGCTGGCGGCGGCTTTGGTCATCAAACTATAGATATGGCAGATATTTCTTGACAAGCAAACATAACTCCCCTTATAGTTTGCTCCTTTTAGGATACCCTGAGTCTACTGACACTAATGTTTGATAACCTTTCGGATAAACTGGAATCAGTCTTCAAGAAGCTCCGCGGCCAGGGGGTGATGACTGAGGACAACATCAAGGACGCCCTGCGCGAAGTTCGCCTGGCGCTGCTTGAGGCTGACGTTAATTTCAAGGTTGTCAAAGACTTTGTTGAGAACGTCCGCCTGAAGGCAGTCGGCACCGAAGTCATGCAGAGCCTGGCACCAGGTCAACAGGTCGTCAGGATTGTCCATGATGAACTGATCACCCTGATGGGGGGCGACCAGGACAACGCCCTTGATCTGGCGGCAAAGCCTCCGGTGACGTTAATGCTGGTCGGCCTGCAGGGTGCGGGTAAAACGACCACCTGCGGCAAACTGGGCAGCTGGCTGCGCAAACAGAAACGTCGTCCCCTGCTGGTGCCCGCCGATGTCTACCGTCCTGCGGCCATCGAGCAGCTCAAAACCGTCGGACGGCAGCTGAATATCGATGTCTTTGACTCCCGGGCAGATCAGGATCCGGTTGAGATCGCAACGGCAGCGCTCCGTTTTGCGGAATTGAACGGTTTTGATACGGTTCTGCTTGACACGGCAGGCCGTCATCAGATTGATGACTTCCTGATGAGCGAGCTGGAGCGGATCAAGGGCGCCGCTCAGCCCCGTGAGATCCTGTTTGTGGCAGACGCCATGACCGGACAGGAAGCGGTTACGGTTGCCAGCGGTTTTAATGACCGCCTCGGCATCACAGGCGTCATACTCAGTAAGCTGGATGGTGACGCCAAGGGTGGCGCCGCCCTTTCGATCAAGGCGGTTACCGGCGCGCCGGTCAAGTTTGTCGGCCTGGGCGAGAAGCTGGATGCCCTTGAGGTATTCCACCCGGACCGGCTGGTTTCGCGCATTCTGGGAATGGGTGATGTGCTGACCCTGGTGGAGAAGGCCCAGTCAGCCCTTGATGAAAAAGAGACTGCCCGCCTTACCCAGAAACTGAAGAAAAACCAGTTTGACCTTGAGGACTTTCTGGCCCAGCTGCAACAGATCAAGAAACTCGGTTCCCTCGAGTCGATCATGGGGATGATCCCCGGCATGGGCAAGATGGTAAAACAGATGCAGGGGGCCCAGCCCAGCGAAAAGGAGATGAAGCGGATTGAGGCAATCATCCGTTCCATGACCCCGGCAGAGCGGGCCGACCACGGCATTATCAACGGCAGCCGCCGTCTGCGGATCGCCAAGGGCAGCGGCACAACCGTACAGGAAATAAACCTGCTGCTGAAACGTTTTACTGAAGCGCAGAAGATGATGAAGCAACTGACAAAAATGGGACCCAAAAACCTGATGAAGGGGATGGGCGGTTTACCAGGACTTGGCAATCTGGGGGGACTTGGTAAAGGGATGTTCCCTTTTGGCCGTTAATGAACTGACACTCTAACCAACTCGCATTTTCATAAAATCGAGACACAACGCAGGAGGAAATACACAATGGCAACAAAAATCAGACTGCAGCGTCACGGCGCCAAGAAGCGCCCTTTTTATCAGGTAGTGATTGCCGATGAGCGTTCACGCCGTGATGGCCGCTTCATTGAAAACGTCGGTTACTATGACCCCACCAAAAATCCGGCTGTTCTGAAGCTGAATGTGGAAAAGGTAGTCGCCTGGCTTGACAAGGGTGCACAGCCCACCGATACCGTTAATCAGATTCTGAAAAAAGAAGGCATCCTGGAGAAGGCAGCCCAGGCAGCCTAGTAGAACGCTTCTTGCTCTATCCCGGCCTGGCCGGACACTACGAAGCAGAGGTACGCCAGATGAAAGCACTTGTCGAAACCATCGCGCAGGCTCTTGTCGACGACCCCTCCAAAGTGGTCACCTCCGAAGAGATGGAGGATGATACTTTGGTTATCAAGCTGTCCGTGGCCAAGGAAGATATGGGGCGGATCATAGGCAAGGAAGGCCGGACTGCCAAGGCGGTCCGGACACTCCTGAATGCCGTGGCCACCCGGGATAACAAGAAGGCGATTCTCAAGATCGTTGAATAATGGATGTTTCCAGCGACAACCTGATTGCCGTCGGTCGAATCAGTGGCACCCATGGCATTCGAGGCCAGTTGCGGCTGCATTCCTACTCCGGCAACCTTGCAAGCCTGCAGGCAGCTAAAAACGTACAGATCCGTTTTCCTGCCGGTGCCATCCGACAGATTCAGCTCAAGAAGGCCGCTTATCACAGTGGCAAGTTTCTGCTGACACTGGAAGGATTTGACACCATTGAAAAGGCCCAGGAGTTAACCGGGTGCGAACTGCTGCTGCAGCGGGAGCAACTGCCACCACCCGACGCCGACGAGTACTACTGGCAGGATCTGCTCGGCCTTTCAGTTGTGACTGATGCAGGTCAGACGCTGGGCACCATCAAGGATATCCTGGAAACCGGTGCCAATGACGTCTATCTGGTCCGGGATGAGGCAACGCAACGCGAGTACCTGATTCCGGCCATTGCCAGTGTCATCAGCAGCGTGAACCTGCAGGCCGGCACCATGACCATCACCCCGCTGGAAGGGTTGCTTGATCTTTGAGACCGTTTTTGAAAGCCTGTATGCGATTTGACATCCTGACCCTCTTCCCCGACATGTTCCGGGGACCGTTTGATGAAAGCATCATTCGCAGGGGACAGGACAAGGGGCTGATCCAGATCGGCCTGCACCAGATTCGCGATTATACCACTGACCGTCACCGTACCGTCGATGATACACCCTACGGCGGCGGTGCTGGCATGCTGATGAAACCGGAGCCACTCGCAGCTGCCATTGAATCGGCCAAACAGCTGAACGCTGACGCCACTGTTCTTTTAACAACACCACAGGGTAGGCCGTTCACCCATGCACTGGCCCAGGAACTCTCCCGCAAACCGGGACTGATTATCCTCTGCGGCCGGTATGAAGGGGTTGATGAGCGGATTCACCAGCACTATGTTGATCATGAGATCTCGATTGGTGACTACGTACTCTCAGGCGGAGAGCTTGCAGCCATGGTTATTGTCGACAGTGTGACCCGGCTGATTCCAGGGGTACTTGGATCTGACGAATCTGCACTGACCGACTCGTTTGGGGATGGACTGCTTGAGTACCCCCAGTACACGCGTCCACCTGAGTTTAACGGTTTGCCGGTACCGGCTCCGCTTCTCTCCGGCAACCACACAGAGATTGCACGATGGCGACGGGAACAGGCGCTTAAGCGCACGGCAGAGCGACGGCCGGACCTGCTGGCCCATGCAGCCTTAAGCGCTGCAGACAAGCTCTTTTTACGTTCACTAGGGGTTTTACATGTCGGTTAACCTGGCGGTTGCTCTGTTGCATTACCCGGTTTATAACAAGCATCGGCAGCTGGTAACCACGGCCTTTACAAACCTTGATATCCATGACATTGCCCGGACCGCCCGGACCTTTGGCCTGTCCCGCTACTATCTGGTTACACCGTCCGAGGAGCAGCAACAGCTGATCCAACGGATTGTGACCCATTGGGACTCAGGCTGGGGAGCCGATTACAACCCGGACCGGCGTGAAGCGCTCTCGATCGTCAGGCCTGTGCAGAGTCTTCAGGATGCCCTGGCCGATTTGCAGCAGGGGCACCAACAACCGGTAAACATTATCGCCACCGGGGCTGCCCGCCGGCCCGATGCCGTATCGTTTACCGCCCTGCGCCGGCAGCTTCAGGACAAGGACCAACAGCACCTGCTGTTGCTTGGTACCGGCTGGGGGCTGGCTGACGAGATCTTTGAACAGGCCACCACCATCCTGGAGCCGATCCAGGGGCATGGTGCTTACAATCATTTGCCGGTTCGCTCGGCTCTGGCGATTATGCTGGATCGACTGCTGGGAGAACGCCCATAACAACGAAACCTGAAAAAGGTTATATCTGAGGAGGAACAGTACCATGAACACCATCGACATCATTGAATTTGAGCAGATGAAAAAGAATACGCCGGTCTTCAAGACCGGTGATACAGTCAAGGTCCACGTTAAGATTGTGGAAGGTGACAAGCAACGGATCCAGGCCTATCAAGGTGTCGTTATCTCACGCCAGAACGGTGGCATCCGCGAATCATTCACCGTTCGCAAGATCTCCAACGGCATCGGCGTTGAGCGGGTATTCCCTCTGCACTCCCCCACGGTCGAGAAGATTGAGGTGGTAACCCGTGGTCACGTTCGCCGTGCCAAGCTGTACTACCTGCGCAAACTCAAAGGCAAGGCTGCCCGGATTCGCGAGCGCAAGTACGTTCCAGGTCAGGCCTGATTATGCAAAGCCCCGCTCACCAGCGGGGCTTTTTTCATCCCCATGCACGATCTCCTTTTTGAACTGCCTCCACACGATCTCTACCATTTTGAACGTCAGGCCCGGGCAAACGGGTACATGTTCGTAGCCGGCATTGATGAGGCCGGTCGCGGTCCTCTGGCCGGGCCGGTCGTTGCTGCGGCAGTGATACTCAACCCTGAAGCACCGGTTGAAGGGGTCAATGATTCCAAAAAACTGACCGAGCAGCGTCGCGAACGCTTATTTGAACTGATCATGGCCAGAGCCCTCGCCGTTGGCGTTGGACAGGTTGATGCGGCAACCATTGACCAGATCAATATCCTGCAGGCGACCCGCCGGGCGATGCTTGCAGCGGTTCAGGCCTTGTCAGCCAGCCCGGACCTGCTCCTGATAGACGGTATTACCACCATCGCCTCCCCCCTGCCCCAGCAAACCATCAAGCAGGGAGACAGCCGTTCCGCCTCCATTGCCGCAGCCTCAATCATTGCCAAGGTCACCCGTGACCGGATGATGTCTGCCTATGACGAGCTCTATCCCGACTACGGTTTTCTCCGCCACAAAGGCTACGGCAGTGCCGCACATCTTGCCGCTCTGCGACAGCACGGCCCCTGCCCGATCCACCGTATGACCTTTGCAGGGGTAAAACCGTAAAAAATCCTCACAACCACCTGAATCTCCCTTTGCAATTTTCCTGAAAGCTTGTAAACTTCCGCCCCATGAGCGCATTTCCTCCTTCACACGTGAAAAGCACGCAAGAGGTCAAGATCGGGGTTATTCCTACCCTGCTGATCAAGGACGGCATCATCACCCATGATCAACTGGCCTATGCGGTGCGGGTCCACAGCAAGCTCACCACCCCCCAGACCATGCTGGACACCCTGCTGGAGCTGGGGCTGATCTCGCAGGAACAGCTGCAGGTCACCCTGCGGAAACACCAGCTCAATCTGCGGCTAGGTGATCTCCTGCTGGAACTGGGTTATCTGCGCGACATTGATCTGCAGCAGGCCCTGGCCATCCAGAAGGAATCCCAGGGACAACGCAGGCTGGGTGACGTACTGGTTGAAAACGGTTTTATTGAAGAACGTAAACTGCTGGAGACCCTTTCCTATCAGCTTGGCTATCCCCTGATTGACCCCGACTTTGTCAAGATTGACAAGACACTGCTGGCCCGTCTGCCGTTGAATATCTGCCATCAATTCAACGTGCTGCCGCTGTACCGTCAGGGTGAGCAGCTGGTGGTGACCTTTGCCGACCCGCTCGACCAGCGGGCACGCGACATCGTTGCCGCCCACCTCGGCAACTTCATCCCGGCCATCTGCTCTAAAAACTCGCTGAAAGAGGCGCTTGCCGCACTTGAACATGCCGGTCAGACCGTTGCAGCCGATGACAACACCATCATCGGCATGATCAACCTCCTGTTTGAAGATGCGATTGAGGAGCAGACCAGCGATATCCACATCGAGCCACAGAAGGATCGCCTGCGGGTACGTTTCCGCCGGGACGGCGTGATGGGGCACTACAAGGACTTTCCCAAGGATATCGCTCCCCAGCTCACCACCCGCATCAAGGTCATGGCCCAGGCCGACATTGCTGAAAAACGCCGCCACCAGGATGGCCGGATCCTCTTTACCAGCCGCAAACATGGTATCAACCTTGATCTGAGGGTCTCTTTCTTCATCACCATCTATGGTGAAAAGGTGGTATTGCGGCTGCTGAACAACAAGGGCACCCTGCTGGACGTCAAGGAAATCGGCATGGCCCCCCGGATGCTGGAGCATTTCATCTATGATGCCCTGGAGGTACCCACCGGCGTCATGATCGTCACCGGCCCGACCGGCTCCGGCAAGACCACCACGCTGTACGGTTGCGTCAATCACCTGAATGATATCAACACCAGCATCATCACGGCAGAGGACCCGGTTGAGTATGTGATCGACGGGATTTCCCAGTGTTCGATCAACCCCAAGATCGGCGTTACCTTTGAAGAGACCCTGCGCCATATTGTGCGCCAAGACCCGGATGTCATTGTCTTGGGTGAAATCCGCGATCAATTCTCAGCCGAAGTGGCCATCCAGGCTGCCCTGACTGGTCACAAGGTTCTGACCACCTTCCACACCGAAGATTCCATCGGCGGCCTGATCCGCTTGATGAACATGAATATTGAGGCGTTTCTGATCTCTTCCACGGTGGTCTGTATCGTGGCCCAACGGCTGCTGCGCAGGGTCTGTCCGGAATGCGCCGAGCCGTACATCCCGACACCGCTCGACCTTACCCGCCTGGGACTTTCCGCCCACGACCTGCAGGGATCTGAGTTCAAGTTTGGCCGGGGCTGTAAAAACTGCCGTTTCAGCGGGTATCGCGGCAGGGTCGCAATCTTTGAGCTGCTGGTGATGAACGAGATGGTCAAGAACGCCATCCTTGATCACAAGAGTTCCTACGAGATCAGAAAGATCAGCGTTGAGACCTCCGGGATGGTGACGCTGATGGAAGATGGTCTGGTTAAAGGGGCCCGGGGGCTTATTTCAATGCAGGAGATCATTACCGACCTGCCACGTCTGGGCAAACCGCGGCCACTGCATGAACTGCGTAGAATTCTGGGGGTACAACGATGACAGCAGAAAAGCCGCTGGTCCGGCTGATTCAGGACCGCCTGGACGGCAATCTTCAGGAACTGCCGGTCTTTCACACGGTTGCGGTGAAACTGCAGCAACTGCTTGCAACCCGCAGCTTTGAGATTGACGATATTATTGAACTGATCGGCGAAGACCAATCCCTGTCGGGCCGGGTGCTGAAAGTGGCCAACTCATCCTATTATGCCGGCCTGAGCAAGATCGCCACCATCAAGGATGCGATCATCCGGTTGGGGGCGCAGGAAATCGCCAATATGGCCATGCTGGCATCCCAGTTTGAATTCTACAACTCTCCGAATGAAACCCTGAACAGGATGATGCATAATCTGTGGGGCCATGCACTGGCCTGTGGCGTGGGGGCCAAATGGCTGACCCGCAAGGCAGGCTATCCGGGCATGGCATCCGAGGCGTTTATGGGCGGCCTGATGCACGACATCGGCAGCCTGGCACTGTTGAAGGTGCTGGATGACATCCAGAAGAGCAAAGAGACCACGGTCCTTTTTTCAGATCAGCTTATCAATGAAATCATCGAGGCAATGCACGAAGAGGTTGGCTTCAACCTGATGCGATCCTGGAACTTCCCGGATTTTTACTGCGATATTGCCCACAGTCACCATGCTGCGGAGTTTGACCAGTCCAACATCCTGCTGGTGGCAGTGCGGCTTTCAAACCTTGCCTGCAAAAAGCTGGGGCGTTCCCTCCAGCCTGCCGACCCCGGCATCTCTATCTTTTCAGCACCCGAGGCACAGTACCTCGGTCTGAAGGAGATCGCCCTGGCTGAGCTTGAAATCATCATTGAAGATGCCGATGGCATCAGCATGGCATAGCAGGCGCGCCTACAACCGCTTTTTCTTTCCTTTTTTCAAAAACCGGTCAACCCCCTGGTTATGCTCTGCAAGGGTCCTTGAAAACTGGTGGGTGCCGTCTTTCCGGGCCACAAAATAGAGATAATCGGTTTTGGCCGGCTGCAGTACCGCCTGCAGCGCCGCCAACCCCGGATTTCCGATCGGCCCCGGTGGCAACCCCTTCACCAGGTAGGTATTATACGGGCTTGAGCGCTGCAGATCCTGCTTTGTCACGGTCCCCCCGAACACCCTGATACCATAGATGGCGGTCGGATCGCTCTGAAGCGGCATCCCGATTCTCAGCCGATTCAGGAAAACCGATGCGATCAGCGGTTTCTCCTCCGGGGAGACCGCCTCCCGCTCAATGATTGAAGCCAGGGTCACGGCCTGCCCCAGGCGCAGAGCGCTTGCCTCAAGCAGCGGCCTCAACTTCTCCGTCCGGCGACGGAACTCTCGCACCATCTCGGTGACCAGGCCCACCTCGTTCATCTGAAAACCGACCTGATAGGTGCCGGGAAAGAGATACCCTTCAACGGTCCGTGCGCTGATGCCAAGCTCACGCAGTAACCCCTGATCAGTACAGGCGGCCAGGAAGGCCGCGCTGTCAAAGATGCCCTGCTTTTCGAGCAGTTCCGCGGCCTGATAGATAGAATACCCCTCCGGCAGGGTAAACTTGCAGGCATCGGTCTGTCCGTCGGCCAGTTTTTCAAGGATCTGGGACGGCAGCATGGCACCGCTGATCCGGTAGTCGCCGGCCTGCATCCTGCGATCCTGACCACGCAAGCGGGCAACAAGCCGCAGATGCAGACTGCTGCGGATCACGCCGGCCTGCTGCAATTCCCTGGCGATGGCGGCAAAGCCGGCCCCTTTGGGCACCGTCAGACCATAGACCTGTGCAGGGCTTCCGGCAGGCAGGTACAGCAGTATCAGATACCACCCCACCAGCAGCAGGGCAACGGCACGAAACAACCAGGGGAGTGCACGGCGGATTGCAATGTTTGAGATACGTGAGGGCAGACGAAGCATGGCGCGATTGTACGATCTTTGATCCGAAGGTCAAGCAAAAGAGTCTTTAACAATTTCCATAACCCTGTTATAGTTTCAAAATATTTTCGAGATATCATTGCCTTATTAAAATTTTATAACAAGAACAAAAACAATCCCCGTCAAGGAGCAGCCCTGCAGCTTCCGGCAGGGCACCAACCTGAACGTAAGGACCCGATCTGCAGCTCATGTACCTGCCCCTGCCAGCCATACTTGCCATCCTCACCCTGCTCATCTGCGGTGTCACGTTTCTGTTGACGGTCTGGCAACTCAAATGCAGGCGCGCCAAGAGCTCGTTAGTGCTGCTGAAATCCGCCATTTTTGACAACACCTTTCAATTGCAGGGGTTGCTGGCTCCGGACGGTACCCTCCTTGATGCCAACCAGACCGCTCTCCTGTTCGTTGGTCTGGACAAGGCAACCGTGGTCGGAAAGAAGTTCTGGGACACCCCCTGGTGGTGCCACGATCCCGATTCCCAGGCGCGGCTGCAAGAGTATATCAAGCGCTGTGCAGCAGGAGAATCCATCCGTTTTGAAGGCACGCACCAGGATGCCGACGGCCGGTTACGGGCCATTGATGCCACGCTCAAACCGCTGAAGGATGCCAGCGGCAAGGTGATCTATCTGATCCCTGAAGGGCGGGACGTCACCGACCTGAAAGAGGCCCAGAACGCCCTGCGGCACAAGAACATTCTTCTTGAAACCCTTTTTGAGAACATCCCCTTTGACATCTGGATCCGTGATACCGAAGGCCGGCTGCTGCTGCAAAACGAGATGAATGCCCGCCACTACGGCGTCAAGATCGGCAACACGCCTGAAGAAGACGACCTTACACCAGAGCAGTGCCGCCTGTTCCGCATCTCGCTGGATCAGGCCCTTGAAGGTTTCACCCTTGATCTTGAACTGCGTGAGCAAGAGCAGATCTACCGCAAAATCGTGGCCCCCATCCGCCACAACAACCAGATCACCGCCATTTTCGGGCTGAATATTGATGTGACCGACCGCTTCACGGCCATGGAGGCGCTGCGTTCAGGCGAAAAACGGTTCAAGGCGATCTTTGAGGAAAGTCCGATCGCCATAGCCATCACCGACCTGACCCACCGCCGCTACGTTGACGTCAACCGCAGCTTCTGCAGCTTAAGCGGCTACAGCAAGTCCATGATCATCGGCAAGACTCCTCAGGAGCTGGGGCTGTTCTGGAACCCTGGCGATGATGCACGTCTCTTCAAGATGCTGAGCAGCACCGGAAGTATCAATGCCGAAGAGATCCAGACCCGGACCGCCACGGGTGAACAGCGTACCGGCATCCTGTTTACCAGCATCATCATGATTGAAAAGGCTGCCCATGCCATTTCGCTGTATCAGGATATAACCGAGCAGAAACGGGTTGAAGAACAGCTGAAGAGCTCTGAAGAGAGCTACAAGGGGATCTTTGACAACGCGCCGATCGGCATCTTCCAGTCATCACCCGCCGGTCACTTCATCAGTATCAACAGTGTTTTTGCAAGCATCTTCGGTTATGCCTCACCACAGGAGATGATGGCGCTGGTGCATGACATCCCGCGCCAGATCTATGCCGATGCTGAGCAACGGCAGGAAGTCATCAGCAAGCTGCGCAGCAGAGACACCCTGATTGTGGATGACATCCAGTTCTACCGTAAGGATGGTACGCGCTTCTATGCAACCATGTATATCCGCGGCACCCGGGACATGACAACCGGTGAGGTCATCCTGCTGGACGGCTTTGTTGTGGATACCACCGAGCACCGGAAAACCCTCGAGATCATGCTGCAGCACGAAAAGATGCTGATGATCAGCGGCCTGGCCGCCGGAATGGCCCATGAGATCAACAATCCGCTGGGAATCATTGCCCAGGATCTGCAGAACCTTGAACGCCGCCTCTCCCCTGCGCTGCCCAAAAACCGTCAGGTGGCCGAAGAGCTCGGTATTGACCTGACGGCCCTGCAACAGTACCTGAAACAGCGCGAGATCAACGGGTACCTCGCCAGCATGCAGAATGCAGCCCGGCGGGCCTCCCGGATCATGGACAATATGCTGCAGTTCAGCCGCAGTAACGGTACCAGCCGGCACCCGGCACCGCTCTACACGGTCATAGAGCATGCCCTTGAACTGGCCGGCACTGACTTCGATCTGCGCAGGACCTACAACTTCAGCACCATCAGGGTAATCCGCGACTACACCCCGGACCTGCCGCTGGTGGTCATCAACACCACCGAGATCGAGCAAGTCCTGATCAATCTGATCAAAAATGCGGCTCAGTCGCTGCATGCCAGGCGGAACGGAGCGCAGCCAGAAATCAGGATCAGTGCGCATCAGGACGACACGGTAGCCGTTATCTCCGTTGCAGACAACGGCCCCGGAATGACTGAAGAGGTCAGGCGGCGGGTCTTTGAACCGTTCTTCACCACCAAGGATGTCGGTAAGGGGACCGGGCTCGGCCTGGCCGTTTCCCATGCCATCATAACCAAAAATCACCACGGTCTCCTGACCGTCAGCTCAAGCCCCGGCCAGGGCTGCTGCTTTACCATCACCCTGCCCACACTCCAGGCGGAACAACCATGAACAGCGTAGAATCACGTTCAATTTTGATCATTGATGATGATGATGCCCTGCGGCGCAGCATTGTCGGGTATCTTGAAGACACCGGATTTGAAGTGCACCAGGCCAGCAACGGCTATGAAGGGATCAGGAAGTTTGAAGAGCTGCTGCCCAACCTGGTGCTGACCGACCTGATGATGCCGGAGCTGGACGGCCTGGGAGTGGTCAACGCCATCCGGCAGCACTCACCGGATACGCCGATTGTCGTTATCTCCGGCAACGGCTCGGTGGGCTATGCCATCGAAACCATGCGGCAGGGGGCCTGGGATTATATCACCAAGCCGATCCATGATTTTTCCGTGCTTGAACAGGTCATCAGCACGGTGACAGCCCGTTCGGAAGAGGCCCGTGCAAGCCGCAAGCGGCTTGAAGAGCTGGAAAGGTCCGTAGACGCACAGACCGCCCAGTTGCAGGATGCCGACCTGCGTGACCCCCTGACCGGCCTGCCCACCAGAAACCACCTCCAGGAGCTGTTTGCCCAGGCTGTCAAACGGAGTGACTTCCCCGGCAGCCTGTTTGTCATGCTGCTCGATCTTGACAACCTGAAGTCGGTCAACAAGACTCTGGGGCACGCCTGCGGCGACCGTGTACTGGTGGAAACCGCCAACCGTCTGTTGGAGCTTCAGACCGAGAACCGGGTGGTGGGCAGACTGGGGGCAGACCAGTTCATCATCATGGTGGTTGACTGCCACGAGGTACATGGCTGCATCACGGCAGTGCGGCAACTGCTTGCCATTCCCTACACCACAGGACCGGATGAGCTGTTTGTCACCGGCTGTATCGGCATCGCCGTCTTCCCCCATGATGGTGAATCGCTGGACGGACTGCTGCAAAACGCCAATGCAGCCCTTTCCCAGGCCAAGCAGCTGGGCACCAACAAGTATGCATTCTACTCCAGGGATCTGGGAGAACGGCTCAGGGAGCGGATGGCACGGGAGTCCGGGCTGCACCGGGCCCTGGAACGCGACGAGTTCTTCCTGGAATATCAACCCAAGATTGATGTGCAAACCGGCATGGTCTGCGGCATGGAGGCGTTGCTGCGCTGGCAGCCGACCACGCAGGGCAGCCTGGTTGCCCCGTCCGAATTCATTCCGATCCTTGAAGAGACCGGCATGATCGTCGAGGTGGGCAACTGGGTGCTGGAAACCGCCTGCAGGCAGCACCTGCTCTGGCAGCAGCAGGGGATGCCCCCGCTCATCCTGTCGGTCAACATCTCGGCAGTACAGTTCCATGCCGGCAACCTGCCGGAGACGATTGCCGCGCTGATTCAGCAGACCGGCATAGCCCCTGACTGCCTCTGCCTTGAACTGACCGAAAGCATTGTCATGCAGGATATCGAGCAGACCGTTGCCACCCTGCACCGGCTGCGGGAACAGGGGATCAAGCTCTCGATTGACGACTTCGGCACCGGCTACTCTTCACTGAACTACCTGCAACGGATGCCGTTGACCGAACTGAAGATTGACCGTTCCTTTGTCATGAACCTGCCCCAGGACACCAGCGCCATTGCCATTGTTGACTCCGTGCTGACACTCTCAAAAAGTCTGAACCTGACCGTTGTGGCCGAAGGGGTGGAAACACCGCAGCAGGCAGCCTTTCTGACCGCCCGTCAGTGCCACCAGCTACAGGGCTACCTCTTCAGCAGACCGCTGGACCCGGCCGCCTTTGAGGCGTTTGTTGATTTTTCCTGTAAAACCGTCCGCTAGTCTGCTATCACTGGCCAGACACCAGTCCGGAAGGATAGAACCCCATGTCTGATTCCCTGTTCGGCGCCTCCTGCAAAACGCCTGCTGCCGTTGCCGCCCTGAAGCGCCAGCTGAAACCGGCACAACCGGAACATCACCGTCCCTACCCGGAAACCGTAAACCTGCCCTTTAACCGTCAGGCACTGCCTGATGGCTTTGTGCTGCACCCCACCCCCCAGCCACGGCAAGATGACGATGCGGTCTGGGTATTGCTGCAGGGGGGCACCGTGCTGATGCGTGCAGAACAGGATCAGCTGTTCCTGCCGCAAGGCCCCTGCCCGGCCTGGCTGAACCTCAAACATCCCCCCTTGGCATTTGCGACACTGCAAGGACGTCCGGTACAGGTTGCCGCGGTCCCCTCCGCCCTGCAGATCCCGCCTGAGCTGGTGGCAGAACCGTTCAATGCCTTCCGGGAGCGGATTGCTCCGGAACTGATGACCATTGCCGGAATCGGCAAACAGCTGCTGCACTGGCAGCGGATGAGCCGTTTCTGTTCACACTGCAATGCTGCGCTGGAACAACTGCCTGAGAGCTGGGGCAAAAAGTGCACTGTCTGCAATAACGAGCACTACCCCCATATCCATCCCTGCGCCATTGTACTGATCCGGCGTGATGACCAACTCCTGCTGATCCATAAGCCGGAATGGCCGGTTGGACGTTACAGCCTGGTGGCGGGCTTTCTGGATGTCGGGGAATCACTGGAGGAGTGTGCCATACGGGAGGCGATGGAAGAGACCGGCGTGACCATACGCAACGTGCGCTACGTGGCCAGCCAGGCCTGGCCTTTTCCTTCGCAGATGATGGTTGGATTTGTGGCGGACTACGCCTACGGTGATATCAAGGTGGATGGCAACGAGATTGACGATGCGCGCTGGTTTACCATCGGCTCACTCCCCTCACTGCCTGCCAGCCGCAGCATCGCCCGTTTTCTGATCGACAGTTGCCGCTAAGACCACCCTCCGGCAGTGCTACTGCTCACTTGCCTCAAACCGGTTACGGCCATGCTGTTTGGCCCGGTACAAGGCCTGATCGGCGCGTTTGACAAGATCGTCAGGCCCGTCTCCGTGCAGCAGGGTTGCTGCACCGATGCTCACAGAGACCTGACCTGCCAGCGGATCACGCAACCCTTCCCGCACCGCAACCAGCAGTTTTTCCGCCAGCATCCGCGCCTCAACCGCATCGGTTTCAGGGGCAAGGATCAGGAACTCATCCCCCCCGGACCTTCCCAGCAGGTCACTGGCGCGCAGTACCTCCTGCAGGAGCGCCACCAGCCGCGACAGTATCCGGTCGCCGGTATCATGACCGTTGGTGTCGTTAATCTCTTTAAAGTGATCCAGATCAAGCATCAAGACCGACAGTTGCCGGCCATAACGCAGGCTGCGGCTGATCTCCACTGTCAGCATATCGTAAAAATGGCGCCGGTTGGCCGTTCCGGTCAGGGGATCAGTATCTGCCAGACGCTGCAGCTGCTGTTCCAGCTGCCTGCGTTCGGTCACATCAACCACATATTCAATGCACTGGGTGATCGTGCCTTGTTCATCCTGCATCGGATAGCCGTGGATCTCTACAATTTTCTTTTCGCCGTTTTCATCATAGCGGCTATGCTCCACCACCGCTGCAGCTCCGGTTTCCAGCACCATCTGGATCGGACAGGGATGTTCACTACTGCCGCAGGTCTCGGCACAGCCCTGGCTCAAGGCATGACAGGTCTTTCCTTCCAGATGCTCCACCCCTTTGGCGGACTGCCGGTTGGCTACCCGGACCTGGTAGGTGCGGGTGTCAATGATATGGAACGGATACGGCAGTGCATCAATTGCCTGGTGAAACAGCCGGTTCAGGCTGCGCATGGCCCTGGCCCGCTGATAGAGGCTCACCATCAGCCCTCCGCCCAAGAGTGCCACCAGCGAGGCAGACCAGGCCGCAATGGCATACCCTTCTTTCAGGGATTGCAGCTTTTCGTCACGGTTCAACTGCACCAGAAAGGCCTCGGGAGTCCCTTCAATATTGGTCAGGGGCAACAGATAGACCGACACGGTACTATCTTTAAGTCCGGCAGCCAGTGCAACGGGACGGTTCGCGGCCTGGGCCCGTTCAAATTCAGTCCTGACCGCAGCAGCGACCGTATGGATCTCAAAGGAGGAAAGGTGATCCTTGTGCGTATCATCAGTGATCGGTGCCTGCAGAAAACCGTTGCTGAATGGGCTGGGAACCATGCGGGACTGCACGTTGTTGAACAAGCGCTGGCTGGTCAGGTCTGATTTGATCAGCAGCATGTATTCGCCGGCAAAACGGCGCCGCAGCTGGGTGGTGAAGCTGTCAAAGGAGATGCTGGTCTCGACGGTCCCGACAAAACCGTCATCATCCTTGAAGAGCGGAAAGATAAAACGGAAACCGCCTTCATGGCGCCCGACTTCAAACCCGCTGACATAGGCATGCCGTTTATTGGCAACAACCAGGGCAGGTCTGACGCTGGCCAGGTTGTCACCAAAGACTGCAGGGCGGTGCATCCTGAGAAAGCTGGTCAGGTCCGGCAGGTGGAAATGGATCTGGTTCAGGTGGTTCTGCAGCAATTCCCGGTAGGATGGCAGCATCATGGCGTGTAACTGCTGACGCAGACGCTCCTGCTGTTGCCGATCTGCCCGGGAGGCCTGCTGCATCAGATTGATGACAGCAGGCTTATTGATGGTTTCGTTAAAGACCGCCCTGGAAAACAGCTCGTAGGTTTCAAACACCGACTGGTAACTGTGTACCATCTCGTTATAGCCGGACTTGAGAAAGGCCTCGCGGCGGTCAAGATACAGATAGCGGATGCCGGCCAGGGCCAACAGCTCCAGCAGCAGCACAAACAGGATACCCACCAGCAGTCCTGATCGCTTCACCGGGTCTTCCTCCTGTCTGTCCGGGACGTCATCAGCGGGTCAGCAGATCCATCAAGCCATGCCCTTCAGCCAGGAAAAGCCCGGTTGCCTTGGCCTGGGCTTCATCGTAGGCAGCGGCTCCGTTACCGCACTCCTGCCCCGGACGGTAGATGACAAATGGTACCGGGTCGCTGGTATGGGTCATCTTCTGGACCGGTGTGGGGTGATCCGGACAGCAGAGGATACGCAGGTCCGCAAAACGCTCCGCCCCGGCCAGCACAGTGCCCACCACCAGTTGATCAAAATCCTCAATCGCCTTGATCTTATGCTGCAGATTACCGCTGTGGGAGGCCTCATCCGGCGCCTCAACATGCACATAGACAAAGTCAAGCCGCTCCAGGGCAGCCAGGGCAGCCTCGGCCTTGCCGGTATAGTTGGTATCAATGTAACCGGTGGCGCCCGGCACGTTGATCACCTCCAGGCCGGCACAGAGACCGATCCCCTTCATCAAATCCACGGCCGAGATCACGGCGCCGGACAGACCGAATTTTTCCTGATACGGTTGCAGCACCGGCGACTTGCCATGCCCCCAGAGCCAGATCGAGGTGGCGGGCAGTTCATCCCGCTCCTTGCGTTGCTTGTTGATGGGGTGATTATGCAGCACCATCTGGGAGGAGTTCATCAGGTTGATCAGCTCGTCGGCCCCATCCCCCTGAGGCAGGTATTCCAGCACCTTTTTGCCGCTGATATCATGGGGTGGCGTAGCGGTCATGGCATCCTTGCCGTTACGCCAGACCAGCAGATGACGGTAGCCCACCCCAGGGTGGAACTCGAAACGTTCATCCCCCAGCTCAGCCTGCAGGATGGCGATCAGCTGATGGGACTCTTCACTGCCGATATGACCGGCAGAGAAATCCTCCATGTAGATCTTGCCGTTGTGGGGGGTCAGGGTGACCAGGTTCATCCTGAAGGCCACATCATGGGGGCCGAGCTGCACCCCCATACTGATCGCCTCCAGGGGAGAACGGCCGGTATAGCAGCTGCGGGGGTCATAGCCAAAGACCGACAGGTTGGCCACATCGCTGCCGGGGGGCAAGCCATCCGGCACGGTCTTGGCCAGACCGACCTGACCGGCCCGGGCCATCCGGTCCATGTTGGGGGTTTGTGCTGCCTGCAGCGGGGTCTTACCGTCCAGTTCTGCACAGGGCTCATCGGACATGCCGTCGCCCAGAAGGACAATGATCTTCATAGCAACCTTTCCATACGGGTAAAATAAGCTCTGATACTAGCTGTTCCGCCTTCTCTTTGTCAATTACCGCTCGATCCTTCTGACAAAGATCTCACGTGCCAGGGCCGTATCAATGGCAAACTCGGAAAAGCCGACCCTGAAGATATAGGACGGAAAGGACTGAGCCAGTATGATCCGGTTGCCGGGCAGCACCCCCATGGCCATCAGTTTCTGCATCTTCTTGCTGTCCTCGGTCTGGATGTAGGCGATCTCCCCCTCCTGGCCGGACCTGAACTCGGTCAGCGGCACCACCCCCAGATCACCCTGCTGGCGTGCCTCGGCGCAGCAGTCGCCGGGCGGGATCGGCTTGCCGTGGGGGCAGGTGGCCGGATGATTCAGCATGGTGCAAAGCTTGGTATCCACCCCTTCATTCAGCAGATGTTCAAACTGGCAGGCCTTGCTGTCCCCCTCTTCCCCCTTGATATTGAAGACATCCATCATCAGACGTTCTGCCAGACGGTGGCGCCGGATGGTCTTTTTGCCCTCCTCCCGGCCCTCCTGGCGGAAGTAGAGCATGCCGTGCCGCAGCTCGACCAGCGACTTTGCGGTCAGTTCCCGGCAGGCAGCATCATCCTCGGGAAGCTCCATCCTGGCGGGGTCGTAAAAGGCCGCCCCCTCCTCTTCAATGGCAATCCACATCGCCTCAAGGATCTCTTCCGCATGTTCAGAGAGTTTCATTCGCCATGCTCCTTATCTTTCCTTGTTACCATACTTTTCAGACGTTTCAAGAAGGCCGGTTCCGGGACATTCTTGTACCCGCAGCGCGGGCAGTGGATACCGTGGCAGCCACCGGCACAGGCGCCGCAGCCCGGCTGGGTCCCTTCCGACTCATCAAACTCATGCCCGCAGAATCCGCATCGCATAGTAAAACTCCAAACCCCTTCATCACCGCTTTGCCGAAGCCGGTTTCACTTCCGCAAAAGGAGAGCAGGGAGTTATTCCGGTGCCAGTTCAAGGATGATGGCCAGGCGGCGATGGCTTTGGCGACGCAGGCGTACAGGTCAGTACGTTGAGGAGCCAAAGACGAGCCAACGCAGCCAGCGCCTTGAAATGGCACCGGAACTACCCCAATAAGCGGGTCGTCACCAGCACCTGATTCAACAGATACCCGCTGCCAAAGGCCAGCAGACTGACAAAGACAAAGATCGCCAGCGAGACCTTCCAGCCGCGCTCCTTCAACATCATCAGAAACTGCGCCACACAGGGGATGAACAGGGTCAGCGTCACCGCGGCAACGGTCAGTTGACGGCCATCCAGCAGCCCCTTGCTCTGCAGGTCGTACAGCCCGGCTGCCCCGTAATCCCGCCGGAAAAAGCCGAAGATAAAGGCAATCGCCGCCTCCTTGGGCAGGCCGATCCCCTGCATCAGCGGGGTCATGGCATTAACCAGCTTCTCCATGCCGTGGGTGATCTTGCCCAGCCACATCAGCACCGAGGCCAGCACAAACAGCGGCAGGATCTCCAGAAAATACCACTGCATGCGGGTATAGGTCTTGGTCAGCACGTTGGAAAGCTGGGGCAGCCGCATCGGCGGCAGCTCCATATAAAACATCGGCGCCTCGCCCGGCATCAGCTTCCCGGCCAGCACCCCCACCAGCACAAACAGCAGGGTCATACAGACGATCCAGACCAGCAGGCCGCCCGGGGTACGGGCCAAAAGTGCCAGGATCACCCCCAGCTGGGCGGAACAGGGGATAGCCAGGGCCAGCAGCAGCGTGGCGATCACCCGCTCCCGCACCGTCTCCAGGGTACGGGTCACCATGGTGGCCATGGTGCTGCAGCCGAACCCGAGCACCATCGGGATGACGGAACGGCCGGACAGGCCGAACCACTTGAAGCCGCGATCCACCAACAGGGCAAGACGGGGCAGGTAGCCGGCATCCTCCAGAATCGAAAAGAAGATAAAGAAGGTGGTCACGATCGGCAGGATAATCCCCACCGCATACCGCAACCCCAGGGTGATGATGCCGTACTCCCCCACCAGCAGTTCCTGCAACCACCACCAGGGAATCCAGCCGGTCAAAAGCGTGGTGATCCAGGGGTTGAACAGTTTTTCAAACAGCTCCCCTTCCAGAAAATCCACCAGGGTACCGGCGCCAAAATCCCCCACAAACTTGTAGAGGCCGAAATAGAGCGTCAGAAACAACAGGGGGATACCGGTCAACGGCTGCACAGCCAGCCGGGAAAGCCGTCCGCCCCAGGTTTCATGCCGTTTGTCCGGCAGGGTAATCACCCCCCGCACCAGACGGTTGACGATCTCCTTGCGTTCCATGGAGAGATCCAGATGAAACGATTCGCGCCGCTCAAAGGCGATCTCGCGCACCTTCTCCGCCAGGGCCGGGTAACGTTCCCCCTCCCCCTGCGCCACCAGGCCGCTCACCTCCTCATCCCCCTGCAACAGCAGCAACGACAATGCCCGGCGGGAGAGCACATAACTGCCCTGCAGCAGCCGCGACACCTCGGCGATATCCCGCTCCAGCAGACGACTGTAACTGATCGGCAGACCGCAGCTCTGGCCGAACTCGGCAATGGCTGTCTTGATCTCTTCAATCCCGCGCTTGCGGGCCGTTGCCGCCGCGATCACCGGAATACCCAGGCGCTGCTGCAACAGCGGCAGATCAAAGGAGAGCCCCAACCGCTCAGCCTCATCCATGATATTGACCACCAGCACCACCGGCAACCCGGCCTCGATCAACTGGATCGTCATGGCCAGCATCCGCTCCAGATTGCGGGCATCCAGCACGTGCAGCACCACATCCGGTTTTTCATTCAGGAGGATCTCACGGGCAACCCGTTCCTCCTCGGTAATGGTATGCACCGCGTACATGCCGGGGGTATCAATCACCTGCCAGCTCTGGCCTGCTATCGTGGCATGTCCCCGCGACACCTCAACCGAGGTGCCGGGGTAGTTGGAAACCGTGACATAGCTGCCGGTCAGGGCATTAAACAGGACGCTCTTGCCCACATTGGGGTTCCCCACCAGGGCAACCCGGCGAGGCGGCTGAAGAGAATCGGAAGTTACCGCAGAAGCTGACATCGTCTATTCCTTATAGTGAAAACCATTTTCACAGATTTACGGTAGTGCTACGCCGTTGCCACCTGACAGGCTGGACAGAGCCCGAACAACTGCATCTTATGGGCCGTCAGACTGAAACCGTGGCGTCCGGCAATCTCGCGCTGCAGCTGCTCAATCGTCTCATCCTCAAACTCAATGATGGCGTTACAGCCGGTACAGATCAGATGGTCATGGTGTTCCCCCACCAGCTGATGTTCATAACGGGTCTGACCGTCCGGCAACATCATCTCACGGGCCAGGCCGGCCTCCACAAACAGCTTCAGGGTACGGTAAACCGTGGCCTGCCCGATACCGGGATGGGATGCCTTCACCTTCAGGTACAGCTCCTCAACACTTAAATGTTCACGGGTAGCAAGGAAGACATCCAGGATAACATCACGCTGGCGGGTTGAGCGCAGCCCCTGCCGGGCGGCAAAGGCATTAAACGTCTTTTTCTTTTCCAGGATCATGGCACCGCTCCATCTGATTTTTATTATCAATAACAGATGCGGCACACAGGGGTCAAGGCTTTATGAAAACGATTTTCAATAACTTGATGCGGATCAATAAAGGTGGGGACTGGCCTGCTCCGCCATCGGGTTCATCCGGACTGCCAGCGAGAAAAGATAGGGGTAATCCTGCTTCAAATGCTGCATATACAACACCCATTCACGGGACAGATAGCCAAAGACCCGCTTGATATCGCCATTCAGATGCTCGACATCGGCCTGCGGAATCCCGGCCAGGGAGTCACGGGCATCAAGCTCCTCAACCAGATGAAACACAGCCCACAGCAGGTCAGTAAAGGCCTCATGTTCAAGCAGGTTCTGGTTTTCCAGAAGCCCGACCAGAAAACTGCGTTTTCCCACCAGAAAGCGCTTCAGCTGTTCAAGATCCAGACCGGCACCAACAGTATCAATCCTGCTGTCATGCGAGCCGAGAAACGCCAGGGCAGCGCTGAAATCGGCATCCTTCCACTGCGGTGTCACCAGCAAAGAGACCCGCAACTGCTCATGCTGCAGCACTGCCGTTGCCAGCTCACGAAACAGCCGCGTCCCCACCTCACTGAAAAAGACACCGATCACCATATTCAGCTTGCGGCGCAGGGTCTGACGCTCACGTTCCTTTAACAACTGCTCCATGGTCAGCGTCACCACCATGATATAGATCGGCAGAAAGGCCAGATTGCCGAGGAAACTGGTTGTGACCTCCTTCAGACTGCCATCCACCATATAATCAACCAGGTAAATCAGGCTGGAGATACAGACCAGGATGATCAGCATCAAGCGGGGCCGGTTGATCAGAAGCTGCTTGTTCAACATAAAAGAGTCCTCGTAGCCATCTTAGAAGTTCGGTTAGCGCTAGACAATCAATTGATTGAAATCAGGTATCAGGCGGATGCTCAGTGGCGTTGTACCGAAGGAGTCGCCATCCAGTTGAACCGGTTTGTCTCCTTCAATCAGGATCGGTTCCTGAGACGTGCAGAAGGCATCAGCCGCTTCGTATGTTCCGTGAATGAAGACGGAGCCGGCAAAGCGGAGCAGATCCGACGGACCGCGAAACAACAGCGGGACAAGTTCAAAATGGGGGGCGAACAGGCTGGCACGGGGAGCAAGACGGTAGGGACCGGCATAATGGGCGGCATTGGCCACCAGCAGGCTGTGGCAGCTGTGCTGGTGCCGACCGATCGTGACGGTCAAGCTGCCGCTGTCCCAGTTGAGGCACTGGCGCAGCGCCGAGAGGATGTAGGCCCCTTTACCCAGCAGACGTTTTTCGGATGGCCGGACATCCGCCACGGCGGCGGCATCAGCACCGATCCCGGCCATCAGGACAAAGCGCCTGACACCGGCGGCGGAGCTGGCTTCACCTACGGAAAAGGGGCGCAACGTGCCGCGGGCTATTCGCGCAATGGCGTCCTGCTGGGAGGAGATGCCCAGTTCCCGGGCCATGACATTGGCGGTACCAAGCGGGATGATCCCCAGGGTGGCCCTGCCCTGCGGCATGCTGTTGATGACGGTGTTAATGGTGCCGTCACCGCCGACAGCGATAATGGTGGGGGGAGTGGTCCGGTTACAGAGTTCTGCCACCGCCTGCATGGATTCTGCAAGGGTTTGGGGAAGCAGGGGTTGCGGGTCAAGCCCGGCAGCCCGCAATCCGGTAAGGATCTGTTCCGCCCTGGCGGGGGCATAGCTGCCGGAGGCGGGGTTAAAGACAACATGGACGGTCTGCATGGCGCAGTTGGCCTATGAGAGCAGTTCTTGCAGTTTTGCGCCGATATCTTCTTCCCGCATCAGGGATTCGCCAACCAGAAACGCACCGGCACCGCCGGCCTGCAGCCGTTCAATATCAGCCCGGCTGTTGATACCGCTTTCAGCAACCAGCAGACGTCCGGCAGGCAGCATTTTGGCCAGCCGTTCGGTGGTGCCCAGATCGGTGACAAAGGTGCGCAGGTTGCGGTTGTTGACGCCGATCAGGCCGATGTCGGTGCTGCAGGCCACCTCCATCTCCGCTTCATCATGCACCTCCAACAGGACGTCCAGCTGTACGGATCGGGCAACACCGGCCAGGTCAACGATCTGCTGCGGTTCCAGGATGGAGGCGATCAACAGGATGGCATCGGCACCGGCGGCACGGGCTTCATAGACCTGAAACGGATCAATGATGAAGTCTTTTCGCAGCATCGGCAGACCGACCTGTTCACGGATCAGTGCCAGAAAACGCAGATGCCCCAGAAAGAACTTCTCATCGGTCAGGACGGAAAGACAGGTGGCACCGTTGTTCTGGTAGATCTCCGCGATCTCCAGCGGATCAAAATCGTCCCGGATCACCCCTTTGCTGGGGGAGCCTTTCTTGACCTCGGCAATGATGGCGGTCCAGTCTGAGGCAACCGCCTCGCGCAGGTGCCGTTCAAAGCCGCGGGGGGTGTCTTCAAGGTCTGATATGCGTAGCTTCAGCTCATCCAGCGAGGCCGCCAGGCGCGCCGCAGCAACTTCGTCCCGTTTGTGGACAACAATGGTTTTAAGGATGTCCGGCGTAGAGCTCATCTCGGTCCTCTTAGTTGGTGAGTGTGGCCAGTTTTTCAAGCTGCGTGAGGGCAGCGCCGGAATCAATGGCATGTGCCGCCAGGTCAATGCCTGCTGCAACCGTTGCGCAGCGTCCGGCAGCCACCAGGGCAAAGCCTGCATTCAGCAGGACGATCTCGCGCCGCGGTCCCTGTTCTCCCCCGAGGACGGCACGGACGATAGCCGCATTGGCAACGGCATCGCCCCCTTTCAGCGCCTGCATACTGCAGCGGCAGAAACCGAACTCTTCCGGCGTAATGGTAAACAGGCGGACACCTTCAGGGCTGACTTCTGCAGCGGCGGTTTCACCGGTCAGGGTGATCTCATCCATACCATCCCTGCCATGAACCACAAAGCCGCGCTTGCAGCCCAGCCGATGCAGTACGCCAGCCATCTTTTCAACCAGTTCCTCCCGGTAGACCCCCATCACCTGGCAATCGGCATTGGCCGGGTTGGTCAGCGGCCCCAGGATGTTAAAGATGGTGCGGATGCCGATCTCACGCCGGGGACCGATGGCATGTTTCATGGCGCCATGCAGGGCCGGTGCAAACAGGAAGCCGATACCGATCTCATTGATACAGCGCTCAACCTGCTCCGGGGTGACGTCAAGGTTGACCCCCAGCTTCTCAAGCACATCGGCGCTGCCGCAGGCAGAGGAGACGGAACGGTTGCCATGCTTGGCCACCTTGACGCCGCAGGCCGCGACAATAAAGGAGACCGTGGTGGAGATATTGAAGGTGTTGGTGCCGTCACCGCCGGTACCAACCACATCCAGGATGGTCTCCTGATCCAGGTTGATATCATCGCGATCAATGTCCAGTACGTTGCGACCGACCCGGATCGGGGTGGCCCGCTCCCGCATGACCCGTGCAGCACCGCTGATTTCTTCAACGGTTTCGCCCTTCATCCGCAGTGCGGTGATAAATGAGCCGATCTGGGCCGGGGTGCATTCTCCGGACATGATCTGGTTCATCACCTCGATCATCTCCCCCTCGCTCAGGTCATGCAGTTCAACTACCTTGGCAATCGCCTGTCTGATCATGTCGTTCCTCCTGCACAATGCAAAATGGGGATGTTGCCATCCCCATTTGCAACCAGTATGTAGTAACGCTTATTTTGCTTCAGTGATCCGTTTGATGGCTTCCTTGATCATGGCCTCAGCCAGATCAGGCACCACTTCCCAGACGATCCGTTCAATGGTCTCTTTGGATGCCGACAGGAGGGCCGCCTTCAACTGCTCATCCGTCAGAGCAACCGCAGCGGCGGCCTGCGGCGCAACTGCCGTTTCTTCAACAGCAGCAACAACCGGGGCAACCACCTGGGCCGGTACTTCGGCAATCGGCTCAACAACCGGTTCAGGGGCGGCCACCGGTTCAAAGACATCGGGACTGAACGGTTGCTCCGGCTCGGGCAGCGTACCGGCTGCCGCCGCTTCTTCAACCACCTGGGAAGGTGCCGAGGCGACCTCCTCACGGAACTCAAAGGTCTGCTCCTCAACCGGCACCCATGAAGCCCCGATGTTATCATGCCCGGACTGTTCAGCGGGCAGCTCAGCGGGCTCGTCGCTCATCAGTGCCATGACATCAGGCTGGACGGTATCAAAGGGAGAGGCGGGCGCTTCTTCTTCAGCAGCAGCAGGCTGCTGGGTAAAGGCCCCCCAGGGATCGTCGAGGGAACGTGCCGGTTCAGGCTCAACCGGAGGTGTTGCAAAGAATGCCGCAGGTTCAGCGGCCGGTTCAAAAGCAGCCATCGGTTCTACAGGGGAAGGTTCTGCGGTGAAGGCCGGAGCAGTCGTTTCAAAAACAAACGGCTCTTCTGCAGCCGCCGTTTCCATCTGGGGCGGTTCAGGTACCGGTTCAGCTACCGGCTCCGGAGCCGGGGCTGCGACGGTTCCGGCGGCACGGCTGAGACCGAGCTGGTACAGCTCCTGAACCCTGGCAACGATCTGCTGGGACTCGAACGGTTTGACAATGTGATCATCAGCGCCACATTGGCGGGCCTTGTCCTCATCAAACGGCTCAAAGGAACCGGTCAACAGCAGGACCGGTTTGGTGGCAAGGACGGCATCCTTGCGAATGGCCTCACAGACCTCATAACCGCTCATGCCCGGCATCAGGGCATCGATCAGCAGCACATCCGGCTGCAGCTCCTGTGCCTTCTGCACGGCGGCCTTGCCGTTATCAACAACGGTGAGGGTATAGTCGTCTGAACCAAAAATGATACTGACGACCTTTTGGATGGTGATGCTGTCATCGGCCAGAAGTATTGAGATGCTGCCCATCGGTCCCTCCCCGCGAGGATTGCTGATGATGCACTACTGAAGTGTCGGCACAAAACGAGGCAAACCTTAACACAGGGTCCGGGTAGTGTCAAGGAGCAGTGTTTTTCGGTATTTGTACATCACCGCCCGTTTTATGCCCGGCAAACAGGGCGGCCGCGAGGGTCGAGATGTCACTGCGCAACCGGTTGAAACTACGCCTGTTGCGGTAATCAAGCCGGGTCGTCAACAAGATTACGTACAGATCTTTTTCCGGATCGATCCAGACCGAGGTGCCACTGTATCCGGTATGCCCATAGGAAAACTCGGTAAAAAGGGAGCCTTTGGGAGCGGAGAAGGGCGATTCCCGATCCCAGCCAAGGCCGCGCACAATGCTGCCGTTTCTGAAGTAGTAGGGTGCGGTCATCTGGGCAACCGCCCTGGCGGACAGTACCCGGCGGCCATCCAGTTCCCCTTCGTTCAGCAGCATGCGCGCAAAACGGGCCAGATCCTCCGCCGTGCTGAACAGCCCCGCATGGCCTGCCACCC
The DNA here is from genome assembly GCF_015239775.1 of Trichlorobacter lovleyi. Taxonomy (NCBI): domain Bacteria; kingdom Pseudomonadati; phylum Thermodesulfobacteriota; class Desulfuromonadia; order Geobacterales; family Geobacteraceae; genus Trichlorobacter; species Trichlorobacter lovleyi. Next base: position 2,410,168 of record NZ_CP058409.1, read on the forward strand.
CACCCAGCAAACGGGCATTGGGGTCCTGGACAACCCCGTTCAGCACGCCGTTGCGGCCACCCAGCGTGGCGGCCGTGTTCAACTTTACCGCAGGATTAAAACCGGTATGCAGCATCCCCAGCGGCCGGTAAAAGCTGTCCTGGCAGTACCCGTCAAGACTGAAGGAGGTAATCCGGCGGACCAGATTGCCAAGCAGGATAAAATTGATATCGGCATAGAGAAAGCGGGTCCCCGGCTGGACAGAGCCCGACTGGGCAGCAGCGCGGCTGATGGCGCTTTCCAGCGGGGCTGCCGGGTCGAGCATGCCGTCATGCAGCCCGGAGGTATGGGTCAGCAGATGCAGCACGGTGATATTTTTCCCCTCAAACTCGGGAAACCAGCGCGAAAGCGGATCAAGCAGCGAGAGCGCCCCCTGGTCCATCAACCTGATAATGGCCGGCGTGGTGGCAAACACCTTGGTCAGGGAGGCGATATCAAAGACAGTGCCGACGGTCAGCGCAGGAGAACCGGCCTCAAAACCGGCACGTCCGGCCGCATGGCTATAGAGGGTACCGTTCCGGTTGCCGATCAGCACCACAGCACCGCTGATCAGGCCGCGCCGGACCGCATTCTGCAGCATGGTATCAAGCACCGCGGTCCGCCCGAGTTCCTGCAGCGGGTCCTGTTCAGCAGCGGCCCCGGCAAAGGACAGATCTGACAGACAGCAGGTGATCAGCAGCAGCACGCCCACAGTCAGGCGCAGAAAAAAGCCGCCCAGCAGGCGGCTTGAGGTTACTCTGTACATCTTCATTTAGTGTATCCTGAACTCCACTGATTTGATAACCGTTCCTGACTCGTCCTTGATATCGACACGCCAGTTGCCCACGCTTGAGGCATCCACCGGCAGGGTGCTGTAGGCCCGCCAGCGTTTGCCCCGGATCGGCAGGTCGGTTTCCTTCACCACCTGCCCACCCCGCAGCCAGATGTGTTTGATGGAGGTCTCGGCAGCGTCGTCGCTGAGCGTTCGGGTAAAGCAGTAGAGTGCCTTGACGGTACGGTGGGAAATGCGATGGACCGCATCGATCGGCTTGCCCTTTGACACCTTGGTGGTGACCGCCAGTTCAGTGATACTGAGAGACCCGGCCCACAACGGGACCGCCAGGCCGAACACACACAGCGCACACACAATCGAAAGCAGTTTCTTCATCGTGCTACCTCCCGCCGGGGAATCAGGTACGATAATCTGCGTTGATACTGACGTATTCGTGGGACAGGTCAGAGGTGTAGACCGTTGCACTCCCCTGCCCCAATCCAAGATCGACCTGCACGCTGAACTCTTTTTTACGCAACACCTCGGTGCCGAGCGCCTCGGCATCACCGCCGCTGAAGACACCGGCCCTGGCCATACAGACATCATCAAACCAGAGCGCCAGCAGATCAGGATTGACCTTGGCACCGGAGTAGCCCACCGCGGCAAAGATCCGGCCCCAGTTTGCATCCTGCCCAAAAAAGGCGGTCTTGACCAGCGAGGAGTTTGCCACCGCCATGGCGGCCCGCTTGGCATCGGCATCAGACTCGGCACCGCGGATCCTGATCTCGACAAACTTGGTGGCACCCTCGCCGTCCCTGACAATCAGCTTGGCCAGTTCCAGCAGCACCTCGTCAAGCAGCCGGGCAAACTCTCCAGCCTCCGGTGTACCGGCGATAATGACCGCTGTTCCGGCTGCGCCGTTGGCCATCAGCAGGCAGGTATCATTGGTGGAGGTATCACCGTCAATGGTAATGGCGTTAAAGGAACGATCAACAGCAGCACGGAAGAGCGTATCAATCAGTTCTGGGGCAAGCGCTGCGTCGGTCATAACAAACGACAGCATGGTGGCCATGTTGGGCATGATCATGCCGGCCCCCTTGGCCACCCCGGCCACGGTATAGCTGACGCCGGCAACGGAACCGCTCCGCTGGACCGCCTTGGGAAAGGTATCGGTGGTCATGATGGCAGCCGCCAGATCATCGATGCCTGCACTGCCGCATCCTGCCACCAGCCCTGGCATTGCCTTTCTCAGGCGCTCCATCGGCAACGGCACCCCGATCACCCCGGTGGAAGAGACCTGCACCAGCTCTTCTGCAATCCCCAGCCCCGCTGCCAGCAGCTGAGTGGTTTCCCGTGCATCCAGCATGCCTTGGGCACCGGTGCAGGCGTTGGCGTTACCGCTGTTCACCACCAGGGCCTGGGCCTTACCGGCGGCAATCCGCCCGGCTGACAACAGCACCGGAGCCGCCTTGACCGCATTGGTGGTAAAGACCGCTGCAGCCGTTGCCGGTGTCTCGGAAAAGATCAGGGCCAGATCCTTACGGCCCGGTTTCTTGATGGCTGCCTCTACAACAGAGAATTTGTAACCTTTTAAGGACATATTTTCAATTACCTCACTAACGGCACAGCCAGGGGCTTCAGATGCAAGGCGCATGAGGAGTCCGGCGCAACGGTGTACAAAGATAGTACATCGAGCGTCGGACGACGAATGCAACGCCGCAGATGAACTGCTGGCGAAGCCGTACTACTTACCGCAGCATTTTTTGTATTTTTTCCCGCTGCCGCACGGACAAGGTTCATTCCGGCCCGCATTCTTCTGGCTCTTGGCCGGCTCGGCAGGGTGCTCATCATCGTTGACCGTGATCGCCTTGAACATCTTGCGGCTGCGCTCAACCTGCTCTTCTTCCAGCTCCTCAATATCCTCTTCTCTTTCAATCTGTACCCAGAAGACCTTTTCAACCGTTTCCTCACGGATCCGGATGATCATCTCCATGAAGAGCTGATAGGCCTCCTTCTTGTACTCCTGCTTGGGATCCTTCTGGCCGTAGCTGCGCAGCCCGATCCCTTCCTTGAGATGGTCGATATTCAGCAGGTGATCCTTCCAGTGCACGTCGATGGCCTGCAGCATGACGACCCTGATCAGGTGATCCATCAGCTCGTCACCCAGCTCATCCGCCTTACGCTTGATGGCGTCATGGGCCTGTTCCTGCAGCATCTTCTGCAGTCCGTCGGCATTCAGGCGGGCAATCATCTCGCGGGACAGCTCCAGCTGTATGGAGAAGCAGCGGAAGACCGTTTCAGAGAGCGATTCCCAGTCCCATTCAAGCGGCGCATCCTTTTCAAAGGCATAGGCCTTGACGATATCCCCGATGGTGTCGTCCAGCATCTCAAGGAAGCTCTCACGGATATCCTCACCGGCCAGGATCTCGCGGCGCTGGGTGTAGATCACCTCACGCTGCTTGTTCATAACGTCATCGTAATCGATCAGGTGCTTACGGATCTCGAAGTTGTGGGCCTCCACCTTCTTCTGGGCATTCTCGATCGACTTGTTGATCATGGCGTGGGTAATCGCCTCGCCCTCTTCGATCTTGAGGAAGTCCATGATCTTGGCCACCCGCTCGGAGCCGAAGATCCGCAGCAGGTCATCCTGTAACGAAAGATAGAAGCGGGACGAACCGGGGTCCCCCTGACGGCCGGAACGGCCGCGCAGCTGGTTGTCAATCCGGCGGGATTCATGCCGTTCGGTACCGATGATATGCAGACCGCCCAGGGCCACCACCTCGTCATGCTCTGCGGCACACTGCTGCCGGTACTGTTCCAGCATGGCAGCTGCCTGTTCCGCAGCGGCTTCAGGGTTGGCCAGCCGCCACTGTTTCAGCAGGCTGTCCGGGTTACCACCCAGCACGATATCGGTACCACGGCCCGCCATGTTGGTGGCGATGGTGATCGCCTGTTTACGGCCGGCCTGGGCCACGATTTCGGCCTCTTTCTCATGCTGCTTGGCATTCAGGACAAAGTGGGGAATGCCCTGCTTGCGCAGCAGTTCGGACAGCACCTCGGATTTTTCAATCGAGATGGTACCCACCAGACAGGGCTGCCCTTTTTCATAATGTTCCTTGATATCCTTGATGACCGCGTCAAACTTTTCACGTTCAGTCTTGTAGATCACATCGGGATAGTCAGGACGCAGCAGGGGACGGTTGGTGGGGATGACCGTCACATCCAGCTTGTAGATCTTGTGGAATTCCTCTGCCTCGGTATCGGCGGTACCGGTCATGCCGGACAGCTTGGCATACATCCGAAAGTAGTTCTGGAAGGTGATGGTGGCCAGGGTCTGGTTCTCGCTCTCGATCCGCACCCCTTCCTTGGCCTCAACCGCCTGGTGCAGACCGTCGGACCAGCGCCGGCCGGGCATCAGACGGCCGGTAAACTCATCAACAATCAGTACCTCGCCATCCTTGACCACATAGTCGACATCGCGGCGATACATGGCATGAGCACGCAGGGCCTGATTGACATGGTGCAGTGTCTCGATATTGCGGGGATCATACAGGTTTTCGATCTTGAGCAGCTTTTCGACCTTTGAAACCCCCTGTTCGGTCAGGGTGGCACTCTTGGCCTTCTCATCAATCGTGAAGTCACCGGTGTAGACCTTTTTCTTGCCGGACAGGGTGTTGGCCTCAACCTCCTTGACCTCACCCTGCTCCAGACGCGGAATGATCTGGTTGATGACGTAATACTTGTCAGTGGATTCCTCGGTCGGACCGGAGATGATCAGCGGCGTACGGGCCTCATCGATCAGGATCGAGTCAACCTCATCGACAACGGCAAAATTGAAGCCGCGCTGGACATAGTCATCCAGGGAAAACTTCATATTGTCGCGCAGATAGTCAAAGCCGAACTCATTGTTGGTGCCGTAGGTAATATCGGCGGCGTAGTTGGCACGGCGCTGTTCATCATCCAGCCCATGGACAATCACGCCGGTGGTCAGCCCCAGAAAGCCATAGAGCCGCCCCATCCACTCCGAGTCGCGCTTGGCCAGATAGTCGTTCACCGTGACCACATGTACGCCCTTGCCTGAAATTGCATTCAGGTAGGCGGCCAGGGTTGCCACCAGGGTCTTGCCCTCGCCGGTCTTCATCTCGGCAATCTTGCCGGCATGCAGGGTCATGCCGCCGATCAGCTGCACATCAAAGTGCCGCATCCCCAGCTCACGGCGTCCCCCCTCGCGGCAGACCGCAAACGCTTCCGGCAACAGGGCATCAAGGGACTCACCCTTGCCATAACGCTCTTTAAACTCGGCGGTCTTGGCCCGCAACGCCTCATCGGACAAGGCCTGCATCTGGGGTTCAAGGCTGTTTATCTTTGCCACAATCGGCCAGAGCCGTTTCAGTTCACGTTCGTTTTTACTGCCGATAACCTTGCGGATCAGGGTACTGAGCATTGAGTATCTCCAAGCGTGGTTAAATATTTTAGATGGGAAAACCGGTGAACTTTAGCACAAAAAAGTTAAAACATGAAGCGTCGCATGCTGATGCTCTGCAAAATACCGACACCGACCATGGAGGTGATCATGGAGGTACCACCATAGGAGAAAAACGGCAGCGGCACGCCAACCACCGGAAAGAGACCGATCACCATGCCGATGTTGATCGCCGTGTGCCAAAACAGCATGGCGGTTACACCGACCGCCAGCAGGCCGCCAAAACGGTCATTGCAACGCCGGGCGATGTTCAGTCCCCAGAGTACCAGACAGAGGTACAGCACAAGCAGGATCAGGGTACCGAAGAAGCCCCACTCCTCGGCAAAGACGGAAAAGGCGAAGTCGGTATGCTGTTCCGGCAGAAAACGCAACTGGGCCTGGGTCCCCTTGACATAGCCCTTGCCCCAGAACCCGCCTGAACCGACCGCGATCTTGCTCTGGATGATATGGTAGCCGCTGCCCAGACGTGAACGTTCCGGGTTGATAAAATCAAGCACGCGGTTTTTCTGGTACGGCTTCATGTAGACGGCCCAGGTAAACCAGAAAAAGGGCACCGTCACCAGGGCGAAGGTCACGATGGTAGACCAGCGGAAGCCGACATAAAAGGCCATGGAGGCGGCAATCAGCACCACCAGGGTGGCAGTGCCAAGGTCGGGCTGCTTCATGATCAGCAGGGCTGGTATAGCCAGCAGCCCCAGGGGAAACAGCATATCCTTGACGGTCAATCCCCCCACCGTATGAAAATTGTTAAAAAATCGCGCAAAAGTCACAACAATGACGATTTTCATCAGTTCTGAGGGCTGGATGGTGAAAAAACCGAGGTTCAGCCAGCGGGTGGCCCCCAGCGACCGTTTCCCCACCAGCAGCACTGCCACCAGCAGGAGTATCAGGAAGCCGTAGAACCAGTAGGAGAAGTCTTCCAGGATATGGTAGTCAACACTTGCCACCACCAGAGACAGCAGCAGCCCGAAGGCCATCCAGTTCAGCTGCTTGATGTAGTAGGGAGCCCCACCCATCTTGTACGCCGCAGAGGCACTGTAGACATTCAGGATCCCCATCAGGCAGATGGCACTGACCAGGCCGATCAGGGTCCAGTCAAAGTTGGTGACAAGACGTCGATCAATCACTCGCAGCCCCCTGTTGCACCTGATGATCCTGCTTTCCGGCAGGAGCCTCTGCCTGGGCATCATCCTGCGATTCTTCTGCCGGTTTCGGTTTGGGTGCGGGCGGCTTCTGCAAATCAAAATAGCTGCGCAGTATTTTGCCGGCAATCGGTGCTGCTACCGCGCCACCGCCGCCACCATGCTCCACCACCACGGCCACGGCGATCTCCGGTTTGTCAAAGGGGGCAAAGGCCACAAACAGACCATGATCCTTGTACTGGTAGGCAACCGCCTTCTTGCGGTCCTCTCCCAGCTTCACCACCTGCGACGTACCGGTCTTACCGGCCACTTTCACATCCCATAGCCGGGCATTGGCACCGGTTCCGCCCGGATCGTTGACAACGGCAAAGAGTCCCTGTTTCACCTTTTTAAACGAGGCCGGAGAGATGCCGGTGGTTCCCAGCACTTCCGGACTGAACTCCTTGATGGTCTTGCCGTCCGGGTCAACGACCTTCTTGACCAGGTGCGGACGGTAGATCGTTCCTTCATTGGCAACCGTCGCCACCATGGAGGCCAGCTGAATCGGGGTCATCAGCACATAGCCCTGGCCGATGGCCACCGGCAGGGTCTCGCCGGGAAACCACTTTTTGCCGAAACGTTTCAGCTTCCAGGCCGAGGTGGGAATCAGCCCCCTTTTTTCATTCTGCAGCCCGATCCCCAATTCTTTACCCAGCATAAAACGCTCCGCCATGGCGGCAATCCGGTCCACCCCCAGCTTTTCCCCCAGCTGGTAGTAGTAGACGTCACAGGACTCTTTCAGGGATTTGCGCAGGTTCACGCTGCCATGGCCGGACCTGCTCCAACAGCGGAACTTGCTGCCCCCCATTTCATAGGCGCCGTCACAGTACACGCTTGTGTTTTCATTGACCACCCCTGCCTCAAGACCTGCCAGGGCGGTCAGCATCTTGAAGGTGGAACCGGGCGGGTACTGGCCGGACAGGGCCTTGTTCTCCAGCGGGTGCCGTTTATCCTCCAGATAGCCCTTCCAGACATCGGCCGGAATACGTCCGGCGAAAAGCGACGGGTCAAAGGTCGGGCTGCTGACAAAGGCCAGCACTTCACCATTCGTCACATTCATCACCACGGCAGCACCGGCCTGCGCTCCGAACGCCTGCTCCGCTGTCCGCTGCAAACGGCTGTCAACCGTCAGCACCAGACTGTTTCCCACCGTGGGACTGCTCTCGCTCAGCACCCGCAGGACGCGCCCCCGTGAATCCACCTCAAGCTGTCGGCCTCCATCACTGCCGTGCAACTCATGCTCCCAGGCCTTTTCTATGCCGTTCTTACCGATATAGTCGCCGGGATTGTAATCACCGTAGGCGGGCAGATCCAATTCCTTGTCAGAGACTTCACCGATATAGCCCAACAGGTGCGCGGCCGAGTTTTGAAAGGCATACTCCCGGACCGGCTTGACACTAACCTCAATGCCGGGCAGCCGCAACTTGTTCTCTTCGACAATTTCAACCTGATCACGGTTGATGTTGATCGCAATCACGACCGGATAATAGCGGGCGCGGCCTTTTGATTTCTCCCAGCGTTCCTGCAGCTCCGCCCTGTCCAGCTTCAGCAGTGATGCCAGCGTATCCAGCATCCCCTCAACATCCTTGACCTCCTGGGGAATGATCGACAGACTGAACGAAGGACGGTTGTTAACCATAACCGTGCCGTTACGGTCCATCAGGGCACCACGGGAGGCGGCAACGGGCAGGAAGCGCAACCGGTTATTTTCCGACATGGCCCGGTAGTCGTCAACCTTGATGATCTGCAGGTACCAGAGACGCAGCAACAGCAGAAAAAACAGTACCGTCACCACAATGGCCAGCGGGATGGTGCGCTGCCGCGGCTGGGCGACCTCTCTGACGTAACGTTGCCCTTTGATCATTTTGCGGTCCGCGGGCTGCCGAATTCGGGCAGGATTGCCACCAGCGATGCCACAAAGGCATTGATCAGCAGGTGCGGAATCAGGGCCGTCATCAACGACGAAAAAATTCCTGCCGCCTCAGAGAAGATCGACAACAGCAGGGCATTGACCAGCATGGTGGCAAAGGTGGAGAGAGAGACCGTCAGGACCAGCAGCAACGCGTTCTGAACGTAGAGACGATCAGAAAGGGTCTTCAGGACCAGATACACCAGCAGGAATGAAAAGGCGTTCAAACCGAGGTAGAGCCCGCTCAGACAATCCTTCAACAACCCCAAGCCATAGGCAGCCGGAAGACTGGTACTGACCGGAGCGCGCAAGGCAAGAAAGACCATCAGTATCAGCAGCAGGTCAGGCTTGTAGAGCGCAATCAGGTACTGCGGCAGCACCGATGTCTGCAGCAGCACGATTCCCAGGACCAGGGCGGTCCCCTTTAAAAAACCGGTCATACCAGCCTGCCCTCAGGTCTGCGGGACACGAAGTACCACCAGTACTTCTTCAAGGTGTGCGGTGCTGACTGCCGGACGGATCGTAACGGTCTGGAAAATTCCGTACTCACCCTTTTTAACCATGGTCACCTCACCAATCGGCAGCCCCTTGGCAAAGATGCCACCGATACCCGAGCTGACCACCTGATCGCCGACCTGCACATCCTCCCCCCGTACGGCAAATTCGAGCGAGCAGAGGTTGTCACCACGCCCCTTGACTACCCCGCGGGCACGGGAGCGCTGTACCATGGCGGCAATACCGCTGGCGTGGTCTGTCAAAAGCAGTACCCGGCTTGAGTTGGCCGTTACCTTGACGGTCTGTCCCACCACACCGTCTGCCGCCAGGACCGGCATCCCTTCCCGGATACCGCTGTCGGAGCCCCGGTCAATGGTCAGCGAGCGGAACCAGGGGGTGACATCCTCACCAATCACCATCGCTGCAACGGTTGGTTCCTTGACGCTCTTGCGCAGATCAAGCAGGCGGACCAGGCGCTCGTTTTCCCGCAACGATTCACCTGCCGCAGCCAGGGCGCTGTTCAGGTGTTTGATATCATCCTTCAGGCGGACGTTTTCCTGTTTCAGGTCAACCAGCGCAATATAGTCATGCCAGATCCGCCGAAAGAGCCCGCCACTGCGTGATGCCTGTTCCTGCATCGGCGCAAGCGAGCCGTTGACGCCCCGTTCAAGCAGATTTGCCTGGCGTGTCCGCGGCAGATTCAGCGAATAGGTAATCAGAGCGGCCAGGAGCCCCACACAGACCAGAATCGGCAGGGTAAATTTACGAATGAATTCAAACATAGATCAGGGTTATCCCTCTGCTCATCGCCTTCTTTACGGGCGGCAGGAGCATACAGGTCTCATTTCATAGAGTAACAAGAAAGTAGCATTAGCACAGGCTCGAACCGCCTGTCAAACAGCCGTAATCAGCTGCGCTGCAGCCAGCAGATCGGGGCAACGGGGCACCTCCGGCGACAGCCCATCGACCGCCTCGGCGCCATAGCCGGTCATCACCAAGACCGGCTTGCATCCGGCCGCCAGGCCGGCCTCAATATCAACCAGCTTGTCGCCAACCATCCAGGAGCGGGAAAGATCAATGCCGTGCTCTGCTGCCGCCTGCAATAACATGCCGGGCAGCGGCTTGCGGCAATCGCACTCCTGATTATAGGGAGGGTTGCCGCTTGCATGGTGGGGGCAATAGTACCAGGCATCCACCCGCCCCCCGTGCGACTGCAGCAGCTGATCAACATGGCTGTGCAGCGCTTCCACATCAGCCTCGGTATAATAGCCCCGCGCCACACCGGACTGATTGGTGACCACCACCACCAGATAACCGGACTGATTCAGCAACCTGATCGCCTCGATCGCACCGGGGGTAAACTCAAACTGATCAACCCGGTAGAGGTACTCTTTTTCAATGTTAACGGTACCGTCACGGTCAATAAATACGGCCGGTTTGGTACCACGAAACCTGTTTGAATTTGACAAGCTTTACTCCTATCCAGTAGAAAGAATACTTGTTTCCATTTTCCCAGCAGCGAGGCCTTACCATGATCAAGACCAACAACCTGAAGGTTTCCGGCATTACCCCCATCATAGCCCCGGCTGATCTTCGTCAGGTGTTTCCCATGTCGGATACCGGCCGGGAATTCGTCTCCCGCAGCCGTGAGAAGATCAAAGAGATCCTGCAGCGTCGCGACCGCCGCCTGATGGTGGTAGTCGGTCCCTGCTCAATCCACGACACTGAGGCGGCCATTGACTACGCCAAGCGGCTTTCCGCCCTCTCCCGGCGGGTCGATGATCAGTTGATGCTGGTGATGCGGGTCTATTTCGAGAAGCCCCGCACAACCGTGGGCTGGAAAGGGCTGATCAACGATCCGGGCATGGACGGCTCACACAACATCTCAAAGGGGCTGGGGATTGCCCGCGGCCTGCTCTGCCGCCTGACGGATCTCGGGGTGCCGGTGGCCAACGAGATGCTTGACCCGATCACCCCTGAATACGTGGCTGATCTTATCTCCTGGGGCGCGATCGGCGCACGCACCACTGAATCCCAGACCCACCGGGAGCTAGCCAGCGGTCTTTCCTTCCCGATCGGCTTTAAAAACGGCACCGACGGCAATCTGCAGATCGCCATTGATGCCATGATTTCATCCCGCGCCCCCCACAGCTTTCTGGGCATCAACCGCGAAGGGCGTGCCTCCATCATACAGACCACCGGCAATCCGGATGTGCATATTGTGCTGCGGGGTGGGTCACGCAAACCCAACTATCTGCCCGAAGATATCAGCCACACCGAAGAAAGCCTGAAAAAGAACGGTCTGGCCCCCACCATCATGGTGGACTGCAGCCATGGCAACTCCAACAAGGACTACCGCAAACAGCCGGAGGTACTGGAGCAGATCATCGATCAGGTGGTGGCAGGCAATCAGTCAATCTCCGGCCTGATGATCGAAAGCAACCTGGAGGAAGGCAACCAGAAGGTGCCGGCAGACCATTCACAACTGAAGTACGGCGTATCCATCACCGATGCCTGCATCAACTGGGACACCACCGAAAAAATCCTGCTGGAGGCGCACGCACGGCTGCAGACGCGGAAGTAGGAAAACAGATAGCTGAAGGAGCGCGGAGTTTTGCGTTCTGGGCACGGCAAGCAAGGGATACTGCGGAGGCGTACGGGTTAGTACGCCGCACAAAGTATCCCGCAGATTGACGCGGTCAGAACGAAAAAGAACCGCTCCTACTCGTAGGTGACCTGCAGGCCCCGTCCCACCGCCCTGTTCAGGACACCGTTGAATTTTTCCTCTGCCCCCTCTGCCAGCAGTTCAAGGTAGTTGACCTTTTTCTTGGGAGGCAGGATCAGTGCCGGTTCGCCGGAGATACCGGCCAGCCGGCCGGCCTCTGCGATGGCATCCGGCAGGTTGCCCAGTTTATCAACCAGTTTGATCGCCTTGGCCTGTTCACCTGACAGGACCCGGCCATCGGCGATGCTGCGCACCTCCTCCACCGGCAGTTTGCGCCCTTCGGCCACGGCCTTGACAAACTGCTCATGGGTGCTGTCGATCAGGGCCTGGAACATGGCCCGGTCTTCCGGCGAGAGCGGACGGTCCGGTGCACCGGCATCCTTGAAGGTGCCGGTTTTTATGGTGGTGGAGCTGACCCCCAGCTTGCCGAACAGCCCCTCAAGGTTGGAAAATTTGATCAGCACGCCGATACTGGCGGTGATGGTGCCGGGATTGGCGTAGATCACCGAGGCAGGCGCGGCAATGTAGTAACCTCCCGAGGCAGCCAGACTGCCCATGGAGACCACCACCTTCTTCGTGGCGGCCAGCTTGCGTACCTCTTCGTAAATCTCCTGGGACGGGCCGACCACCCCGCCCGGGGAGTCGATCCGCAGCACCACCGCCTTGACCGAATCTTTTTTAGCAAAATGGCGCAGTTGCCGGATCGCTTCAGTTGAGTCAACGATCATTCCCTTGACCTCAACCAGCCCGACCCCGGGACCGCTGGCAAAGCCCTTCTCTTTGTCGCTGAAGAGCAGCGTTGACAGGGCGATGCTTCCCAAAAAGAGCAGTATCAGTCCTGCAAAGCAGGCGCCTACGATCACAAGAATTTTTTTCGCGGACATAACAACTCCTGCGGCAGCTGCCGCCTTCAGAGGTAACACTGCAATGCGTATTCTGGTTGTTTCAGACACCCACGGTAATCAGGCCGCCTTGCTGCGGGCTCACGAAGCAGCCGGCAGGTGCGAGGCAATTATACATCTGGGCGATGGCGAAGAGGATGCCGCGTTACTGGCAGTGCTTGACGAAGATTGTCCGGTTGTACGGTTAGCCGGCAACTGTGACCTCGGCTCAACAGCCCCCCGGGAACTGATCCGTGAGTGGGCCGGTCTGCGGCTGCTGCTCTGCCACGGTGATCGCTATGGTGTCAAAGGCGGTCTGTCACGCCTGATAGAACAGGCCCACGCCAGCGGTGTTGATGCCGTCCTGTACGGCCATACCCACCTTGCCCAGGCTGTCAGGCAGGAAGGCATCTGGCTTATCAATCCGGGCACCCTGGCCGCTCCGGCACCGTTCCACTCCTATGCCGTTCTGGAGATAAGCCCCGCCGGCCTGCAGGCTACGATCCATCCCCTCCCCTGAGTACCGGCTCATGCTCCTGCAGCAGCTCCTCATGCCCCTTGTGAATCGCCTTTTCAAGCCGCCGCCGCCGGGGCCAGGTCAGTAACAGGCCAATCGGTCCGGAGAGAACGTAACTAAGCATAATCACGAACATCATCACCGCCGGTTCTGCCGCAACAATGATCAGCAGCACCACCGCCAGCACCAGGAAGCCGAACGGCTGTTTCTTGATCAGCTCCGGATCCTTGAATGAGTAGTATTTGACACTGGAAACCATCAGGAAGGCCAGCAGATAGATCAGGGCCAGAATAGCCAGCTTTTTGTAGGAGCTGGGCCAGCCGAAGTGGTTAAAGAGCAGGACGGTGGAGGCCACCATGCTGGCTGCTGCCGGAATCGGCAGGCCAATGAAGCGTTTGCTCTCAACCGTATTGACCTGCACGTTGAAACGGGCCAGCCGCAGGGCACCGCAGACTACGAACAGAAACGCCGCCAGCCAGCCCAAGCGGCCAAACGGCTTCAGGGCCCAGGCGTACATCATCAAACCGGGCGTCACCCCGAAGGCCACCAGGTCGGCCAGAGAATCAAACTCGACGCCAAACTGGCTGGTTGTATTGGTCAGCCGTGCCACCTTGCCGTCAAGGCCGTCGCAGATCGCCGAGATAAAGATCCAGATTGCCGCTGAACCGTAATTACCGTTCAGGGTGGCAACCATGCTGTAGAACCCGGCAAACAGGCTGCCGGCAGTAATCAGGTTCGGCAGGATATAGATCCCCCGCCTGATGTTCTCATGCCTCTCGACAGGCTGCGGGTCTAATTGTTCAGGTGTCTCCATAGGTGTCGGCTCCTTGTTGCTGTTATCCCAGCCTGACCAGGGCTGTTTCACCTGCGACCGTCGTCTGTCCCACAACGACCAGACTTTCCAGACCCTCCGGCAGATAGACATCAACCCGGGACCCAAAACGGATCATACCGTAGCGCTGTCCCCGCTCAAGACGATCGCCGACCTCGGCATAGCAGAGGATTCTGCGGGCAATCAGCCCGGCTATCTGCACAAAGGCCACCCGCACACCGTTATCCTGCTCCATGACCAGCCCGCACTGCTCGTTTTCGCAGGAGGCATCGGCGTGCCGGGCGTCATAAAACTTGCCCTGCTTGTAAAAACGATCCACCACCGTGCCGGTAATGGGGGCGCGATTCACATGGACATTAAAGACCGACATGAAGATGCTGATCTTCTGACAGGCCCCCAGGTGTTCCTGGGTCGCCGGCCCGACATACACAACCGTCCCATCGGCAGGAGCCACCAGCAAGGCCTTGTCAGCCGGCGGCTGCCGTTCCGGGTTGCGAAAAAACGATATCACAAACAGCAGCAGAAGCAGTGTCACAACGGCAGGTACTGCCAGTGCAACGGATTTAAGCAGCACGGCACCACCGGCCAGAAACAGAAACAGACCGGCACTATAGGCGATAAACGGGTATCCTTCAGGGGTTATCAGGGCATTTGATGGGCGCATGAATAGTCCATTATACATAACGTAGAAAACCCCGCTCCCAGTAAGAGCGGGGTCTGAATTGCAGTCACAACAGCAGGTTAGTTCTTCGCCTTGTCAACGATCTTGTTCTTGCCGATCCAGGGCATCATGGCACGCAGGTTGCCACCAACCACCTCGATCGGATGAGCAGCATTCAGGCGGCGGCGGGCTGTCATCTCGGGGTAGTTGGACATCCCCTCCAGGATGAAGCGCTTGGCATACTCGCCGTTCTGGATATTGTTCAGACACTCCTTCATGGCAGCACGGCTCTGCTCGTTGATCACCTTGGGGCCGGTGACGTACTCACCATACTCGGCGTTGTTGGAGATGGAGTAGTTCATATTGGCAATGCCGCCCTCAAACATCAGGTCAACGATCAGCTTCAGTTCGTGCAGACACTCGAAGTAGGCCATCTCAGGGGCATAACCGGCCTCAACCAGGGTCTCGAAACCGGCCTTGACCAGTTCCACGGCGCCACCGCAGAGCACGGCCTGCTCGCCGAACAGATCGGTCTCGGTCTCGTCCTTGAAGGTGGTCTCAATGATACCGGTGCGGCCGCCGCCGATGGCGCTGGCATAGGAAAGGGCCACTTCACGGGCCTTGCCCGAGGCGTCCTGGAACACGGCGATCAGGTCAGGGATGCCGCCACCGCGGACATATTCAGAGCGCACCGTATGACCCGGCGCCTTGGGGGCGATCATGATCACATCCAGATCAGCACGGGGCACGATCTGGTTGTAGTGGATGGCAAAACCGTGGGCAAAGGCCAGGGTGGCACCTTTTTTAAGCTTCGGCTCGATCTCGTCACGGTACAGCTGTGACTGGAACTCGTCCGGAGTCAGGATCATAATCACGTCTGCAGAGGCGACAGCCTCGGCAACGGTTGCCACCTTGAGGCCTGCGTTCTGTGCCTTGATGGCGGATGCAGAACCTTCACGCAGCGCGACAGTCACATCCACGCCGGAATCCTTGAGATTGCAGGCATGGGCGTGGCCCTGGGAACCGTAACCGACGATAGTCACCTTCTTGGACTGGATTAATGCGAGATCACAATCCCGATCGTAATACACATTCATTGACGTTCTCCTCGTATGTTTTGAATCTGTTTGAAACAGCGTATTTCTGTTAAAAAACGCAGCGCACGATACTACAGGAGCCTGCTGCTGTCAATCGACGCCTGCCAGCTCCTACCCTTTCCAGCCCTTGGCGCCACGACCGATGGCAACCGCACCGGTCCTGACCAGCTCCTTCAGTCCCAGGGGACGCAGCAGGTCGAGGATGGCATTGATCTTGGCCGGTGATCCGGTGGCCTCGATGGTGTAGGACTTGGGGGTGACGTCAATAATCTTGGCCCGGAAGATGTCAACGATCCTCAGGACCTCGGCCCGGCTATCATCTTCAGCCGTCACCTTGATCAGTGCCAGTTCACGTTCAATGGCACTGCCGTCACTGAAATCCAGCACCTTGATCACATCCACCAGCTTGTTCAACTGCTTGGTGATCTGCTCCAGCACCGCCTCATCGCCACTGGTGACAATCGTAATCCGGGAAAGCGATTCATCACTGGTTGGTGCGACCGACAGCGACTCTATGTTAAACCCTCTACCGGAGAACAGCCCGGAAACCCGGGCAAGCACGCCGAATTCATTTTCAACCACAACCGATATGGTATGTTGATGATGCATTATCTTGTTTCCTCCACGTCCCTAGGCGTTCAATACCATTTCATTCAGCGACGCCCCGGCGGGGACCATCGGCAACACTTTTTCTTCACGGGCAATCGTGAACTCCATGATCACCGGGCCATTGTGAGCAAACCCCTCCTTGATCACCTGCTCAACCTCGGATGGTTTTTCAGCCTTCAGCCCCTTGGCACCGTAGGCCTCGGCAATTTTGGAAAAATCCATCGGCAGTTCAAGACAGGTCTGGGAGTAGCGCTTGTCAAAGAACAACTCCTGCCACTGGCGTACCATTCCCAGGAAGTTATTGTTCAGGATGACAATTTTTACCGGCAGGCGATGCTGTACCATGGTGGCCAGCTCCTGCATATTCATCTGCACGCCGCCATCACCGCAGACGCAGATCACCTGACGTTTGGGATAGGCAGCCTGCGCCCCCATGGCCGAAGGGATACCAAAGCCCATGGTGCCGAGTCCGCCTGAGGTCAGCAGGGTGCGTGGCTGATGGAATTCAAAAAACTGGGCCACCCACATCTGATGCTGCCCCACATCCGTTGCCATGATGGCATCATCCTCAGACAGTTCACGCAGCTTCTGGATGACGTACTGGGGCTTGATAACACTGGTGCTCTGCTTGTAAGAAATCGGATGTTTTGTCTTCCAGCCGCTGATATCCTCATGCCATGCTTCCATGGCAGCATGCTGTGCCGTCACCTTATCGGCCTGCCCTTTCAGACAGTCAATCATCTTGACCAGAACATCCTTGGTATCACCCACGATCGGCAGATCCACCCGCACATTCTTACGGATTGAGGTAGGATCGACGTCAATATGGATGATCTTGGCGTGGGGTGCAAAGGTGGCGATCTTGCCGGTTACCCGGTCATCAAAGCGGGCGCCGACCGCC